>JACAAY010000040.1 GCA_013377095.1 Desulfuromonadales bacterium
TTCAGGCATTTTCCATTTCAATATCCCGGTCTTTCATGAAACTTTTGACACTATCACCTTTTTAAATCCATAACGAATTAAGAGTTTATGGGGCGCCGAGCGAAGCCGCCGCATAAAGTCCAGTTGAACGAACCTGCTTTGCACCACTGCGCGCGCCATGTGGATTAATAATCGGGTTTCAGTCTTCCGCTGGGCCGATAATACGACTCTATGAGGATGTTTCAATAAGGATTTATGCCGTTTTGAGTCGATTTGAGTTGTGCTCTGCTCTTTTATCGTGGTTGCGTTGCTTTGTTTGCGCCAGTTTCCTCCTTTGGCGGACCTCAAAACCGCTGTGGTTTCAGCGGCACAGTGGCGGCCGCTTTGCGTCTCTGGTTTCCGCTGTCTCTTTTCAGGAAGCAGTCGCACTCTTTTCAGGGGCACTCTGTTTCTCGGGCTCCAGAGGCCGTGGTAGCTCACTTTGAGAAACCTCTGCTCCAGGCCGGGTACGATATCCGCATGATTCAAACCTTGTTGGGACATTTAGGCCTGAAAACCACCATGATCTATACCCACTGCGTGCCGGTCAGGACGGGCAAGGAACCGAAAAGTCCGCTGGATTTCTGAGATACAGTGCGCTGACATTTTCGTAAGGTGTTGAATGGTTTTTCTCCGGAAACATCAAAAATTTCGTTGCGATGATAATAAGATAAGGGCGACCATGCGGCCGCCCCTGATTCTCTTCCTCTCCACACCTTGTACCTCTTCCGTTCAGATTCCCACCAATCACTCAAAGGTCGTCGACTTTCCGGTGAGCAGTTTGCCCCGCAGACTGGCCCACTCCCCCTTGGGCATCTGCGAGTAGCACAGGTCGGCCCGGCTACCGAACATGATCACCTTTTCAGGCTCGGGGCGCTCGCCCCGGTCCAGTTTGGAAGCCAGTTCCCTCCCACGTTTGAAGAAATCCGCTGAACCACCCTTTGTAATGGTCAGTTTCATGCCCTTGGTTTCCGGATATTCACCGCCGTCATCCGCGCCGATCACGCCCGCGGATTGCTCACCCAGGCCGCTTGGCGGAGTGTTCGGTTTTGGAAGGAAGTCCCATTTGACATCAAAGCGCTCCTCCAGTTCTTCAAGGGTGGAAAAGGTGCTGTTCTCGATTTCACCCATGGAATAGGCGTTCACCTGGCCGTTGATATAGTCAAATCCCAGCACCCGGCCGTCATCGGCGGTGCACATTTCCTGATTGATATAGGCCAAATGGTAGCGGGAGGCCTTTCCATCCTGTCCGATCCAGATTTCGCGTCTGATTACGCCATTTCCCTGGTCCCAGGGAACCATGAAGATATCGTCGGCAACTTTTGTCGCATTAGTCATGATGATCATCTCCTGTCTGAAAAAGTGAATGAACTTCTATGGGTACGTTGAATTTATTGTAACAGACTTTAACGGGAATTGGCTACGAACTCCTGAAACGCTACTCTGTCCGCTCCAGAAACTCCGTGATGATCGGCACCACGACCTCTTTCATGTCCTCCAGGATGTAGTGACCGGCGTCGGGATAGCGGTGGAGTTCCGCCCTGGGGAAACGGCGCTGCCATTCGGCCAGGAAGTGGCGGTCAAAGACGAAGTCCCGCTCACCCCAGAAGATGACCATGGGCAGATCGCTGAACTGGCCGATGCCTTTGGATACTGAACTGACCAGATCATGGGCGCGGTCGCCGGGCGCCAGGGGGATGTCCTGCACAAAGCGCAGGGTGGCGATCCGGTTGCGCCAGGAATTGTAGGGCAGGCGGTACAGGCCGCGGAGTTCGGCGGTCATGGGGTTGCGTTTGCACCCCACAAAGGAGGCGGCCAGGCTGAAGGCGTTCAGGCCGCGCACCAGAAGGCTGCCCAGCTTGGTGTCGCGACAGATGCGGAGCGCCAGGGGAAGTCGTTTTGTGGGGGGGAGATGGAAGGCGGCTGTATTCATGACCACCAGCCGCTTGATGGCCAGGGGGTGGCGGACAGCATAGGCCATGCCGATCATGCCGCCCCAGTCGTGGACGACCAGGGTGATGCTGTCCCTGATGCCCAGATGGGCGAGCAGCTGTTCCAGGTCAGACACCCGCCGGCCCAGGGTGTAGTCGTAGCGGTCATCATCCGGTTTGTCGGACAGGCCGCACCCCATGTGGTCCGGAACGATGCAGCGGTAACGGGTGGAGAGCGTGCTGACCAGGTTGCGGTAGTAGAACGACCAGGAGGGGTTGCCGTGCAGCATGACCACCACCGGGCCGCTTCCTTCATCCAGGTAGTGGTACGCCAGGCCATCCAGATCCAGATACCTGCCGGTGAAGGGGTAGTGCTTTTTCAGCGCATCACTCACCACTCCACTCCCAGCATGAGACAGTTGAGACCACTACCGATGCCCAGCAGGGCGACCCGATCCCCCTGGAGCAGGATGTCGCGCTCCGCTGCCAGGGCAGCGGTAAGCGGCAGGGAGACCGTGCCCATGTTGCCCAGGTATTCGTAAGTGGTGAAGTCCCGGTCATCGGAGATGCCCAGGGTCTTGAGGATGGCGTTCTGGTGTGCCGAGCCGACCTGGTGGCAAATGACCTGATCCACCTCTTCCGCCCGCCACCCCAGGTGGGGGAGAAAGGCGTTCCAGGTGCGCCTCCCCAGCTCCACGCCATGATTCATGACATTAACCCCGTCGGTGGACATGACCTGCTCGTAGCCCCCCTTGCCGTCCGGCGTCACCCCCCACAGGCAGAGCTGGTGGTGCTCCGGCGCCGCCAGGGTGACGCCGCCCAGCAGCTGCCGCCGGGCCGAACCGGAAAAGGAACCGTCGGTCAACAGCACGGCCACGGCCCCGGAACCGCCGGTCAGGGTGGCCAGGGAGGAGGCGAAATGCTCCATGCGCCGCTCTTTCAGCATGCGGCTGATCATGATCTCGTTGATCTCCCGCGCGCTTTCGCAGGAAACCACCATGCCGGCCCGGATCTGGCCCAGCTCGATGCGGTTGGCCAGGTCCAGGATGCCGTTCAGGACCCCCAGGCAGGCGTTGGACAGATCAAAGATGGCGGCTTGGCCGCCGATGCCGAGGCCATCTGCGACCCGGCAGGCGGTGGCCGGCTCGAATTGCTCGCGGCAGACACCGGCATAGATCAGGGCGCCGATCTGGTCGGGGGTAACTCCGCTTACTGCCAGGGCTTTTTTGCCGGCGGCAATGGCACCCTGGGAAAGGGGGTAGCCCGGCTTCCACCAGCGCCGCTCGCGGATGCCGGTCAGGGCCTGCAACTGTCCCGGCGCGATGCGCAGCTCGCGGTAGAGCGGCTCCAGGCGCGCTTCAAGGTCACTGGTGGAAACAACCACCGGTGCCAACTGGTAGCCGAACGCTTCGATAATTACTCTGCTGTATTTCATGGTTGGTACTCCAAAATTCCCCTCATCCGCCCCTGCGGGGCACCTTCTCCCAAAGGGAGAAGGGAGACTTATCGCTCACGTTAGATCATCCGCACGCTGAAATCATTCATCTGGTAAATTGTGCGACCGTCCACGGACAGGAAGCCGTCGGCCAGCAGGATGCGCCGCTCGTCATCGCAGGTTGTGATCCAGGCTTCCACGCAGACCCGGCTGTTGGTTGGAACGACCTGGCCGCGGTAAAGCCAGCGGTGACGCTGGCCGAGGGTCATGGCAGCCAGGATGGCCTTGCCGTCCCACCCCCAGCGTTCCACAGCCGCAAACTTGACCAGCTGCAGGAATGATTCCAGCCCCAGGGAGCCGGGTGTAACCGGGTCCTGGTAAAAATGGGCCTTGAAGAACCACTCTTCGGGGTTCACATCCTTTATTCCACGCACATAGCCGAGCCCGGCCGGTCCGCCATCCGGGACGAACAGTTCGATACGGTCAATCATGGCCAGTTGCTGCTCCGGAAAAGGCGCCTCCCGGGGGAAGGAGAGGCTGCGGCCGCGACTGTGTTCCTCCGCGGTCGGCTGATAGGGCGTGGCGTCGCGGATCCCCACCTGGGATGCCAGGGCTTCCCTGGAAAAGAAGCCGAACATGGTCTCCCCCTCGTAGAGGACACCGTCACGGTCAGTTACGGAGAAGTCGTACTCCTGGATGATCATGCCGCCGCTGGTGGCAACCTTTTTCATGCAGGCACTTGCGGTCAGGGTGCCGCTGGCCGGGGTGACAGGCCGGTGCTGGACCGCGTTCCCTCCCAGGTTGCGGAAGGAAATGTCATTGGCTGTGGTCAGCGCCGATCCGATGTAGGCCGCCAGCCAGCCGCAGGGCTGCAGGGCCGCCTCCAGCAGGACCGCGAAGGGCATGCGCTGCTGCCGGTCCGCCGCGAAATACCAGGCATCGGTCGGAACATCGTACTGGGCCTCGGTCCGGACGCCGGCTACCATGCGCCATGGTTCACCCTGGACTGCGGTGATTCGGTCCATGAACTGGAACGGGGGGCCGGGCAGACGGGCGATCTTGCGGCCGCTGTCAAAGATCCGGTACGGTTCACCGAATCCTTCCGAGGGATTGCCGTTGCTGTAGGCCAGGATCTGCTGTTTGGTGTAGATGGCCGGTTTGCGGTCATCACGACCAATAACTCCCTCTCCCCCTGGGAGAGGGCTGGGGTGAGGGGCTTTACTACTCCCCTCCCAAAGCGCCTCAAGTTTCTCCCGGCTGGAGCCGGAGAGACGCACCGACATGCTGGTGATTTCCACGATCGGCCGGCCGTCGGCGTACATCAGGGCATCGGCGATGGCATAGGGCTCGGGGCCATAGCCCAGTTCGCGGATACAGACTTCGTAGGTGACGATTTTGGTGGTCTCCAGGACCTGGCCCCGGCAGCAGAGCCGGCTGGCCACGCCCGGAACCGGCTCCCAGGCCGCCTGCCCGTCCTCGGCAACCCATCCCATGCGCAGCAGGAAGATCCGCAGGGTGTGCATGCAGCACTCGTACATCAGGGTTCCGGGCATGACCCGGTCATCCACAAAGTGGCAGGTGATGAACCAGTCCTGGGGGTGGATGTCAGCCTCGGCAACAATCTGGCCGAGTCCGTAGTGTCCGCCGTCAGGGTCAATCCCGCACACCCGGTGGACCAGCTGCATGGCGCCGCCCGGAATGGTCAGGGGACGGGTCAGGCCGGGAAGGGCAAAGAGCGGACCGAAGCATCCGGCCAGGTCTCCGGTACGCAGACGGTCAAGCTGATCTCTGTCGTACCCTTCACGGACCATGGCCACTAACTCGCGCCAGTCGGCGGGGCGGGTTCCCCTGGTGGGGCGCAGGTCAATGGCCGGCCGGATGATCCCCTTGCCCGCATCCAGTTCATGGCTGGTGAAGAAACCGGCGCAGCCGTCCTGCATGGTCAGCAGCGCTTCGCCGTTGACGGTGGCGTCAAACCGGAAGCGGAACAGGTAGGTGTCTCCCTGGCGGAAAAAACGCTCGATGCGGATGTCATAGCGGATCGTCTCACCCGGACCGGGCAGGGCGCGATGGAAGGTGACCACCGCATCCAGCAGGCGATAGACCGCCTGGCCGCGGGTGATGAAGTCGATGCCCAGGTAGCCGGAGAGGAACAGGTCAGCCTGACCGGCTTCCACGGCGATGCAGGTGGGAATCCTTCCACCATCCAGGTACCAGGCTCCGGCATGGATGTCGTGCTCGGTCACCACCCGGCCGCTGGTCATGGATCTGGCCTCACCTTCCAGGGTGACGATGCGGTCCACCAGCATCAGCGGTTCGTCCGGCAGACGCACCCTGGTGGGAAAGCTGTCCAGCTCGGCAAAATCGGGGCCGAGCATGCGGCTGACGCTGCCGCGGGCAAATTCCAGGCACATGGCGCGGTCAAAGACGCAGGGAACGGACGTCGCGGGAGCAAGGGGCGTATTCGCTGCCTGCTGGCTGAATGTACCTCCCCCTTCACGGGGGAGGTGAGGAGGGGGAGGGGGGATCGCAGTCTCAGAGTCATCCGGCAATGCCCCATCTCCCAACGCCTGCCGGAGCGAGACCTGCAGCTGCAGGGCCTGGGCCATGGCGCCGGTCAGGTTTTCGGAAACCCGCAGATAGGCTTCGTGGGCTTTGAGGCGCGCTTGCTGGGCTGCGGCAAAGTCGTGAATAACCTGCTCATGGGGTGAACGCTCCCCGTTTCTCCGGTGGAGGCGTTCAGGCGCGCTCTCCCTCGGAAGTGTCATGGACGCTGATATTGGGCTCTTTGTTCCCTCTCCCTTTGGGAGAGGGTTAGGGTGGGAGGTGGGGGGCACGGGAATGGCCGTACTCCGGCGCGGCGGAAGCGAGGGTTGAAATGGCATTCCTCCGCTGGGGACGCGCAGCATGGTTTTCTTGTGTGCATCGTACGGTTTATCCACCGGAGCGGCAAAGAGGGGCGACAGGTCCAGCGGCACTCGCTCCGCCACCAGTTGCGCCAGAAGCCGCAGCAGACCGGAGACCGGATCCTGCCCCTGATGGCAGATCGATCTGGCCAGGTGGGGGCGGTTTTCCAAGATACGACCGATCATCCTGCTGCAGGAACTGCCCGGTCCCATTTCAAGAAACAGCCGCACCCCATCGCTGTAGGCCTGTTCAATGGTGGCCGGGAAGTTGATCCCTTCCAGCGCCTGGGCAAGAATCGAGTCGGCCGCGCTTTCGCGGTTGAGCTCGTAGGCGGCGTTTTTGGCGCCGCTGTAAAAACGGATTCCGGCCGGTGGGGTGGTGGGGAAGAGGTGCAGCTGACGGTAGGGGACCGCAACCTCCCGGGCCACCTCGCAATGGACCGTGGTTACCCCCTGGAGCGGGAAGAAGGGGCGGCCGAGCCGCTCCACAAGCTGTCCGACACTCCTGCTGTCGCCGCCGATTACACATTCATCAGGAGTGTTGACGATCAGCAGATAGACGCGGGCAGTGCCCTCAAGGGCAGTGCGAACCTCCGGTGCCGGAGCGGTCACCACGCCGATGCTCCATTCCACCCTGCTTCCCTCTGCCAGGCCCCAGGCGCGTTGCGCTGCCCTGCATTCCCCCGCAAGGTCACGGGTGAAGAGGGTCGAGTTGTGCATGCGGGACAACATGCCGTCCCGGTCGTGCCAGGCTCCCAGGGCAAAGAAGGCTGCCGATTCACCCAGGCTGTAGCCGATGGAGGCCTGGGGTTCCACTCCGAAGTCGCGTAGCAGGTCGCTGACGGCGCAGCCGGTGGCAACCTGGCCGAAAAGAACGGCCCGGTGGTCGTTGTTGATCTCCGCCGGAGGGGCTCCGTTCCAGAACCGTTCCGGTTGAAACTGGCTGCGTAGGTAGAGGTTGTCCCCGTCCTGCAGCCGGAAGATCTCCGGCCAGCGGCAGGAGAGTTCCATGCCCATGCCGGGGTAATGGTTTCCAGAGCCGGGAAACACAAAGGCGACCTTGCCCTCCAGTCCCAGCGGCGCAGAGGAATAAAACAGGCGGTCATGCAGGGCGGGGTGAGCCAGAAGCTCATCCGTTGAACTGTCGGAGGCCAGTAGTTGCTTGCCCAGATCGACCAGTGCCAGCAGTTCATCCCGGTTGCGGGCGACCAGGGCCAGGGCGCGGGGGGGCTGGTCCCCTTCAAGGTCGTGCGTGGCGCCGCGTCCGTACCATTCACGCGCCAGTGTTGCCAAGCTATCGTCCGAGGCATGGGCGGTACGTTGACGCAGCAGGTCGAGCCCCCTGGCCAGTTCGGCCCGGTTCACTCCAGTGAGGGAGAAGAGGAATTCCGATCCCGCCCCGAGCGGAGCGATCCGTTCCGCTCGGGGCGGGAGAGCGTCCCACCCTTCCAGAACCACGTGGCTGCAGCCGCCATCCATGCCAAAGGCGCTGATCCCCGCCCGGCGCGGTCCTTCGGCCCGGTTACGGAGCCAGTAGCGGGGAGTGCGGGGAAGGTAGAGCGGACCGGGACCGGAAAGCTCGTTGCAGGGGCTCTCCAGGCCGCGGCAGGGGGGGATGATTTCCTGATAGAGCGCCAGGCAGCCCCGCACCAGGGAGGCCAGGCCGGAGGCCGCACCGCTCTGGCCGATGTCGGCCGCGACGCTGGAGATGGCGCAGGAACGATCCTTGCGCGGAGGGGCGTCATCCGTGGGTGTTGTTCCGAAGAAGATTGCCAGGGCTGCGGCCTCCATGCAGTCCTCGGCCGGATGGCCGCTGGCGTGCGCCTCCAGATAGGTGATAGTTGCCGGATTGACCCCCGCGTCGCAGTAGGCGCGCTCCAGGGCCTGGCAATAGGCTGCCTGATCCGGAATGGTGGTTGTGCCGCTGGAAGTGCCGATGCCGCGGATAACCGCATAGATCCGGTCACCATCGTGTTCGGCGTCATCCAGACGCTTGAGCACCACACAGGCGGCCCCTTCACCGACTATGGCGCCGTCGGCGCGCTGATCAAAGGGAAGCCCACGGCCGGAACGAGAGAATTCCCTGCCGGCGTGCTGCCCCAGAACCGAGCGCAGGTCACCGGCCAGGTCCACTGCCCCGACCAGGGCCCGGTCGATCTCGCCCGACTGGAGCATGCGCAGCGCCGTTTCCAGGGAGCGGATGCCGGAATTCTCCTCGCTGGCCAGGGCAAAGCTCGGTCCCCCGACCCTGAATTCCCGCGCAATCCTGCTGGCCACGATGTTGCCCAGGGCGCCCATGGTACGGTTGGCGGTTAGGGGCGGGCTGGCGTCGTCCCGCAGTTGCGCGGTCCAGGCCGCCAGTTCCTCATCAGACAATTCGCGGCCCAGCTCCCTGGCCCAGACTGCGGCCTGTTCCGCCAGGGACCAGCGGAAGCTGAAGTTGGTGCTGTTCAGGTCCAGGGCAATGCCCATAAAGACCCCTGCTCGTTGGTTGCCCTCCCGGTCAAGACCGGCATCGGCCATGGCTGCCGCGGCTGAGCTGAGCATCAGGATCTGCTGCGGCAGCATCTCCTCCATCTCACGGGGAGGGATGCGGAACTGGTCGGTTGCAACCGCAACCTCGTCCAGGTAGTAGCCGCTGAAAGGGGTCTGCTGCAGCCCTTGCTCCTGGAACCAGATGCTCTCCTGGGCGCCCCACCATTTTGTGGGAGGAGCGGGTAGCGCGTGTGCCCTGTCCCCCAGAACCCGTTCCTGGAAGGAACGCAACGACTGCCAGGGACCGAAGCGGGCGTCCATGCCGATAATTGCAACCGGAACGTGCGTTTTCGGTTTCTGGTCCTGTTTGGCCGGCCTGGTTCGCCCGCTCTCCGGCAGCCATTCCTCCACCAGCAGGTGGGCGTTGATGCCGCCAAATCCGAAGGCGCTGACCGCTGCCCGTCGCGGGATGCCATTGCCCCGGCGTTCCCAGGCGATCCCTTCACTCAGTACCCGGAAGGGGCTGTTGTCCAGATCCATTCCCGGTTGGGGCGCGCTGAAATTGGCGGTGGGGGGAAGCTGTTCCTCGGCCATGGCCAGCAGCACCTTGGTCAGGGCTGCCGCGCCGGCAGCGGTCAGCAGATGACCGATGTTGGACTTGATCGAGCCGATGATGCACGCTCGTCCATCAGGCCGGGCATTGCCCCACAGTTCCCGCAGGCTGGCGACTTCGGTGGCGTCACCCACCTGGGTGCCGGTGGCGTGGCATTCGATCAGATCCACGTCCCGGGGGTCCCAGCCGGCCTGGGTGTAGGCGCTGCGCATGGCGCGCAACTGCCCTTCGGAAAGGGGGGCCAGCAGGCTGCCACCCACATCGTTGGCCAGGCCGATACCCCTGATGATGCCGTAGATCCGGTCGCCATGTGCCAAGGCGTCCTCGGTCCGTTTGAGCAGGAAGATCCCGGCCCCTTCGCCCACCACCAGGCCGTCGCCTGAGGAGTCGAAGGGGGAGCAGATGCCGCGCCGCGACAGGGCTCGCAACTGGGAGAAGCCCATCTGGGTATAGAGCGGATCTGGTCGGGAGAGCCCGCCGGTCAGCATGGCGTCGGCGCGACCGGAGAGCAGTTCGCTGGCGGCCAGTTTGATGGCGTAGAGCGAGGATGCGCAGGCGGCATCCAGGGTGCAGCTCCCGCCGCCCAGACCGAGGGCAGCGGCCAGCAGTCCGGCTGGCAGGCCGGCAACGTAGCGGTTGATCGGATTGACATCGGCCCGCGG
The DNA here is from genome assembly GCA_013377095.1 of Desulfuromonadales bacterium. Classification (GTDB taxonomy): domain Bacteria; phylum Desulfobacterota; class Desulfuromonadia; order Geobacterales; family Pseudopelobacteraceae; genus Pseudopelobacter. Next base: position 10,041 of record JACAAY010000040.1, read on the forward strand.
GGAAGCGTGGCCGAGGAGTTTTTCCTCAAAGGTTCTGCCCAGCCATTGCCGGGCCAGTTGGGCGGATGTTTCGCTGGGCAGGGCCAGGTTGCCGATGATAACGCCGATGCGGGAACGATCCAGCGGTTCGGTGATGCCGTCGTCAAAGGCCCGTTTACCGGCGTGGATCAGCAGGTGGAAGAGCGGGTCAAGACCGGTCGGAGCCTGGAATCCGGGCGCCAGACCGGCCAGACCGTCCAGGGAGGGGATCTCTTCGATAAAACAGCTATGGCGGGAATAGACATGATCGGCTTTGCCGACCTCGGGGTGAAAGGCGGTTTCCACCGGGATGTGCCAGCGTCCTTCCGGCACAACCCGGGCGGAGTTTTTAGCCAAACGGATGTTGTCCCAGAAGCGGGCAAGATCCGGGGCATCGGGAAAGATGCCGCCTATCCCTACAATCGCAACCGATGATTGGTGCATTTCAGGCGGCTCTCAGTGCGCTGCGATTCGCCTGGGACAGTTTGTTGCGCTGGAAGGCATGGGCCAGCGACGGGTCGATCACACACTCGTACCCCTCCAGGCGCGCCACCAACTTTCCGGTCTGGCGGTCAAGGAACTCCATGTCGGCGGTGGCGCCATGCTCCCGTTCGGCAGTGACGCGGATGACCACCTGGACCCCCTCACGGGGGAAGCGGTCGTGATACTGGCGGAAACGCCCCGCGAAACAGGGTAGTGAGCCGGCGCCGAAACGATCGAAACTCCACAGGATCATCAGCTGAAAAGCGCTGTCCATGGAGAGAGGGTCGCTGATCCAGTCGCTGCGGAAAGGATTCCTGATCCAGCTGGAGGGCTGGGGAGCTGCCTTGACCAGTGCTGAGGCCCCCTTGGCTGAGCAGCTCTCAACCTGTTCGATACCGTGCAGATCCGGTCCGTGGAACAGACGCTGCGGATCGTAGATCCGGCCGTTGTACGGCGCATAGGGAGCGGCTGGGGGGTCGGGGATGGAGCGGATACCCTCGGGGAGTTTCCGGGCCAGAACAATTTCACCCCGGGCGTGCAGAACGGGACGACCTTCGTAGCCCGAACCGACCAGCTCCACCGTTACATTGTAGAGCGAATCGCGTTTTTGGGCGCGTCCGGCCATGATTCGCACCCCATAGGGTGTGGTGTGTTCGAACACGACCCCCTTGCAGATGCGCAGGTCGTTGAAACCGTGGAAGCGGAAACCGGGATGGTCGTGCAAGGCACCGTGGGAAAGCCACTCCACGATCATGGCCATGGGGAGCACCGCCTTGCCATCCATGACATGGGAACGGAGAAAGGGGTAGTCATCAACGGAGAGGGTCAGGTTGAACGTTTCCGTGAGCTGTTTGCTTGAGGCCGGTTTGGGGAGGACCAGTGCCTCCTGAGTGGCGGCTGCCATGGCAACAACTTCCACCGGCGCATCCGCTGCGGCAATCTCGCGGATCAGCAGTTCTCCCCCTTCGGCCAGACCGATTAGTCCAATGCCTTCTCCGGCAAAGACCTTTTTCAGGGCCGGGGTGACCATGCCGCCGTCCCAGGGACCCCAGTTGATGCTGACGCTGCGACAGCCGGCGCGGCGGCGCGCCTCGGCCTGGGCCAGCTTGTTGAGTACTTCGTTTGCCACGGCATAATCCACCTGTCCGGAACGGCCGAAACGTCCGGTTGTGGAGGCAAACAGGGCGATGAAACGCAGATCGTCCCCGACGGTGGCGTCCAGCAGCGAGCGTAGTCCGCCCACCTTGGTGCCGTAGACCATGGCGAACTGTTCCAGGGTCTTGTCCGTAATCAGACGGTCGGCCAGGACACCGGCGCCGTGGATGATGCCCCGGATGGGACCGTGTTCCCGGCGGATTTGCTGCAGCAGGTCATTGACTGCCTGACTGTTGCGGATATCAACGGAACAGTAGATGGCCGTGCCGCCGGCAGCTGTCACCCTGGCCAGGGTCGTGCGCAGTTCGCGCCCGGCCATCAGAGCCCGATACTGCTCCTCGATCGCCTTGGGATGGAGTTTTTCCGTTGCATGTTCCAGAATCGCCCGTTTTATCTGGCTTTCATCGGTTAGCTGCGCCAGCCAGGCCGGCTCATCGGTCTGCAACCGGCTCCTGCCCAGCAGGACCAACAGCGGGCGATAGGCCCGCGCCAGGGCCACCGCTGCTTCAGTAGTTACGCCACGCCCTCCTCCGGTCACCACCACCACTTCACCTTCCCGGATGGGGGGCGTCAGGGGCGCCTGCAGGCTGGGCAGGGCGACCAGCTCCAGGGCCAGGCGTCCCTCGGGCATCAGCCCCACCTCCACCGGTCCGCTGAGCAACAGCTCGTCGGCCACGGCGCGGGCCGCTGCGCCCGGTTCGGGGAACTGGCCCAGGTCAATGGCCTTGCAGGTCACCTCGGACCACTCGCGGGCCGCGGTTTTAACCAGACCGGCCAGACCACCTGAGAGCGGGTCGCTGAGAGCTGTTCCGGCTCCGCAGCCAAAGGAACCGTCTAATCGGGAAACGGTCGTGAACAGCGCTCCGCCGGTTGCGCCTGACCGGCGCAAGGTCGGAGCGGCGCTTTTCAACAGTTGGAAGGCCTGCTCAAGAAAACGGTCGTCGGTGCCGGCGAGCGGGGCAACGATGACCAGGCCGGCCATATCTGCCGTTGGCGCGGCTTCCTGGGCATCTTCCACCGTCAGCAGTCGGACCGTCCGGCCGCTGGAGGCCAGCAATTGGCGCAGATCCGCAGAGAACGCCGATCCATCGTCAGTCACCCAGATTTCCCCTGTCGCTGTTAAGGTGATTGGACCGGTTGCGCTTTTCAGAACTACCGGAACGATAGTGCTGCGGTTGACCGTTGCCGCACTGATGGTTGGGTCGGTACTCTGTAGCGGAGCCGGGAAGGCGGGGGTTTGCTCCATGGCCGCGGCCACGGGCGCAGCGCCTGCAGATAGGTAGCTGGCGATTTCACCCAGGGTGCGCAGGGTTCCCAGATGTTCCGGGCCGATGGTTGGCGCGCCGGGCAGACGCTCCTGGAGTGCGGAGAGGATCTCGACCCGTTTGATGGAGTCGATACCCAGGTCCGAATCCATGCCCATGTCCAGTTCCAGCATCTCCACCGGATAGCCGGTCTTCTCGCTGACCACTGCCAGCAGGGTTTCGCTGACGGAGGTGGCGGAAAGGGTTGGCACGGAAGCGGGAGGGTGGGATGCGCCTGTTGCGGCTGGAGAACCTGCCGACAGAAAGGTGGCGATTTCACTCAGGGTGCGCAGTGTGCCCAGATGTTCCGGGCCGATGGTTGGCGCGCCGGGCAGACGCTCCTGGAGTGCGGAGAGGATCTCGACCCGTTTGATGGAGTCGATACCCAGGTCCGAATCCATGCCCATGTCCAGTTCCAGCATTTCCACCGGATAGCCGGTCTTTTCACTGACCACCGTTAGCAGGGTCTCGTTGACGGTGGTTGTGGACAGGGAAGGCGCGGCAGTGAAAGGCTGAGGTGTGCTTGCTGTGGGCGCGGAACCTGCTGCCAGAAAGGTGGCGATTTCACCCAGGGTGTGCAGTGTGCCCAGATGCTCCGGGCCGATGGTTGGCGCGCCGGGCAGACGCTCTTGGAGTGCGGAGAGGATCTCGACCCGTTTGATGGAGTCGATGCCCAGGTCCGAATCCATGCCCATGTCCAGTTCCAGCATCTCCACTGGATAGCCGGTTTTTTCACTGATTACCGCCAGCAGGGTCTCGGTGACAGCCTTGCCGGGAGTTGGCGCAGGAGGCGCTGCAATGGCCGGGCGCTCCTGGACAGTGATCGGAGCAACGACAGCTGCAACTGGCGCCGTTTCAATCATCATGGGCGGCCTGGTTGCGGGAAGCGGTTGCGGTACACCGCCCCCCTGCATGAGGGACTGTTGCTGTTCCAGCAGGGTCAGGATGGTGCGACTGGCGGTTTCCTGTCCGTCCAGAAAGCGTCGATGGAGTTGGGCGGTTTCTTCCTGCATCTTCTGCAGGACCGACATACCTTCTCTGGTGATGCGCAGTGATTCCAGCAGTGCATCGCGGGGAACTGCATGGGACTGGTGACCAGGGACCGGGGATTGGAAATCGGAGACTGGGGAATGGGGACCGGGAACCGGGGACCGAAAATCGGAGATTGGGGGCTGGGTACCGGGGACCGGTAAAAGACTTTCCTGATCCCTCGTCCCCGGTTTCGGGTTCCGGGCAACCGGTGGGCGCTGCGGTTTCGGCTTGACATAGTTGGCGCCGCAGATCGGTATGGTCATGGCCGGCTTTTTGGCGTTGGCAAGCGGTGGCTGGTAGCCGGCATCCCAGGCGGTCAGGCGAACGTTGTGACCCAGGACGGCCAGTCGGGCCAGGGTGCGGGCCAGGTCGGCAATGCCGGAGCGCATGCCGGCCGAGGCATCCATGGCCATGGCTACATGCTCACGCTTGCCGAGGATGGCCGAAACCAGGCCGATCAGCCGGGCGCCGGGGCCGACTTCAACGAAGGTGCGTGCGCCGGCTGCGTACATGGCCTCGATCTCGGCTACAAACTCCACCGGACGGGCCAGTTGGTGCGCCAGCAGGGTCTTGGCCTGGGCTGCATCCGCAGGGTACTCTGCGGCGCTGCTGTTGGCATAGACCGGGATGCGGGCCGGTGTGAACTCCATCTTCTCAAGCTCGGCCAGGAAGGGGACAGCGGCATCGGCCACCAGGCTGCTGTGGAAGGCGGCAGCCACCGGGAGCTGCTTGGCATTGAGGTTGTTGTCGCTAAAAACAGCCGTGGCGCGCTCGATTTCGGCGCTGCTGCCCGACAGGACCGCCTGCAGGGGGGCGTTGCGGTTGGCGATCACCAGGTCGAGTTTTGCTTCGGAAATGATCTTCTCCACCGTTGCCAGGGGCGCCTGGACCGCCAGCATGCTGCCTCTGTCGCCGGAACCCTCGGCCATCAAACGGCCGCGCAGGCGAGAGAGCTGATGGAGTTCCGTCTCATCATAGCAGCCCGCTGCGCAGAGGGCGGTCAGTTCACCGTAGCTGTGACCGGCCACCGCTTCGGGAAGCACGCCGAACGCCTCCAGGATCTTCAGGGCAGTCAGGCTGACCGCACCGATGGCCGGCTGGGCGACCTGTGTTTGCCGCAGGGCGTCTTCCTGACGCCCCTTTGTTTCGCTGTCAAAGGCGCTGATCGGGTAGATCAGGTCGGAGAGCAGCGCGCTCTCCGCAGCAGAAAAACCGCTGTCCGCCGCGGCAAGCGTTTCCAGCCCTTGGGGAAAGTGGCAGATAAGATCCCTGAGCATGCCGGTATACTGGGCACCCTGTCCCGGAAAGAGCATGGCCAGGCTGCCCGCTGTTTTGCCACGGGCAAAGAAGGCTCCGTCCGGTGTGTTCCAGGCGCTGTCAGGGTTTTTGGTGAGCATGGTCCGGGCATTGGCAACCAGTATGTCCAGCTTGGTCTGGTTGCGCTCGACCACCAGCGCCAGGCGGCAGGGTTCACTGGCGTCGAACGAGGTCCGGCTGGCAGCGGCGGCCTGGCGGAGTTCGCTCCAGGAACCATTGGCCGGCAGGTTGGCGAGGGCCTGGTCCAGCTGGGCGGCGTCTGATCCGGAGAGGGAAATGAGCTGGACATTGCCGTTCCACTGGACGGTCTCTTTGGTCGAGTGATATTCCTCAAGCACCAGGTGGAAGTTGGAGCCGCCGAAGCCGAAGGCGCTGACCCCGGCGCGGCGCGGCATGTCCCCACGGGGAAGCCAGGGGCGTTTTTCGGTTGCCAGGTAGAAGGGGGTCGCTCCGCAGGTTACTTCCTTGAGCGGATTTTTGACCTTGATGGTGGGAGGCAGGACTTTGTGATGCAGGGCCAAAGCGGCCTTGATCATGCCGGCGGCTCCGGCTGCGGCCTTGGTGTGGCCGATCTGAGCTTTGACCGAACTGAGGGAGCACCAGGGGTTTGTTGCTTCGCCGTATACATCGCGCAGGGCGCTGATCTCAACCACGTCGCCGACTTTGGTGCCGGTGCCGTGCGCCTCCACCAGCCCGATGGTTTCCGGGGTGACACCGGCGCGATCATAGGCGTCCAGCAATGCCTTTTTCTGGCCTGCTGCGCTGGGCGCGTAGATGGCATCCCCCTTGCCGTCACTGGAGGAGCCGATGCCGCGTATGACCGCATAAATCCTGTCGTTGTCACGCTCCGCATCGGCCAGACGTTTGAGGACCACGATCCCCAGCCCTTCTCCCAGAATGGTGCCGTCCGCCGACGAGTCAAACGGTTTGGCATTGCCGCTGGGGGATAACGCCGGTGTCTTGCTGAAACACATGTACATGAAAATATCGTTGAAGGTGTCGATACCGCCGGTGATGACCATGTCGGATTTGCCGGTGGCCAGTTCCATGGCTGCCAGGTGCAGGGCGCCGAAGGAGCTGGCACAGGCCGCGTCCACCACACAGTTGGTGCCGCCCAGGTCAAACTGTTTGCTGATCCGGCCGGCCACCACATTGCCGAGCAGGCCGGGGAAGGAGTTCTCCTGCCAGGGTACGTAGGCGTCTGATATGCGCTGCACCACATCGTCGGCCACGCTCTGCTCAACACCGGCTTCCTTGAGCGCCCTGTTCCAGATGGGGTGGCCCAGGCGGGCGCCCAGGGGGATTACCAGTTCAAGCGTGCCGGTGACGCCCAGTATGACACTGGTCTTGCGGTGGTCAAACTCACGCTCCGGGCCGTAGCCGGCGTCTTTGAGCGCCTGGCCAGCCGCGATCAGCCCCAGAAGTTGCGAGGTATCGATAGCCTCAAGCACATTGGGGGGGATATTGAACTCCATGGGATTGAAGTCAACCGGTGAAATAAAGCCGCCGCGCTGACCATAGGTTCGATCGGGGCTTTTCTGGTCCTGATCGTAATAATCACCTGTCTTCCAATGGGTGGCCGGAATATCGGTGATGGAGTCGACTCCCTCCGTGATGTTCGACCAGTAGGCGTGCTGGTCGTCTGCCTGGGGGAAAAGACAGCCAATGCCGATGATTGCAAGAGGCTCAGAATTGCTGGAAGTTGATGGTTTAGGATCGTGCGCTTTCACCTGATAGATACTCCTTGATCTGTGCGAGTTCGAACGGTTTCATCTGCGGGATATCCCGGGGGATCGGGATGCCCTGGCAGCGAAGAAAATGGGCGCGGGTCAGTAGTGCGGCGCCGAAAAGGATGTTGAATGCGACGGTTACGATGGTTCGGCGGGTGGGGTCCTCCAGGAAAGATCCGCCAACCCATTCGTTAAAGGAGCCCATGGCCGGGCCGCACCAGATCTGGTAATCGATCTTGCGGGTCGGGTCACCGTCCTTCGACCAGTGGGCGGCCTGTCCCAGATACCAGCGGAAGACCAGCGCCATGCGGTGTTTCGGATCCTGTTCGGCGCGCGTGACCTGCTGCGGTGCACGCTGTAGAAAATAGTCGCGGGTAGTCTTCCAGATCTCCTCCAGCGGTGAGCGGAAGATGGTCTTCTCCAGCTTCTCCCGTTCCGCGGCCGGGATTTCCTCCAGGCTCGGGCAGGCCCGGTAGATCTCGTAGAGTTTTGCGGCGCGCATGGGAAACATGGTGCCACGTTTGAGGACCTGTACGTTGACCCCCATTTCGAACATGTCGGCGGAGGGGGCCATGGTCACGTCTGCCTGGCGGGTCTCGGCCAGCATGGCGCGAACCTCGTCCGATGTACCGGATTCGACGCAGGCCTGGTTGATGGAGCCGGTCATGACATAGGCTGCCCCCATGACAAATGCGGATGCGGCCGCAGCTGGTGTGGAGATGCCGCCACCAAGACCCACGCGCAGTTTCAGGTCGTAGCCGTGCTCGGTTTCCATGCGGCTGGCCAGGGATGCGATGGTGGGAAAGAGGGCGTTTGCCGGCCGGTTATCGGTGTGTCCGCCGGAGTCGGCCTCGGCGGTGATCTCCTGGGCCATGGGTATGCGGGAGGCCAGTTCAGCCTGTTCGGCGGTGATTTCGCCGTTTGCCAGCAGTTCCCGCAGAAAAACCTCGGGTGGTGGCGCAAAGAACCTGGTGGCCAGCTCTTCCCGCGAAACCTTGGCAATGATTCGGTTGGGGGTTGCGATGGTGCCGTCCGGCTGGCGGTGGATGCCGCGTACGCGGTAGCGCACCAGCGGCAGGGTCAGCTTAAGGAATGCGGATGCCTCGATCAGGCGGACCCCTTTTCTCAGATACAGCTCCACCAGGGCCTGCTCAAGTTCCGGCTCGTGGGGAGAATGGATCAGATTACAGCCATAGGGGAACGTTCCACGTGACAGGCGATCGATGGCAGCCTCAACCTCAGGGAGCGACAGGCCGGCTGCTCCGAAGAAGCCGAGCATGCCCGCCTTGCCCAATTCCGAAACCATGGCGACCGAGCTGATTCCCTTGGCCATTGATCCGCCCAGATAGGGATAGCGGATGCCCAGTTCCCGACAGAAGTCGCTGTTGCCCAGGTTTTCGGGGAGGCAGGGGGGCACGAAACCGATCAGCGGCAGTGCGCCGGGCGTCGCTGGGCCTCCCTCGGGCAGCAACCGTGCACTGGACAGTGCGAGCACGTTTCCGTTCTGGTCGGCAACATAAACGGGCTTGTGGAGCAGGTGAAGCGCCGCGGACATGCTTTTTTCGGGGTGAGGGTGATTTGATGGGCCGGGTTGGCACCATCCGAGAATGCTGTGCTCTGATGTGGCATTACCCTGAGGTTGAAACGGCATCAAACGAGAGTCTCCTGTTATCGGTGCAATTTCCAACAGATCAGCGTGCATGAAACAGGGGTGGTGTGGGCGGTCTCGAAGCGCACTGTTTCTGTGACGTTTTTTCAAGGGAGTAGCGGGAGAATTCCGATGTCCCGAGTAAAAGTAAATTCCTTTTTTATCTTAAAAATTCAGATAATACAAGAAAAGTCTGTGTTACAGCACGCTGGTGCGTTTGAAGCACAAGCTATACTCATTCGGTCCGAGTTCGTCCGATACATTGTGTGTAGCTTTTTGGTGAAGCGCCGGAGGGAGTGCTCTGGCGCAGGTGGTTCATCGCGGATTCTCAGTCAGTCGGATGGTCAGGAATCAATCGGCACAAGAGGGGTGATCCCTGACCATTGGGGGAGGCGGTGCTCTGCATAAGCATGCAGCAGGAGATTTTGGCGCACTCTGCCGAGTGAAATGGTAATTCCTCCAGGCATATCGATGTGTTCATGAAGCGCTGCAATAGTTTGTCCGCCGGCATGGGGCGGGCAAAATAGTATCCCTGGGCTTCCTGGCAACTGTGGCTTATCAGTATCTGCTCCTGCTCAACACACTCAACCCCTTCGGAAACCACGTCAAGTCCCAGACTTTGGGACATGGCAATAATTGCCGCAAGTATCTGATTATCCTCTCGTGATTCGTGAACATGGATCAGAAAGGACCGATCTATTTTCAGGATATTGATCGGCATGTTTCGCAGGTAACTGAGCGAGGAGTATCCGGTGCCAAAATCGTCGATGCTGATTTTTACGCCAATTCCTTGCAACGACTTGAGTATGCCGATGGAATGGCCAGAATTTTCCACCAGGGCGCTTTCCACGATTTCCAGTTCCAGAGCTCGCGGGCAGATGTTGTTTGATGTTATGGCCTCCTTTACAATGCCAAGCAGATTTTGGCGTTGCAACTGCACCGGCGAGACGTTGACGGATATTCTGGCAAGGGGAAAACCCTGGCAATGCCACTGATGCAGTTGGCGACAGGCCTCTTTAAGCACCCATTCGCCAATCGGAAGAATCAGCCCGGTCTGCTCTGCCAGCGGTATGAATTTGTCGGGGGATACCGTCCCCAATTCGGGGTGGCGCCAGCGGATCAAGGCTTCGGCGCTGGTCCAGGAGTTATGCGTCAGATTCACCCTGGGCTGGTAATAGAGCTCAAATTCGCCCCGTTCCAGTGCCCTGTGCAGGTCGTTAATCAGCACCAGCTTTTCCGAGAGCCTCTCGTGCAGTGAGTCAGTGAAAAGTTCCACGTTGTTTTTGCCTTTTTCTTTTGCCAGGTACATGGCTGAATCCGCGTTTTTGACGAGGGTTTCAGCTGTGGCGCCATGTTCGGGAAAAAGGGCCACCCCAATGCTGGCGGATACGAACAGGCGTTTATCCTCAATCTGGTAGGGTTGAAACAGTTTTTCAATATGTTTGCGGGCAACCGACAGCGCATTTTCGGGAGTTTTGACGTCCTGCAGAAAAATCGTGAACTCGTCACCTCCCAAACGCGCCAGGGTATCGTCGGCACGGATAGCTGCCGCAAGTCGGGAAGCCGTCTCCAGCAGAAGCTGATCGCCGGTCCGGTGGCCATGGGTATCGTTTATCAGTTTGAAGTTGTCCAGGTCGATGAACAGCACGGCCAGATATTCTCCGGTTCTGGTGGCGCGAAGCAGAGCCTGCTCCAGTCGGTCGTTGAAAAGGACACGATTTGGCAGACCGGTCAGTGCATCAAAATTTGCCATATGGTGCAGTTGATCCTGACGTTCCAGAAGATTCACATCCCGGCGTTCAATTTCAGTCAGCATCTCATTGAAACGATCCGCCAACTGGTTCATCTCGTCAGTGCCACTGGCAACCACCCTCTTCGAATAGTCCTTGGTGTAGCTTACCTCCTGCATGGTGGTTGCCATGGATGTCACCGGTTCGGTGATAACCCGCTGAAAACGGTCGGCCAGCAGGTAGCTGAACCCGAGGGCAACAAGCAGGATAATTACGCTGATACCGGTAGAAACGGTAATTTTTCTGGTAAGAATGTACTCGTCCTGCTCAATGAGAATGGTTCCGAGGCGGCTGCCATCCTTGATGATGGGCCGTTCTACTCCGGGGCTCAACTCAAAGATTTTGCGTTTGACTTCTGATTGCAGGGTTATTAAGCGCTGTGGCAGGTCAGCGGGTTTCATAAACGTGTTCTTGTTATAATATGCGCTTACATGACCCTTCTCATCCAGGACGAAGAGCTGCTTGATGGACGGATCGGCTCTGAGAGCCGCGAGCGATTTGGTGACAGCCTGCTCATCTCCAAACGACAGGGCTGCCCCAACATCTGCGCCGATGATATCGCCCAGCGCGCCCAGTCGCTCGCGGCTCTCCTGGTTGAAGGAAACATAGCTGTAGACCAGAAAGCTAAGCAGGGTAGCTACGAGGACGATGGAACAGGCCAGCATGATCACCAGTCGCTGCATACTGCGAAAAGTGGAAACCGACTGGAATATGCGCTTGAGTATATTCATGGGCTCAATTGATGACATCATGGGCTAATTTAAGCAGGTGCGAAGAGAAAGAGATGGAGGCTTTGCCTGCCGCGGACCGGTTCAGATCGAAGGTAACCCGGTTGTCGACAGTCAACAGGCTGATCATGCCTCCAAGACGGGCGAAGTTTCGCATGTCGCTGATGGTCAGAATTCCGCGACGATGTGCCTCGGTCAGCAATTTCTGCAGGTTGTGGCGCTCGGACGAGGCGATAAACAGCATCTGGCAACCGTCCACCTGGCCAGGATCCTCAATCCTCCGGATCGCCAAGGGGCGGTTCTTGATCAGTTTCCCCCTCGATGATACGAGGATGTTTTCCAGGGGGGTGTCACCGATCAGACAGGTGGTGAACGATGCACTGTTCTTTGACGGGGATGGCATCTCTATAAAAAGCGGCAAGTTGAGGAGATACTTGGCCTTGACCAGATACTCTTGTGGTACCTCATCCTCCTGTCCGCAGGAAAGTGTCGGAGACAGGAGGGATAGCAGCAGTATGACAAGCCATCGCAGTACCATGGTTAGAACCTGTAGGTGGCCTTGATGCGGAACGTGATGCCATCCTGCGGAATTTCCCGCAGGGTCTCATTGAGGCTGTTGAAATGTTCTGGCCCTGAAGGGGCGGAATAACGGGTATCAAACAGGTTGTAGATCGAGGCCGAGAGATCCAGCCCCTTCAGCAGATCGCGATTCAGCAGGGTCAGGTTGAAGATGGCGGCTCCGGCAACCCGCTCATGTTTAACATTGAGTCGAGAACTGCTATAGACCGACTCCAGGGTGGCGAAGCTCTTTTTCAGGGGCAGTGGAACGGTCACTGCTCCTTTCAGCAGGGAGCCAGGTGAATTGGACACGGGTTGGTTTGATCCCAGGTATTTGGAATCCTGGTAGCTGTAGTTAAGTCGTCCACTGAAACCGTTTTCCCACTTGCCCTCAACCCGCAGCTCAATCCCCTTCGACTCCACACTTCTCTGATTTCTGAATACCAGGAGTCCATCGGTGTCGGTAACCTGCTCCAGCAGGTCAGATATGCGGGTATAGAAGCCTGAAAGCGTAGTGCGGATATTCTCTCCGTAGTACTGTTCCCACCCCAACTCCACGGTACGGACCTTCTCCGGCTTCAAATCCGGGTTTCCCTTCTGGGAAATACCATCACCGTAAAACTGTTCATAGGCATTGGGTGCACGAAATGCTTCGCCATAGGTGAGGCGCAGCACCGTGGTATCCAGGGGTTTCCAGATCAGGGCTGCTCGGGGGTTGGTCGTGCTGCCAAAATTGTCATAGTGGTCGAAACGCAGGCCGGCGTTCAGGATCAATTGCTTCAGAATGTGGTACTCGTCCTGCAAATAATATCCCTGAACCAGACTGTGATGATTCAGAACCGGTCCCACCGCGGGTGGTGTAACGACATAACTGTGCAGGCGTTGCGTGAACTGCCAGCGATGCTCCATACCGAGAGTCAACAGGTGGTCACCGATCGCTTTGGTTGCAAGAAGGTCGCTGCCGATCCACTCGCCCAGGTTGTCGTCCCGGATCAGAGTGCGATTATTATCAATATCCAGGTTGGGGTAATCGCTTTCAACTCCGTAACGGTTGTAGGTCAGTCGAACACCAACGTCGGCCCAGCTGCCGGAATGATTGTAGCTGAGTCCTGCCAGGGTGTGGCGATCTCCGACTTTCTCACCTTGATCATTGAAGATGGTGCCGTAGTGGGCGGTGGGGACGGCCTTGTCCCTGGTCTGGTGCAACAGGAGCAGCGAGAAGTCTTTCCAGGCAATTTTTGTCAGCAGATCCCAGGAATTTTCACCGTCCAGCCCTTGGGCGATGCCGTTGTTTGTGGCTGCATACTCGGGAAAGGAGAGCCGTTGCCGGCCGGACGTATCCCGGTAGCTGCCGGAGAACAGCAGGTCAGCTTCTCCTGTCGGTTTGCCACCGCCGGTGGCCCGACCGGTCCAGGCGTTGAAACTGCCGCCGGAGACGGAGAGTTCCCCTCCTCTGATATCCTTGCCGCTGCGCGTGATCACGTTGACGACAGCCAGGAAGGCATTGGTGCCGTAGAGCGACGACCCCGGTCCTCGGATGACTTCGATCCGGTCGATCAGATCCAGGTCAACCGGAAAATCGCTTCCCATGGGAGCTGCTTCATAGAGTCCGTCATTCAGGCGGTAGCCATCCACAAGCAGCAGAATACGCGTGTTGAAGTCACCCAGGGGGCTGAAGCCACGCACACCGATGTTGTGGTAGCTGCGGACATAGGTAGTGTAAAAGCCTCGAACACTGTTGAGGACCTCGGCCAGGTTGCGGAAGCCACCTTTACGGATGTCATCGGATGTGATGATGGAAACGGAAGCCGGGGCGTCGGTCAGTTCCTGCTGATACTTGCTGGCCCCGGTTACGGTGGTTACCTCGGTGTTCATCAGTTGTTCAATGGTATCGAGAGGGGGCTGCTCGCCCTGGGCAGCCGCAGGTACGGAAAGGAGGACGATGAGAAACAGTATGAGAACAGTACGGACGTAACAAGGCATGGGTTATTTCCTCCTTCGGCACTCATTACTGTTATATCTATGTGCAGATCTCATCGTAGACGCATCAACTAAAGACGCCTCTTTTTTTCAGCATAAACAAGATACTATCCTTGAACCGTATTCCTGAAAATAAAGTGCACACAATAGTAGCAAGTCGAGCCTGGATAAATAGTGTACGTCCTTTGACATGATAGTGGCCAAGCCTCGACAGGTCACCTTTGTTTTTTATGAATGACGCCTTCTTTATGGTAATTTTTCTCAAATCAAGAAATGTATGGCAGTAATTATTTGGCACCAAGAAAGGGTAGAGATTGATCTTGTCATAAATAGCCTTGCCGTTTTCAGTATTCCAATCAATATTCATATACTCAAAATATTTTCCGGTAGTGGATTGAGTATGCTTGTCTTGTGTAATCGGCTTGTTATCGCCGGTAATATATCCCTTCAAGTCGGAGAGAAAGGTTGCCTGGAGAGTCTCATTTATTCTTGTTTCTATAGTATACCAGTCATCGCCTTCATGTATTGGAAATGTATGCTGGCCGATCATGGCCCCGGCATCAATTGCCTTGTTCATGATCAAATAGGTAACCGCTGACTCCCTGTCTCCATTTTTCAGCGACCATAATGTGGGTAGTGCACCGCGATACTGAGGCAATTTGGATGGATGAATGTTTACGGTGCCATGCTTAGGCAAGGTGATAATTTCTTCCGGAAGAATCGACCAGGCGTTGACAACCATAACATCGACACGTTTCGATGTTAAATAATCAATTACCTCACTTTTGTTGCTGAAATTGACAACCTCTGTCCTGCATTCGGAAAGAGTTTTTAACATAGTGCCGTATCTGCGGAAAAAGGATGTTGCACATTGTGAGGTCAGCTTCCATACAATCAACAGAATTCTTTCCAGCAACCTGTAACGATTCCGTTGTCTCAGAATATATATGAGTTTAAAGAGGACGTTTACCGGATTCAGGGTGTTAACTGATTGAAATTCGTCTATCAGCCCGATTCCAATGACATCAAATGTGTCGTCGCTACACAACAAGAGAAAAGTTTCTATATGATATCCCACATAGATTATTCTGATTTTTTCCTTCATGCGCGGTTTCTTCTTGAGCCCTCTTCCGGAGGGGCAAGAGACAAGACGCACACAGTCTGTTGCCTCGGGATTGAGCTCATATCAACCCGGTTACCGCATCGTAGCCGGTCCGATAGAGATACATCCAGGCGCCAGTCTGTAAGGCGGTCAAAAATAACATGACAGCCACCATTCTCGACATGCTCCCAATCTCTTTCCGGAAGAAAATCACCACCTGTTCGGGGCCGGACCAGACCGCCGCCTGCAACATTACACCGGTAAAGGCAAGGCATCCCGCAAGTCTCGACTTCTCGTGGATTGCGTCAGATGCACGCCGAAGGTCCTCGCCGAGACTAAGATCATGTCCGGTTTTCGCATAGATGGCAAGAAAGACTCCGGCTATGACTATATTTACGCTCCACATTGTAAAAAAGGCATACAGAAGTCGAACTCCCAGCGCCTTCAACGCGATATTTAATGCCGCACACAGCGCTGCAAGCCAGTAGTCGGCAATAATATATGCGGTTCTCTTGGCGGCAATGAGCGCCACCTTTCTGGCCCCCACGCCGACGCTGTCACCAGGTTTGATGTCGGCGAATGCCTTCATTCCATCGCTTACAATTCCACAGGTTTTTCTGAGATGTCCACGCATGGTCTAGGTAATCGTCCTGACTTTTTTGAAGGCCAGATTGTTCTCTTGCGCCCACTGCACCAGCCAGGTGTTGACGTGTGGCGGATAGGAGAACCAGTAGAAATTCTCCTCTTCTGTCTGTTCGGGTGGATAGTGGCGTACAATTAACGGTTTTTTGCCGAATTCGCGTTCGACCTTCTCAATGTTCGGCAGGACGACCTCTTGGAGAAATACATTCTCGCGGTGGTCCTCTTCCTGCTCAAATACATCGAAGAGGACACCATGCGCAATAAAGTGCGCCAGGTAGTAATGGTAGTAATTACGGGCAGGTTTAAGAGAAATCCACCAGTCACTTAAATCGCGACGCATAACTGGGTATCCGGAGCGATCGAGCAGGCGGTGATGGAAGCCTACCAGGCTTTCTCCTGTCTTTAGTACCACCTCGGTCATGGGCTTGCCCTGGCTCGCATGGAAATCCACAATATCGCAGGTTACCATTGTTCCATCCGGCATCGAGAGACTGAGACGGCCAAGACTCTTTTTTTCGGCATTGAAATGCACAAACATATCTTCAATGTATTCCGGCAGAAACGCTTTCAACCCCATCCACTGCGACGCCTGCACGAAGAAGGTAAAGCCGTTGTCTGGTGACGGCAAGCATCGCCATAAAACTCCACGGGGCTGCCCCTTCATTTCCGGCCATAAATGCACGCCCAGCATTTCTTCTACAGATCGTTTCAGTGCGGCATCGTTCCAGCGCCGATGAATTTCCGTCCGTGCTTCGTTTAAAGAGGAGTGCACATCATCCATCAGGTCTACCCACTTTCACAGATATCCCCACTTTTCCAGCAGCCCGCGATCCCGCTCCAGAAAGCGTACTCCGATATCGTTTCGATAAAACATTTTGGGCATTACGATAGTGCCTGCTCGCCGGTACATATCCCGCAGCGCTTCTTCCAGCGAGATTCCCATTCCGCTCACATGCATGACGTAGCCGGTGTCGGAACAGGTGTAAAAGGTTTCCCTGCCCTGCTCGTCACGTTGCACAGTGACTTCGTCCCAATGTAAGTGCCGCAGATCTTCCTTGTCCGGTTCTGAGTGAAAATAAACCCGCATTCCGAGCGGCAAAGGTCGTTCTCGGGGTATGTGTTGGTAAAAAGGGAAGGGCGGAAGGGCAATCAGTACAACAGCCGCGAATCCCTCCCGCCACTCCAGGTGAAAGGATTCGCCCCGAGCAACTGCGAGCAGGAATGGAGTCCATGGTGAACGATGAACTACCGACTGAAGTTGCACTGCCGGATAACCGAAACGGCTGGTTGCCTCAAGGGGAAAAGCGCCCTGTTCGTTTACGATACAGTTGATGTCAAAGTCACCGCGAAAATTTATCTGTCGCAGATGCTGCTCAAGCGGGGCCAAGACTTCCCGGAAGAGTCGGTTATCATCATCGGGAGTATACCACATGAGGGTACCCATCTCGCATGTCTTTGGGCCCAGGTCGCCGGGGAAAAAGTTTTTGTGCTCGATGTTGATCTCCACCGGACCAACCCAGTTATGGCCGTTGAAATACCGGCCGACTCCGATTTCAACACCGTCAATATGCTGTTGGAGAATAAAGTGATTGTCGCCGCAGGGATTGTTTCTGTTGTAATACTCCAGCAGGTCAAGTACATCGCTGCCGTCGGAAAGCCTGCCGACATAACAGAATGTCTTGTCGGTTTGTCCGTTCTGCTTGAGTACCCATCGGCCGGGGTTGCTCCGAAGAAACCGAATTGCTTCGTCCCGTGTGTGAAAATAGTGAATGGGAACTGTTTTGACGCCATATAATTCAAGTATTCTCTGGCATTGTGGACGGTCATTCTCCAGAAGGTCGCCTCCGGTTGAGCCGCCGACCACGGAGTATCCTTCGCTTCTCAGTCGATCCTGCAAAGGACCGAAGCCGATATCATCTACAACGATGAGTCCGCTTTTTTCAACCCAGAGCAGGCCTTCATCCAGCGTGACTTTGACAACAAGTCCATCCAGGATCTGGTTGTAGAGTGGATCATTCACGAAGGCGCGGACTTGGTTCCCTTCGCGCAAAAGGCGCATACAAAGGCTGGCGCCGGAGAAGTCCTGGCTGATGAATAGAACCTTCATTGCATCGCCAGGCTGCCGGAACGTAATCGACAAAAAAACTGGACATGGAATGTATTCGATCCGTAAGCGTGGGCCGGTTGTCGCCAATAGTGCTCGAAGAGGGTCGTATTTGCAGGTAAAATCATTGTCTGGTGGCTCCTGCTGGACGGGTATTAATAGGCTCTGAGGCTATATTTTGCAGTTATTACTCGGGGTTGAATCCTGATTCTGCCAGGATATGCCTGATTCAACTGTAATCCAACCCACAGAGTATATACAATAGGAAATCGATAGTGTATTCGGATAAATGTGGAGGTCAACGGTGTGTCACCCCGCGCTTGCTTGCGCGCAATAGATTTCAATCCGCGACGAAAACATAAAAAGGCCACTTCTCTTGCGAAAAGTGACGGCCCCTGACTTTAAACAGCCATAATAAATGTAATGATTAAGGTAAGATGCGATTTTAGGATTGGATACATGCCCCCAAAAATGCCCCTAAGATAGAGTGTTCTTCTTGAGTTGGGTCTAATTCAGCTGGTAATATTTTTGAAGCGGGACGACAGCCGCATTATTCGGCCAGTATTTTTCATAATATTTTCTTCGCCACGAATGAGCTGTCGTCGCCATCGTGGCAGTAGATTCTACCGGTCAATATGTCACCATCGCAGACAAACTCTCCGAATCCGCTCGCCGAATCGCATTCATCGTTGCCGTCCCAAGAGAACTTGTAGCCTCCAGCCTTGTCCCTGCGAATATCCATGTCACCGTCAACGCAGATGAAATGAAGCTCTCCCCTGTTGCCTTTGATGCGGATATAGCCGGGCTCCACCAGGTCAATGGCTTCCTTGTCCCACTGTTCCATTTCCACGATTTCGTACGTTCCGTCAATGATCATTTCTGTGCGATTCCTTCCCCAGATCCTATAGCAGTAATTGATACGGTGAATTGCACTTCCGTCAATTCATGCAATGGATGAGGTCAATTCTTCATCACCGTCTCTCCGTGCCGCTTGTTCTCTGGCCAGTTCGATGGCAAGGTGCAGGCGTGATCGCAGCAGTTCCAACGGTGGAAGTTCAGTCAGATACTCTGCGACCCGGATCGACTTTTCGTCAAGTTGCAGCAGTTCCACTTGTTCTGCATCCGAGCCGGCGCAGAGGATGAGGCCGATTGGGGATTCTTCGCCTGTTGCCCGCTCGTGCTTATCAAGCCAGCGGAGATAAAGCTCCATCTGACCGATATGGGCGGGTTGAAATGATTCCAGTTTTAATTCAATAGCAATCAACCTCCTCAGAAAGCGGTGGTAAAAGAGCAGGTCGAGATAGAAATCGTCTTTGCCGACGCTCATCCGCTTTTGGCGGGCCACGAAGGAAAAGCCGCTCCCCAGTTCCAGCAGAAATCTTTCCATTTCCCGAAGGATGGCGCTTTCCAGATCCTTCTCGCTGAACGCCCCCTGCAGACCAAGGAAGTCCAGCAGATAAGGATCACGGAACACCATGTCGGGGGTCATCTGCCCATCGCGCAGGTTCTCCAGTTCGGTCTTGATTACTGCTTCGGTACTTTTGGAAAGGGCGGTCCGCTCATAGAGCATTCCACCGATTTTTTGCCTTAGGATACGGACCGGCCAGCGCTCCACGCGGCACATCTCGGCGTAAAACTCGCGGGCGAGGGGGGCTTTGATGGGAAGGATCTCTACAAAATGGCTCCAGCCCAATTGTGTCGACAGCGTCGCCACAATCTGCTCGTCAGGAAATGCCTCGTAGAACTGGACCGAACGGTACAGGTTACGAAGGTTGAACCCATTGCCGAACTCAGCCACCAATTCTTGTGACAGTGTCGCAAGAATTCGCTTGCCGTACTCAGCGCGGCCTTCGGTGAGGTTTTCGGTAAGAATACGTTTACCCAATCGCCAGTAAAGAAGAGTTTGTTCGGCATTGGCCACTGAGGCTACCCGGTGGCGGGCAGAGTGTATCAATTCACGCAGATCGGCGAGAATACTGGCCGCATCAATTGCGACAGTACCATGAGAATGGGTGACGGTGGGCTTATTCATAGCAGTCCTCCACCTTGGGCCGTTCCCGCAACTTTGCTTCAGTCGGGCATACCTGGAAATCAAGGGTCTCAGATTCGAGGTCGTCAGCAATTTGCTCACCCAGGAGGGGGGGCAAAGAGAGGATTTTTTCAGTGGTGTGGGCCACTAAGGTACCGCCTTTTTGTCGATGTGCAGACGCGACACTATACTTTTCTCTTGGCTTTTTCAATGAAGCATTATGGTCTTGGGCTACTGGTTTAAATTTCAATTCAGGCATTTTGCACCTCCTTAACTCGTTTCCGAGCGATTTTTAGCTCTTGTTCTGGTGTCGTTGGTGTTTTCTTCATGAACGCATGTAGGATTATGTTTTTTTTACCTATTAGAAAACAGTAGAACGCCCGTCCAATTCCTTCCCGCCCTTTCGGTCTCAACTCGAAAAGACCTTTCCCCATTGATTTGGAATGGGGCATACGCACATTTGACTCGAACTCCATTAATAGTTCAATAAGCCTTGCGTAATCAGCAAGGATTCCATCTGGTCAAGATTAGATTTCTGTCTGGACACAAGAATGGAAATATTCAATGGAGTAGCTCATAGTTGAAGTGCTAGCAAATTTGTAACCCATGCCAATTTGAATAATTTGGGATTGATTCACCTGCTCAATATGATTTTACCTGTGTTTAGACTCAGTATTGGATAATTCCCGATTATTCGATAAGATAATGTAGCTGATAAATAATTTAGTGTTCAATTTTGACAGGTTAGCGGAGCTAACGGGTAGGAGGCGAGCGACATGGCTATTTCTTCAAATGTCTTTGATGCGTACCTTCATTGTGCAACCAAATGCTGGTTATTGTCCCGTGGTGAAGTCGGTTTAAGCAATATCTATGCTGAATGGATGAGAGAAAAAAATCAGTCATACCGTACTGATGGAGTTTTACGACTCTTAAGCAATCTTCAGGATGATTATGTTGCATCACCGTCTGTAAATTTGAGCTTAAAGACTGCTTTTTGGAAAGTTGCGTTAGATGTTACTTTAAATTGCAAAGAGTTAGAATCGTGCATCCATGCCATAGAGCGAATTCCATCAGAAGATCAAAGCTCTGCCTCCCAATTTTTACCAATACGTTTTGTTGACAAAAACAAACTTATCAATTTTGATAAGCTAATGATTGCATTCGATGCTTACATTCTCTCTGAAACTTTAAAGCGAGAAATTACATACGGTAAAATAATTCACGGTGACGGGTTTTCAAGCGTAAAGGTCAAGACAACTAGTTTAAAGAGCGAAATAAAGAAGATTGTAGGGAAGATCAATTTACTACTGACAGATGTTGCACCTCCTGATCATATGCTCAATCGGCATTGTCCAGAGTGTGAATATCATAATCGATGTCGTGCAAAAGCAATAGAAAAGGATGATCTCAGTCTGTTGGGTGGAATGACTGAAAAGGAGCGTAATAAGCTGAATAGTAAAGGTATTTTTACAGTTAGACAGCTTTCATACACCTTTCGGCCAAGAAGGAGGCCTAGGATACTGCTAAATAAACGTGAGAAATACCATCATTCATTGAAAGCGTTAGCGATACGGGAAAATAAAATCCATGTGTTAGGCAACCCAGAACTTTGTATTGAAGGCACGCCAGTTTATTTTGATGTTGAGGGTTTACCTGATAGCGAATTTTACTACCTCATCGGTTTGCGGGTCAGGCATGTTGATTCAGAAGAACAACATAGTCTATGGGCAGGCAGCCAGTATGAGGAGAAGCAAAATTGGAATATATTTCTTGAATTGCTTGCAACGTTAGAAAGCCCTGTTCTACTACATTATGGTAGTTACGAAACCACCTTTATTAAGACCATGAGCGACCGCTACGGTACGTCAATTAAGGAATTTGATGCGAAGCATATATTGTCATCAGCTATTAACATTCTTTCCATAATTTATGGTCATATTTACTTTCCAGTACACTCAAACGGGTTGAAGGAAATAGCTAAACACTATGGTATGAATTGGTCTTCTGAAGATGCTTCAGGAATTACTACAATTGTCTGGCGTTATCAATGGGAGGTTTTAAAAGAAAGCGCAATTAAAGATAAAATTGTTCAGTACAACTCTGAAGACTGTGTAGCGTTAGTTCTAATTACAGATATAATACGCAACTTAGGTGAATCTGGTCATAATATAATAAAAGCAGAGAACTTAAAACCACATGAGTTTTATTGTAAATATGGAAAAGTTGATTTCAAAGTCCCTGAACTTGAAGATATAAACATTGCAGCATACTGGAACTATCAAAGAGATAAGATAAAAATTGTACAAAACAGTGACAATAGAACTTTGAATAATGCTTCTATATCAAAGATACGATCTAAGTATAAAATCAATAGTACTATTATCATTCCAAAACCAGAAAAATGTCCAAGATGCAGTAGAAAAATTATGCGAAAGGAGAAGCACTATTGCTATCAGAGAACAATATACGACATTAAATTTATGAGGTACGGCATTAAAAGATATATAACAAAATACATTCTTAATTATTATAGGTGCAGCAAATGTAATAAGTTAATATCACGATCTTTCGATTTTATTGACCAGCATCAATATGGTTATAATATCCGTATATTAACAATTTATTTAAATATCGAACATATGTTGCCAATAAATAAAATATCAAAATTGTATTCGCATCTGTTTGAATTTAATATCAAAAGAGGAACACTATTAACTTTCAAAGTCCATTTGGCATCATATTATCAGCAAACATATGAATATATACTTAGTAAAATAATTAATGGCAAGGTTATACATGTAGATGAAACTAAAGTTAATACTAATAAAGGCATTGGTTATGTGTGGGTAGTTGCTACTAATGAAAGCGTTATTTGTTTTTATTGCCCCACACGTGAAGGAGGTAAGATTACAGAAGTTCTTTCAAATTTTAAGGGAGTATTAGTCTCTGATTTTTACTCGGTATATGACTCAATAGAATGCCCTCAACAGAAATGTGTTGTCCACTTAATTAGAGATATGAATGATGCAATGTTACATGAGCCATTTAACAATGAACTTAAATCATTGATTTCTGAATTTGCAACATTATTCAAGTCAATTATATATACAATCAGTAGATATGGTTTGAAAACATATCATCTAAAAAAACACAAAAAAGAAGTAACCTCTTTTTTTAGTAGCCTAGGTAAGAAAAAATATTGTTCAGAAAAGGCATTACAATTTAAAAGTAGACTAGAGAAAGTGGGTAATAAGCTGTTTACATTTTTGGATTATGATGATGTCCCTTGGAACAACAACAATGCTGAACACGCAATTAAACCTTTTGCATCAATAAGGCAAGATATAAGTGGACTAACCACTGAAAAAGGACTTAATGAGTGTCTAATACTTTTAAGCATGAGCGAGACATGCAAGTATAGAGGGCTTGAGTTTCTTGATTTCATGAAGTCCAAAGAAAAAGACATTGATATATTTACTGCAAGTAGACGAAAGCGACGGATTCATGGCAGCACGAAACACTCTGTAAATATTATAAATCCCAACTTACATGATAATTGTTAACTGATTTCACTCTTGCACATTGATTGTCAGAAGTGAGTGTACCCAAATTGGATTCTGATATCGTACAATAAAGTGTTCGATTTAAGTGTACGTAAATAACTATTGATATTAATTACACAACGTTGATAATCCTAATCGTACAAGGAGGTCAGACGTCTCATGTTGGCAGAACGCATGGATGCGGCTAACGCTGCCTTCCAGGTTGGGTATGAAAGTCCATCGCTGTTCATCCGTGAATATAATCGGATTTGGGGCGCCTCCGCTTCGAGACATCACGAACTTGCGGGAATTGGCTGTAGTGTGAATAATCTGACACGTCTGAGGACCAGACATCCATCTCGATTAATTTAAGCCCTCTAGTAATGATTCACTGTCCTCGGGTGGTGCCAATTAAGCAAATACCGCAGAAAAAAGCCCCCTATTTTATATGGAGGCTTTCGTGAAAATCATGGTGACGGGCTGTTAGCCGCTTTGGTTGAATGTTCGCGCCGCTTTAGATTGCCAAACGGTCAGATTTCGCTGCCGTGGCCGATGGTGGTTAACCACCGCGAGGAGTCACCTTCCCGATTCGCCCCCTGATTTTACAGCGTGGGACTGTTCACCGCTGCTACTCTTCGCAACATGTGCCGGTTGAATAGGACCGCCAGGATTTACCGAGGTCGGCTCCTGGGCGCCAGGGCCGCTGTCCTTTCGGGACTCTCAGCTTGCGGTAAGCTGTGCTGCATAATGGTTTTTATTTAACGCTTTTCATGATGTAAAAACAAGAGCTATTTTCCCTGCTTCAAGGCCATGTTCTCTTTTATCAAGGCCAGATTCTCCTCCCCGAAACGGATATTCTCCCTCTCAAGGGTATTGTTTTTTCGTTTCAGCTCCAGTTTATCCTTTTCCAGGCCTTCCATTTTGTTGAGGCGGTTTCGGTGGTCTTCCTGAAGGTGCTGGAGTTGCTTCCTCATAGCTTGAACTCTCTCATCTGCATCCTTCTCAATATTCTTCTCCCGCTCAGTAAGGATATTTAGCAAGCGTTTAACTTCGGCCAATTTTTGATCAGCATCTTTCACTTTGTTTCGAGCACTATTTTCCCATATTTCAGCCTGCCTGCAATTCCGTTCCGCACCATCGATTCTCTGCTTGTATTTTTCCTCCAATTCGGAAAGCTCCCGTTTGTGCCGAGCGACATTGTCGTTGTCACGAAGGATGTATCCGGCCGTAATCCCGAGATAGACGGATACAAGAATCAGGGCAAAGGACATCGGCCATATTGAATCTAAAGCATCCCACCCATTTGCCACTTCGAGACATTCACGGGCATGCACAATCCGTCCGCTGCTATACTTTCCGAAAATCCAGTTTGCATCCTTAGAAATATTGTCACCCCCCGGCTTCAGCCAAGAAACCACCATATCCTTCTGTCTGCAGGATGGATATATCAGGAAGACGATGGTTAAGATTCCTCCGGTTGTCCATTTTTTCCAATTCATCTCAAGTACGCCTCCGTCGTCTCCTTGTCGAAATGCCCGACCTCCTGGGCCACGGTCGCCTTGGCGTCGTCATGGCTCATACCCCTCTGCTGCAGCTCCTCCATTCTCTCCTGGGCATAGCTGTGCCGCAGGCCGTGCGCGCCGTTGGAAAAACCAAGCTCCCGCTGACTAGCCGCTGAAAAGCTCTGACTCCACGCCCTGCCGCCTCCGATGTCGTAGTGCTGAATGTACCTGACCTCACGATCAACTACCTGGCGCGGTTCTGCTAGCCTGGTAGCCTCCAACTGTGCCGCCAGCTCCCTCGACAGCATCACCTCGCGAATCAGCCCCCCTTTACCCTCAACGGTGTAGCGCTTTCCTTCCCGTCCGGTAAAACGCTCCGTGCTCCACTCCCGGTGGCTTGATGCCTGGCGCTCGCCGGCCGGCCGGATCGTCAGCAGCTCATGGGCTCGAAGACCGCCATAATGGGCGATCTTCGTTGCCAAGGCGTTCCGTTCCGACTGCGCCCAGGAAATCCGATCGATCTGGGCACTGGTGTAGCTCCGGGTGGAGAGGTGGGTTTCCCTCTCGCTCCTGACGACTTCGAGTCTTAACCCCAGGTGCATCTGGATCGCCTGACGGTCGAGATCGAGAGTCTTCTGGCTGACTGTCGCGGCTCTCTCGGCCAGATACTTCTGGGCAATATTCTCGGTCAAATTGCGGAGATCTCCCAACCGGTGTTCCCTCATGTATCCGGCAACCATCTTGAGGGAATTGCCATATCCCCGGGCCGTGCCGACACTGTGGATCCTGCCGTCGTTCCGGTGATCGTGGCGTCCCTTGCCCAAGGCCAGCTTCTGGGAGATGGCATGCTCAGCCTGGGCTTTTTCCGATCTGAAGCTTGGCATGGTTAGACCTCCTCTTCTGGCAGGTTTATATTTTCCTGCCCGGTTTCGACTATCGTCGTATTCATTTCCGGCAGCTTCCTCATATAACGGTCGATTGAGCTGCGGTGGATCTTCAACCGATGGTTCACCCTCAGCCATTCCGCCAGGTCGGCGCACGATGCTCCGGCCTGCTTCAAGGCCACCAGTTCGGAACGGTATCTGTCGAGTCGGCTCTTGCGGTAGAGTTTGCGCCTTGCCTCGGCGCGGCGGGTGCGAATCCACTCGACCTCTTTCTTCGCGTCAAATGTCTCCATGGTCCTGCTCATCTGGCTATCCTCCTTGCTTTGTCGCGCCATTATTGCTAAATCCGCACTACTGCTGTTTCCGCGCTGTGTCTGCGCGTGCTGACACAGCGCGGAAACTGAGGGGGAGTGGCAGCTGCGGTTACGGATCGCGCCTGGCGCACAGGCTTGATTAATCAGCTGCGGCGACTATTACATCCCCCTCGGTTTCCGCTCCGCGCACGAGCGCGGATAAGGACTTTCGCAAGTCAGCGCACTCTCGTATATGCTTCTCAGCCATTAGTTGCGCTGTTGCGCCCCTATAGAGAGCGCAACAGCGCAACTTTCACTTTCGGGCATTCTGAATCAGTCCTTGTTCGACCCCCTTTTTCCAATGCCGGCTGACATTGGACTTGTTGAGCTGCAATTCGTTGGCAATTTCCGACTGGGAGAGGCCCTCGTTTGCCAATGCTATTACCCGGTCAAAGGAGGTGAGCGCTACATCCTTGTAGACCCATTCCTGAAGATCGTTCCGGGGGTTGGTAGTCAGCCTGGCCTCGAAGCTTGCAGTATCAACCCCCTTGAGATAACGCGCCTTCTCGAAGATCACTTCGAATACCGCGCCCTGGCTTGGATCGTAATCTACCGGGCGTTTCAGCTTGATTACGGTGTCGAGGATGTCTTCGCGCTTGCTGGCACCGCGCTGCTCGCCATTCTTGCCGCTGTGATGGATGAACAGGACGGCCCGCCCGGCTGCCCGTTGCCTCAAGGCCCATCCCTGGACCGGGAGCCAGCTTTCGGCTTCGTTTTCTCGCCCAGACCTGCAGAGGCAACTGATGTTGTCAACGACGATCAGGGCCGTCTCCGGGGTGAGCATGGCGTTCACCGCAGTCTGCCCTTCCAGGGTGGACAGATCCGGCATACAGCCTAATTCCTGCAGGTCGGGGGTGATGATCCGGAAATAGTCCGGTAGTGGCTCTCCGTCATTGCTGGCGGTTATCGCCGCCAGACGTTCCTTAAGGGCGCTCCCCGGCATTTCACCGTCGAGATAGAGGACCCCTCGCGGCTGGGGTGACCGCCATTTGAGGAATTCCCCGCCGCTGGCCACGGCATAGGCAATGCCCAGGCCGACGTGGGTCTTGCCCAACCCGCGCCAGGCGTGAATCATGCTCAGGCTCTGGGTGAGAATTATGGGGGACAACAGGCTCTCCCGTTCGGGAAAGCTGGTCTGTAGGATCTCCTGGAGGGAGAGGGCCTTGAGCCTTTTTCCTGGCTCCCGGAATTGTTCCTCCTCCTGCAGTTCAGACAGGCAGGGAAATACCTCTCGAAAATTTCCCGGATCGATTACCAGTTCATAGGCAAGTCGGTTGATCTTCCGCTCCCGTGCTTTTCTCCCGACTATCCGGGCGTAATATTCCACGTTCTGGGAGGTGGGTGTGAAATCCACCAACTCCATGACAAAGGGGGCGCCGCCAACCTGCTCCAGGTTTCCTTCCTCCTTCAGCCGGTTGCATACCGTCACAAGGTCGACTGGGATGTTTTCTGTGTGAAGCGACACCAGGAGGGTGAAGATAATCCGGTTGCGTTCCTGGTAAAAATCACTTTCTGTTATCAAGGACGTTACCTTCGGGGTGCAGCCTTGATCCAGGAGAATGGCCCCCAGGACCGACATCTCGGCGGCCTGAATCTCGTCAAACGGTCGATGAAAGGGTTCCGTCTGTATTGGAGTGTGTCTTGTCGATTCCATATGGTTCCTCCAATAGGTTCCGAACTATTCCGCTACGATCGAGCCGCGGGAAATGAGTTCCCGGATTTCCTCGATTCTCCAGGCGGTAATTTTGGGTCCGAGTTTTACCGGACGGGGATAGAGGCCGGATTTGACTCCGGCCCACCAGGTGCTCTTGGAGACCGGGATGATCGGTGGAACGGGTGGATCGGCCTTGGGATTTCCGACGATCTGCGACAGGCGCACATAGCCGGTCTCGGGTAAAGTGAATCTGGTTGTGATGTTAGACATATGTTCTGCCTCCTTGATTAGTGATTGGAGATCCCGCGCCGGACGTTCGGTAGGCAAACCTGTGACTGGCTGGTGTTCGACAGGGCGAGGCAGTACTGGAATATTTTGCGTGGGTCTAAGGCGTGAGCGGAGGATGCTGCTGCTGATCTGTGGCGTCTCAGCAAACAGGCCATTACCCTTGCGGGTGATGGCCTGTCCACTGAAACATTATGAAGTGTTTTTTTGGTCCCGATCTGGGTAAACTGCTCCCTCCCGCTGCAACGAGGTGACTGCAAGTCAAACCTATAGATACTTGCAGATACAGCTGCAACGCGAAGGCCAAACCCGTGAGATTCTTTAGTGTGCCGGCCCGTTAAGTCACTATAGGGCGCACTTCGTTTAGCCTGCCTCCATGTAGACAGGTGACTATCGCGTTGTTTTCCTCGGCCAGAGGCATGGTGGCTCGGAGGAGTGACTGACTGCCCTTGCGGTGCCCGCACCCAGTCACGGTGCTCTTTTCCCCCGGTTCAACAGGGCAATATTGATTTGCCGGTTAGTTTGACCTGACCTATCTGCCCGTAGATCGGCCAAATAATTTGTCTTTGTCACCGTCCAAGTGCGGGGCATCGCAAACAGACTGAATGTTGGCATCAAGTTTCGCCAAGTCTCATGTGGTGGCCTTTGACCCCGCCATGTCGAGCGGAATCAACCTATGTAAGGCTGGATAATAAAGATTCGGACAATAACGTCAAGAGAAAAAATCTGACATTACTTTTAAAAAACAATATGATACATCCTGAATACAAATGAAACGAAATGAAAACATGCCATCGAAGAGATGAAGCTTATCTGATGGTCCGATCGGGAAATTGAATGATCTTTGCCCCGCTTTTCAGCTTGTCGAGATAGTCAGCCCACGTCTGCATCATCTTCCGTCGTTCGACAAGGTGGGCAGTCCGGTTGTAGGCCCGGCCATTCGGATCTCTCACGGCGTGGGCAAGCTGGTGTTCGATGAAGTCCGGCCGGACTTGCAGGATCTCGTCGAGGATGGTGCGGGCCATGGCCCGGAACCCGTGGGTCGTCATCTCCTCCTTGTCGTATCCCATGCGGCGAAAGGCGGCGAGCATGGCAACGTTACTCATTGGACGTTTGTTGGAGCGAAGGGAAGGTAACAGGTATATGCCATCGCCGGTCAGTTTGTGAAGTTCCCTGAGTATGTTAACGGCCTGTCTTGAGAGAGGGACGAGGTGGGGCTGTTTCGTTTTCATTCTGGCGGCGGGGATGTTCCACTCTGCCGTCTCAAGGTCGATCTCCGACCATTCTGCTTTTTGCAGTTCGCCGGGGCGAACGAATACCAGGGGAGCGATCTGCAAGGCGTATTTGACGGTAAATGTTCCGCTGTAATCGTCGATCGCTCTGAGCAGCCCGGCGACCTTCTTCGGGTCCGTGATTGCAGCGTGGTGTTTTTCTTCGACCTTAGTGAGTATGTCACCGGTCTTTAGGTCGGCCGTGGGATTGTTCTCGACCCAGTCATTATTCAGGGCATAACGGAATATCTGGCCACAGTAGATTTTTATCCGCTTGGCCGTCTCAATTTTCCCCCGCGCCTCGATACCCTTGAGTAGAGAGATAATATCAGACCGTCTTATCTCTACAACGGGACGGTTGCCGATTACCGGGAAAATGTCACGCTCCAGGCGGCTCATGACTGTGGAGCAATGGCTTGCACTCCAGACCGGTTCATTCTTGGCAAACCATTCGCGGGCTACCGTTTCGAACGTTCGGTGCTCCGCGGTCTGTACTTCTTTTTGAGCTTTCCGGATATCGCCCGGGTCTACACCATTTGAGAGGAGTTTTTTTGCATCGTCCCGGCGCTTCCGGGCTTCGGCGAGAGTAATAATCGGGTAGGAGCCAAAGGAAAGCTTTTTTTCTTTCCCGGCTATGCGGTACTTCATATGCCAAAGCTTCCCGCCCTTGGGAGTCACCAACAGGAACAGCCCACCGCCATCGAACAGCTTAAGGTCTTTGGAGGAAGGTTTTGCGTTCTTTACCTGAAATTCCGTCAGAGGCTGAATTCGCTTCGGCATGGCCAATACCTCCTTTTGGGGGCTTGCCAAAATGTGGGGTGGGGGCCGGTCCCTAAAACAGCCCCCAAACTTTATGGATTGTAGTATATCAAGGTGGATATTGCTGGACAATAGAAAAAGAAAAAGCCCTGATTTCTCAGGGCTTTTAAACTTAACCGGACAGTGCCGGATGTTTGAATGGCGTCCCCTACCGGATTTGAACCGGTGTCGCCGCCGTGAAAGGGCGGTGTCCTGGGCCGGGCTAGACGAAGGGGACGTTTCTTGAATATCGCATCTGGCCCGCCGAAGCGGTGTTGGCCCAATGCAGACGCGATAGACTTCAACTAATACTGTAAGATTTTATTTTGGTCAATACTTTTTTTTGTTCAGTGTATTTTTTTTTACGGATGCGGATAATGTCGAGCAAACGACCTGCCTGATAAAGCGGAAGATGTGCTGTCAGTCCGTGAGACACAAAAAAAGGGGTTGCGGTGTTACCCGAAACCCCTGATTTTTTGGTGAGCCGCGTTGGGGTCGAACCAACGACCACCTGATTAAAAGTCAGGTGCTCTACCGACTGAGCTAGCGGCTCAATTAAGAATTGATCTTTTACTACAGCTTGCAAGGGGAGTCAATATTTTTTTTGATCTTGAGCATGTTTTTTTTAAAGTATGACGGATTGTTAGTGGGTTTATGTGCTGGTATTGTCGAATTCAGTCTTAATTTCAAATAGATAAAAATCTTTGGTTGTAGGTTGCTTCCATCCTCTCCAAAACTATTTGGTGCGCGGGAGACTATGGTATACAGTGTCAACTCGGGAGCCAGGGGTGCAGAGTGTTGTTCAGAGTATAGATTAGACCCGCTCATAAAGTGAGAGTTATGAAAGATAAAATCAGTGTCGCATACGTTGACACCTATGAGTATGAACGGTTGCGGGGTGCTGTACTGGCGTTGCTGGAGCCGCTGGGGGGGATTAGTGCATTTGTGGGGCCGGGAGAGCGGGTGCTGCTCAAGCCGAATATGCTGGCTGCCAGAGCGCCTGCTTTGGCCGTGACCACCCATCCATCCCTGGTCAGGGTCGTGGCGGAACTGGTTCGTGAAGCCGGTGCCACGGTGTTGGTTGGCGACAGTCCCGGTATCGACGGGTTTCAGCGTGTTGCGGAGCGCAGCGGTATCGGCCGGGCAGCCCGTGAAGGAGGTGCTCAGCTGGTTCCCTTCGATGATGTGGTTGAACTCTCGGGGAGCGGCACATTCCGACGTATCGAGCTTGCCCGAGTCTACTGGGAGGCTGACAAGATCATCAACCTGCCCAAGTTGAAGACCCATGAGATGATGACCATGACCTGCGCCGTAAAAAATCTCTTCGGCGCCGTGGTGGGAACTGAAAAAGCTGGCTGGCATCTCAAGGCTGGCACCTCTCGGCAGCAGTTCGCACAGCTGATGCTGGAGATCTATCTGCTGAAAAAGCCGACTCTGAATATCGTGGATGCTATTGTTGCCATGGAGGGTGACGGACCGGGGAGTGGTGCCCCGGTCAATCTGAACGCGCTGATTGCCGGAGTTAATCCCGTTGCCGTGGATCTGATTGCTGCGCGGTTGGCGGGGATACCGCCTGAGCTGCTGCATATTGAGCGTGAGGCGGAGCGTATGGGACTTGACGGTGTTCATCGGGAAGAGGTGGACGTTGTCGGAGCAGCTCTGGAGATGTTTGGCAGCAATACATTCCGATTGCCCAAGGGGTTGGATGTGCAGTTCGGGCTGCCCGGGTTCCTGAAAAAAGGGCTCAGGCGTCATCTGACGGCGCGACCGGTTGCACACAAGCAACGCTGTGTCCTCTGCGGTATTTGCCGGGACACCTGTCCACCTCAGGTGATCACCATACAGAACAGCGCCCTGTCGATCGACGAAGGGCGCTGTATTCGATGCTGGTGCTGTCGTGAGCTCTGTCCCAAGGATGCCATGGAGGTGCGGCGTGGTGTGCTGATGAAGCTGCTCACGATGCTGCGGGAAAGAAGAAGTCGTTAGGACTCATCCTCCTCACTGCCCAGGGGAATTTCCCGGTAGGCGCGGTCTTCCTCGAAGCGTTTTGTCTGGGCCTGAATCTTCTCCAGATCGGATTTGCATCTGACGCAGTGGCGTGCAAAGGGCATGGCCTTCAGGCGTCCCAGGGGAATCTCTTCTTCGCACTCCTCGCAGATGCCGTATTCCCCCTCATTGATGCGCAGCAGCGCTTCATCGATGGCGTGCAGTTTCTCGCGTTCGCGATCTCCCAGCAAGAGACCCAGTTCACGATCACGCTCCGATGAGGCCTGGTCATAGATGTCGCCACTCGGTTCGTTGATGGTGAGAACGTCGGTTCCGCTTTTCAGGGACTTATGGATTTCACGAAGAGTGTCATCCTTCATTTTATGGAGAATAGTGTTGATTTCATTCCATTTGTTGCTTTTTTGTTGTGCCATGTCGCGCTCCGGTACTGTTTGGATGTTTCAAAATGAGCTATTGGGGTACATTTGAAGGCGGCACTTCTAACAAAAAAAAAACTGCTTGTCAAGATAAATGGGTTGCACGGTATGACACAATCACTTCGTAAAGCCGGGCTTAATCGACAATTTCTCCGATCAGGTCATAGTCCGATGAATCGGTGATCTTGAGCGTAACGATTTCCCCCACATCGGCGATGCCGGCATTGATGTAGACCTGACCATCGATGTCGGGCGCCTGTCGTGATGAGCGCCCCTTGAGGAGCAGTTCGGTTTCTTCGCTGTATCCCTCGACAATAACCTGCTCGGTGGTTCCGATCAGGTCACGGTTGCGGCGGAAGGAGAGACGAGCCTGAGCACGCATCAACTTGCGGTAGCGTTCCCGTTTGACCCGTTCCGAAACCTGATCCGGCATGCTTGCCGCCGGTGTGCCCTCTTCGCGAGAATAGCAGAATACTCCCAGTCGGTCAAAGCGGGACTGTTCGACAAACTGCATCAGGGCGCTGAAGTCTTCGACCGTTTCACCGGGAAATCCGACGATCAGCGACGTGCGCAAAGCAATGGTCGGTATTTCCCGGCGCAGCTTTGCGATCAGTTCCCTGATCTGTTGTTCGTTGCTGCGGCGTTTCATGCGCCCCAGGACAGGATCGCTGATATGCTGGAGCGGGATATCCAGGTATTTGCAGATCTTTGGCTCATCGCGGATCAGTTCGATCAGGCTGTCGCTGATGCCGTCGGGGTAGGCGTACAGCAGCCGGATCCACTTGATACCGTCAATTGCCGCCAGGCGTTGCAGCAGCGTCTCCAGGGTGGAGCTCTCCTCCAGGTCGCTGCCGTAGCGGGTGATATCCTGGGAAATGATATTCAGCTCCTTGACGCCCCGCAGGGCCAGCATCTCCGCCTCAGCCACCAGCGCCTCCAGCGGACGGGAACGATAGGCGCCACGCAACTGGGGAATGATGCAGTAGGAGCAGCAGTTTGAGCAGCCCTCGCCAATTTTCAGATAGGAAAACCAGGAGGGGGATGAGTTGAGTCGCGGCAGGGTTTCATCGTAGATGAAGTCCGGATCGCCGATGTAACGCAGCTGCCCGCTGGTGCCGGTTTTCTCAGCCAGTATCTCGGCGATGCGCGGGTAATCACCTGTGCCGATGAAGATGTCCACCTCGGGCAGCTCCTTGGCCAGTTCTTCCTGGTAGCGCTGGGGCAGGCATCCTGAGACGATCAGGGTATGACAGCGGGAATCATGCTTGCGCTCGGCCAGATCAAGGATGGCGTCGATGCTTTCCTGTTTGGCCTCCTTGATGAATGAGCAGGTGTTGACGATGATCACATCAGCTTCCTTCTCGTCGGTGGTGATCTCGTACTCCTGCCGGGCGAGTATGCCGAGCATGACCTCTGCATCCACCAGGTTCTTCGGGCAGCCCAGGCTGACCATGCTTACTTTTTGCTTTTGCGTCGCTTCCACATTAACCTCTTAAGGATTATTCCGTTGAAATTATCGCATATCTGTTGGCGGGTTGTACCTGAAAGCGAGTGGTTGTGTAAAGAAGAAACCTTTCGTTGTCCGCCATAAGACCCTATGGTCATGCGCTTCGAAATAATTGATGTCTTTCAGTAAACCACCGGCTCTGCCGGTGAGACTTGAAAAGGCTA
>JACAAY010000041.1 GCA_013377095.1 Desulfuromonadales bacterium
CACCTTGACGGGGGTGGTCCTCGAAGAATCCCACAAATCATTGGCCCAGGAAACCTTGGCAGGCCTCCCCGGCGTTATGAGTGTGGACAACAGGCTGGAAGTAAAAACTGAGACGCGTGCCAGGAGTTCGGATGAGTGGCTTGCCACAAAAGTGAAAACCACGCTCATGTTTCATAACAGCGTAAGCGCCGGCATAACCAGGGTTAACGCTAAAGACGGCATCGTGACCCTGCGAGGCGAAGCTGCCAACGAGGCACAAAAGGAATTGACGACTGAGTACACCAGGGATGTCGAAGGGGTTAAAGGCATACATAATGAAATGACCGTGGCAAGGGACTCGAAAAAGCCGCGAACGGTGGGCGAAACGATTGATGACGCTTCCATCACCGCCCAGGTCAAACTGACATTGCTCTATCACCGCTCGACCAGTGCCATCAATACCTCGGTCGCCACGAGGGATGGTGTGGTTACCTTAAGCGGCAAGGCTGGCAATGCAGCCGAATTGGACCTGGCCAGCAAGCTCGCCGGCGACATATACGGTGTGAAGGATGTCAAGAACCTGATGACCGTCGAGTAGTCAGTGCACCAGAGAGATTGAAGGCTGCAATCACTACTTGATTGCGGACAATCATCTCCACAACGCTCTGAATAAAAAAAGCCCCGCATACAGGAGGATGATATGCGGGGCACGTATAACTACGGATACGTTCGATTATGACACATCAGTTTCGAATTTCAACCGGATGGGGCGTATGAGGATGTCAGTACTGCAGAAAAGAAAACACCCGCTGTTAACGTTCGAATCCGGCGGTAGTACAACATCTGCGCAAACAGACGGGTAAAGCATGGCGAGCGTCTGGCAATGCACCAAGGGAAATGATTTGTCACACCAGAAAAACTACGCCTGGAATGGATTCCCCCTTATTCAACTTCGATATTTACGTAGGGGTGCTGTTGCCGAGCAACTGCCGCTGCATCTTTCCTGGATTTATAGCATATCTTTCCTGGTGAGACGTAGCCACTTGATTCTTCATTGATATACCAACAGTCTGGCTGGTTGGCGCGTTGCTTAACAATTACTTTGATCATGATGTCCTCCAATACGTTGAGATACGGTGACTTCTAACATTTACCCTGTGCCGAAAGCACACTTGAACGTTTTGCAAGCATACTCCCCTAAAAAATTAGAAGATACTTTATTTTGCCCCTCACCCGAATATCTTCTCGGTCACACTCGCCACAACTCCCCCAGCAGCCATAGAGCGTCGCTGCCCAGGTGGTTTACTCTGTTTGAAGGAGGATTCTATGCCGATTCATTATATTGATCAGATCAAGGACCTTAAGGATAAAAAAGTCTTTATCCGCGTTGATTTCAATGTCCCGCAGGATGACAAGGGAACTATCACCGATGACACCCGGATTGCAGGTGCGGTACCAACCATCAGGTATGTTGCGGGGCAGGGCGCGAAGGTAGTGCTGGCTTCACATCTGGGGCGCCCCAAGGGAGAAAGGAATCTCACGTATTCCATGGCGCCGGCTTCCACTCGTCTGTCCGAATTGCTCGGTATGCACGTCACACAGGCGCCTGACTGTTTCGGCCCCGAGGTGACACGGATGATTGATGCGCTCAAGTCGGGTGAAATTGTGATGCTTGAAAACGTCCGTTTCTACCCTGGTGAGGAAAAAAACGACGCCGATTTTGCCCGGAATCTGGCGGATGGTTGCGAAATCTATGTCAACGATGCCTTTGCCGTCTCCCATCGCGCCCATGCTTCAGTGGAGGCGATCACCAGGATAATCCCCTGCATTACCGCAGGCTTCCTGATGAGAAATGAGATGATCTTCTTCGACAAGGCCATGCGTAATCCGGTGAGTCCCCTCGTGGCTATTTTGGGGGGCGCCAAGATTTCGGGCAAGCTGGAGGTTCTGGAGGCGTTACTCGACAAGGTGGACAAGGTGGTGGTCGGCGGTGGTATGGCGTTCACGTTTCTCAAAGCCATGGGATATTCGATCGGCACATCGCTGGTGGAGAACGAATTGATCCCCACTGCCGGGAAGATCATGGATAAGGCTAAAAAAAAGGGGGTCAAGTTCTACCTGCCGGTGGACTGTGTTGTGGCCACTGCCTGTGAAGCTGCGGCAACCAACTTCATTTCCACCGTACAGGAAATCCCCGAGGGATGGATGGCGCTTGATATCGGGCCTGCCTCGACGTCACTCTTCACCGAGGCCTTGCGGGACGCCAAAACAATATTCTGGAATGGCCCCATGGGGGTTTTTGAGCTGGATGCCTTTGCCCGCGGCACCTTTGCCATGGCCGAGGCTGTGGGGAACTCCTTTGCAACCACCATCATCGGCGGTGGCGATACTGACTTGGCTGTGCGCAAATCCGGCATGGCCGGCAAGATGAGTTATATCTCGACCGGTGGCGGCGCTTTCCTTGAACTCCTGGAAGGCAAGATCTTGCCGGGCGTGGCGGCGCTTGATATCAAATCCGATTAAAAAATATACTTCTCTGGTCCCCCCAGAGGTTGCCGGGGTCATGTGAAGAAGGTAAAGGAAACCAAGCGTGGATAGAGTTAAAATTGGCTGCAACTATGTTAAACAACCTTTTTGGAAAGTGATCCTCGGAGTTCCACTCATCTATCTGCCGATTATAACGACCGTGCCGTTCGTGGTGATGGGAGTGTTTCTGATTAAAACCCATCTGAAAAATGTCGGCGGCATGAATATCAAATCCTATTGGGATTTTGTCCCTGACTGGGTTTCACATCGCTATGTGAATGCCGAGCAACCGACAATCGACCTTCCCTGGTATCAACCGGCGCATTACCGATTTTTTTGGGTTCTTAATTGCAAACACTACTGTCCATTGAGCGTTGCGCTCTTCAGGTACACCACGTATCTGGTAATGATTGTGGAAAACTGGTGGTGCCCATTTGCTCATGACAAGAAACAGGACTATGCGGAAGCGGCAATCGATAAGTCCTTTTGGCATGTTCATCCGGAGGAACTCAAAAAGCTGGATCCTGCAGACAGACTAAACCCGATCTGGAATGAAAAGGGTAAACCGTAAATCTTTCATGTTGAAATGAGTTTCAAAAATAAAGCCCTTAATGTCACGCATTCAGGGCTTTTCGCCGTATGGCGACCCTTTCGTCACCCCTGTTAAGGGGCGGCAAGTTGGATGTATTTGAATGTCACGTTGTCCGGTTTTTCGCTGCTCACGACTCGCACGTCAACAGCAACCGCTTGCCTTTACGGTCTCTCCAGCTGCCATTTCCATTGATACGGTTGCTTCGCAGATTGTCCTTACCGAGATGAACCCAACCCGATGAACGGCAGAAACTGCTGATTTCATTTTTTTCAAGTAATTCATCCAGGTCCTGTTGAGGCACCGAGCCATATGACCCGTCCACATATATAACCGGTAGTATCTTCATTCTCTTTTTCCCCACTACGTTTCTGTCCGTATTGTTACATGACATGTACAGCGGCATCGTTCCTCTGGTAGTACGCAACATGGGTGCCAGTGAAGAGCTTGGGGGGCTGCGGGTGTAAGGGGCTGTTTGTAAGGCTATTGGTGGGAGGAGTAATGGCCGGGAGAGGAAAAAACCGTCAGCGGTATCTGTCATATGTAGAATAACTGCCATACGTGACGGATCGCGTCCCATACGAGGAACTGGAGATGACTTGACTCAGGTGGGAAAGGATGCAGCCGTTTCTGGATCCAGCGGGTCCGGCAACGGCATTATCACTTTTAAACGAAAATTGACGCACTGCATTCAGGTTCATGCCCCAATGTGGTCCTTCATATATGATGGTAATGCTACATCTGGCGGATATGGATGGTGGAATAAAGTATCCCCCCCCCGTTTTTTCAATATCTTTCCTCGTACAATCAAACTCTTATCAATGTAGTCTCTTCGATGAGTCTCTGGCACGTTAGTTGCGAAATACCTTTGTAGCGGGACATGGGTACTTACATGCTTTCTACTGAATTTGAGTCACTATCCTAGCCCTGACAAGCAGGATAGGTGCGTTCACGAAGTTATTTTCTTCCGGAAAAACCCGGAAAATAACTTCTAACTTACTAAAGGAGGATACTATGAAATCGAGTACAAGAGACAAGGCGGAAGGAACATTTCACCAGATGAAAGGTGCGGTCAAGGAAGTAGTCGGGAAACTGGGAGATAATCCGAAATTGCACGCTGAAGGTGTCATTGAAAAGGTGTCGGGAAAAGTTCAGGAAAGAGTTGGGCAATGCAAGAGTATCATTGGGAAGTAGCATTGTGATAGCACTTAAACGGTAGCAAAGGGAGAAAAAAACGTATGAAAAAGCTTATTGTCCTTGCCTGTGCAGCTGCGACTCTTTCTCTGGCATCCGGCAACGCACATGCCGACAGTATTAAAGGTAGAGTCGGTGTAACCGGAAAAATAGGTTTCCTTGTCCCTTCCGATGGTGACATCGGTCCTTACAAGAATAAAACCGATGTCGGTTTTATTGGTGGTGGTGGCATTATCTACGGAATAGATGATCATTTCGCAGCTGAGATCGACGTAACCCGAAGCGAATTCGATTCGGATTTTGCCGCTTTCGGCGTAACCAATGTAACCCTGGGAGCACAGTATCGTTTCGCCCTTAGCCAGCCAAAACTTGTCCCCTATGTGGGTGCAGGTCTCGATATCCTGATAAGTGATGCCGACCACGGACTGAGCGTCAACACGATGGTCGGCGCCCATGCAAGTGCAGGTATCGACTATTTCATCATGAAGCAGTTGGCTTTGACCGCAGAGGCAAAGCTAGTTGTTGCCCCGGATACCGACATCAAGGGGCTGACCGGCAAAGTGGGTAATTTCGACCCGACAGCCGTATCCACCACATTCGGTGTCAGGTTTTTCTTTAATTAGTTTTAAAACAAAACGGCGCGGTTAATGCCATTGGCAGCCTGCGCTGCAACAAGGAGATAGACCATGTCTGAACACAACGCAGTTGTCGGAATTTTCAATGCCCATACCGAGGCGGAAACAAGTATAAAAGAACTCCAGAGGTCCGGGTTCGACATGAAGAAGCTGTCCATAGTCGGTAAGGATTATCATACCGAGGAACACGTTGTCGGTTACTACAATATTGGCGACCGTATGAAGTTCTGGGGCAAACAGGGGGCCTTTTGGGGTGGATTTTGGGGCTTGCTGTTTGGGTCGGCCCTTTTCGTTATTCCCGGTGTTGGTCCCCTCGTCGTTTTTGGCCCGCTCGTGGGGTGGATTGTCGGAGCGCTGGAAGGAGCGGTTGTGATCGGCGGGTTGAGTGCTTTGGCAGCAGCGTTGTACAGCATTGGTATTCCCAAGAACAGCAGCATTGTGTACGAGACAGCCATCAAATCCGACAAGTTCCTCGTTATCGCCCACGGAACGGCGGACGAGGTTGCCAAGGCCAAGAGCATTCTCGAGACGTCCGGCGCATCGCAAGTCGACATACATACGGGGATACACGGAGAATTCAAGGGATAGACGTCACATAACTCCCGATGTAGCTTGTTACCTCAGGTGTCCTTCACCATTTTTGGCGCTGGACTGCAACGTTGCGAAGGCAGGGCGGGTTTGTTCCCGACCTGCCTTTTGCGGTCCAAGTTATGGGGAAGAGGGGAAGGACGGTTCAGAAAATGTCGCTCGACCACGTCCTCAACGTGATCCTTCACGTATGACGGTTATGTTATATATGACGGCTGCAATTGACAGATTAGACTTGGCATCATCTCCTCTCCCTGTGTTTTCCTCATTTTAATCAAAGTGTTGCACTCGCAGTCACCATGAGATTTCTCCGGCATGATAGTTGCCTTTCTAGAAAGAAGGACTGCACTGCATTTGCAGGGGTCCACAACCATCTTTCGAAGCTAAAAGGAGAACGACCGTGAAAAATAACAATCCGGAAAAAAATGTCCCCAAG
This sequence comes from Desulfuromonadales bacterium, assembly GCA_013377095.1. Taxonomy (GTDB): domain Bacteria; phylum Desulfobacterota; class Desulfuromonadia; order Geobacterales; family Pseudopelobacteraceae; genus Pseudopelobacter. The sequence continues at coordinate 5,948 of JACAAY010000041.1, forward strand.
GCAGCTCACGCAGTCCCCACGAAACCGAACGTGTGCGGTATGGATACAGCCGATTCTGCTGGTAAAGGAAAGGCCGGTGCCAACGCCATCAAATCCTGTGAAGAAAAAATTGATTCGGCTGTTGAAGCATTGAAAACACCCGGAGCTGAGTCAGCATAAAAGAAAAAAACGTGAACTGAATCTGTCGAGTGAATCCCCGTCCTCTGGACGGGGATTCACGTGGTGGCTGCTGAACGCCTTCCGGCCGACAACGCAAACGAAACAAAACGCACGCAACGAAAGGACTACCATGCTGATCAAAGCCAAAACGCTCAAAGGTTATACGATGGAAAGTGTCAACGGTGAAATAGGAAGGGTCAAGGAGTTTTACTTCGATGACCGGCACTGGACGATACGCTATATGGTTGCTGACACGGGAAACTGGCTTTCGGGCAGGCAGGTGCTGATTTCCCCATATGCGCTGGTTGCAACGAACAGCGAAGAACAGCATATCGCCGTAAATTTGACCAAAGAGCAGATTGAAAAAAGTCCCTCCCTGAACAGTGACATGCCTGTCTCGAGACAATTCGAAGAGGCCTACAACGGTTATTATGAATGGCCGATGTATTGGGGCGGACCCTACATGTGGGGGGCATATCCCTATGCTGTTGTGGCTGCCCGTGAAAAGGGAAGTCATGCCAGACCAGGCGAAAAACCGTGGAATCCCCATCTGCGCAGCACCAACGAAGTGAGCAGCTATCACATCCAGGCCGCGGATGGTGACATTGGGCACGTGGATGATTTTATCATCGATGATGAAACCTGGGCGATTCGTTATCTGGTCATCGACACTCGAAACTGGTGGCCCGGTAAAAAGGTTCTGATTTCACCGCACTGGATTGATAAAATCAGTTGGGAAGCATCGAAAGTATTCATTAATCTTACCCGAGCGTCCATCAAGCAGTCACCGGAATACACTGAGGAGTTACTGCTGACCCGGGATTATGAAAACGGGCTGCATGCACATTACAATCGTCAGGGATACTGGGTCGATGAACAGGCTGTCAGGGAGCATTCACGTTGAAGTGAATACAGTGCAGTCGCTTGAAATGATTGATATGCGCTTTGTCGTGTTCCGGTCAGGGGCAGCTTCCTGGCCCTGACCGTGGGAGCGCTGCTCTTTGTCATGTGTCTCAGAGCATGTGAGGTGAAATGAATGGACCCGCGAAATATCCTTTTTGGATCACTCATGACACTTTTGGCCGGATGTTCGCTTGCCCCTTTTTATCAGCGGCCTGCCATGCCCACTGCGACATCGTATCCGGGAGTGAATGGTGCGGCAGCGCAGGCCAATCAGGGTAGTGATCAGCTTGGCTGGCGCGATTTTTTTACCGATACCAGGCTCCGGGAACTCATCGCCCAGGCGCTCGAGAACAACCGCGATCTACGCATCGCAATGCAGCGGGTGTCAGAGGCCCGGGGGCTTTACGGCATCCAGCGAGCCGACCGGTTGCCCGACATCAGTGCAGCAGCCACGGCCACCCGGGCGCGAGTGCCTGCTGCCCTGTCGCCAACCGGACGAGCCGTGACTGCCAATCAATTCGAGGCCACCCTGAACCTCAGCGCCTGGGAGTTGGATTTCTGGGGACGGGTGCGCAACCTCACAACAGCAGCCCTGGAGTCCTACCTTGCCACTGAAGAAGCACGGAGCGCAGTCGTCATCAGCCTGATAGCACAGGTTGCCACGACGTATCTTTTTGAGCGGGAACTGGATGAGCGCATAGACATTGCCCGGCAGACTCTTACCACCCGGGATGACTCCTCTCGTATTGCGAAGCGGCGATATGAGGTGGGCTATGCGTCCAAACTGGATGCGGCCCAGGCTGATGCGCTGCTCAATCAGGCACGGGCCGACCTGGCGTCATTACTGAGCCAGCGGGATCAAAACTACAATGCCTTGACCCTTCTGGTCGGCATCCCCGTCGTTACTCCGGAGAACCGGCCACTGTCGCAGATCGAACGAGACTTTGTGAGGGTACTTGCTGTTGGGCTCCCTTCGGACTTGCTGCTTAACCGTCCTGATATACGTGCCGCCGAACATCGGCTGAAGGCGGCCAACGCCAATATCGGTGCTGCCCGCGCAGCCTTTCTGCCGCGCATCATGCTGACCGGCAATCTGGGCACGGCCAGTATTGATCTGAGCCTCCTCTTTGGCGGTGGCAGCTCCCTCTGGAGTTTTTCGCCCAGTTTGACACTCCCTCTTTTCGATGGTGGCCGCAATCGGGCCAATCTCGACGTGGCAAAAGCGCGCAGTAATCTGGCAGTAGCCGACTATGAACGGACGATTCAGGGGGCCTTCCGCGAAGTGGCTGACGCGCTGGCCGGGCGACGCTGGCTCACCGAGCAGGTCATTGCCCAGCAGGCGACCCTGGCGGCACAGACAGAACGTGCACGCCTTGCCGGGTTGCGTTATCAGAACGGCGCGGCGCCGTATCTTGAAGTACTGGATGCAGAACGGGACCGGTTTGCCGCCGAACAGGCCTTGGTGCAGGTACGACGGGCGCTGCTCTCCAGCATGGTGAACCTCTATGCGGCACTGGGCGGTGGAGCTGTGCATACGGCGCAATAACTCAAAGACGTCGTATACGCCATACAACTATGGAGAGAGTACCATGACCAACACGTCTAAACCTGAAGCCTCAGCTGAGCCCACGACACAAGCTGACGTCGAACCCAAGCCGAAAGTCACCGGTAAGCCGCCGCCCGATGTGACAGCGCAGATGGTCAAGCAGGTTCATGAACTGTACGAGCAGTTGGGGCGCCAGAATGTTCGAGCAGTTGAGGAGTGGGAGAAGGCCCAGCTGGAGACCCGCAAGGACGAGACCACAGCCGGACCGAAGCCTGAAGTGACAGCTGAGCCCGAAAAATCCAGAACCAATGAAGCAAAACCTGTCGCCAAGGTTATTGAACCTGAACCTGAAATCGCACCAGAGTCTCAACCGCTACCCACCGCCGAGATCAAACCGGAAGCCACTGCTGTACCCAAGAAGCCCATTACCACACAACATAAAAAATGGTTGATCGCGGCCGTGGCTGTAGTGATTCTTGTCGGTCTGGGTATCGCTGCCTGGCTGATATTTGGCAAGGAGGACAAAAACAAGGGTCTGGCCAGCGGCAATGGCCGCATTGAGGCGGTCGAGATCGGTGTTGCAGCCAAAATAGCCGGTCGAGTGAAGGATATTCTGGTACGTGAAGGGGAATTGGTTGCTGCCGGACAGGTTGTGGCGTTGATGGATACTGAAGTTCTTGAAGCCCAGCACCGGCAGGCGGAAGCGCAGCTGAGACAGGCGCAGAGTTCAGTTGAGACGACGCGCAGCCAATTGGTTCAGCGCGGAAGTGAAAAAGAGGCGGTACTGGCTCTTGTCAGGCAGCGCGAGGCTGAACTGGGCGTTGCCCGGAAACGCGCGGTTCGTTCGTCAACCCTCGCTTCCGAAGCCGCGACATCGCAACAGGAGGCTGATGATGACAGCGCACGGGTACAGAGTGCCGTTGCCGCAGTCAGTGCGGCTCGCGCTCAGCTCGCCGCCGCTGGCGCAACCGTTGTGACGGCGCACGCCGAGATTGCCGGCGCCCAGTCGGCCGTCGAAGCTGCCAGGGCAACCGTTGATCGCATCCAGGCGGATATAAAGGATAGCGCCCTCAAGTCACCCCGCGAAGGGCGGGTGCAGTACCGCGTAGCCCAGCCCGGAGAAGTGGTCGGCGTCGGCGGCCAGGTGTTGAATCTGGTCGACCTGAGCGATGTGTATATGACTTTTTTTCTGCCGACGGCTGTTGTGGGGCGGGTCGCACTCGGAACCGAGGTGCGGCTGATTCTCGACGCCGCGCCCCGGAATGTGATTCCGGCGCAGGTGTCATTTGTTGCCGATGTGGCCCAATTCACCCCGAAAACCGTGGAGACGGCCAGTGAACGCCTGAAGTTGATGTTCCGGGTTCGGGCGCGGATTTCCCCGGATCTGCTCAGAAAGCATATCATGCAGGTCAAGACCGGGCTGCCCGGCATGGCCTATCTGAGGCTGGATCCCACTGCCCGATGGCCTGACCATCTGCAGATAAAACCACAACCATGAATGAACAAACACCAGCAGTTGACCTTGCAGTACCTGTAGCTCGCCTGCACGACGTGAGTCTGAACTACGGCAAGAGTGTGGCGCTGGACGGCATCGACCTGGATTTACCGGCCGGCTGCATGGTCGGCTTGCTCGGACCGGATGGCGCAGGCAAGTCCAGCCTGTTGTCGCTCCTGGCCGGCGCCCGCAAGGTGCAGCAGGGGAGCGTCTATGCCCTGGGGGGCGACATGGCCGACAGGCGTCATCGCGAGAATGTTTGCCCGCATATCGCGTACATGCCCCAGGGGTTGGGAAAGAATCTGTACCCGACGTTGTCCGTGGAGGAAAACTTGCAATTCTTTGGCCGGCTGTTCGGCCATAACGCGGAAGAACGCCGGCGTCGCATCGACGAGCTGTGCCTCGGCACCGGACTGTCTCCATTCCTGGCACGTCCGGCCGGCAAGCTGTCCGGCGGCATGAAACAGAAATTGGGTCTCTGCTGCGCGTTGATCCACGATCCGGAACTGCTGATCCTCGATGAGCCCACCACCGGCGTCGATCCGCTGGCGCGTGCCCAGTTCTGGGAGCTGATCAAACACATTCGCGATGAGCGCCCCGGCATGAGTGTGATCGTGGCCACCGCCTACATGGACGAGGCCTTGCGCTTTGACTGGCTGGTGGCCATCAATAGCGGCCGCATATTGGCCACCGGCACGCCGGCCGGTCTGCTTGAACGCACCGGCAGTGATTCGCTGGATGGGGCTTTTATCGAGCTCCTGCCGGAAAAGGAACGACGCGGGCACCGGGAGGTGATTATTCCGCCGCTAGTTGACGAAGGCAGCGCAGACATCGCCATCGAGGCCACGGATCTGACCATGCGTTTTGGTGATTTCGTTGCCGTGGATCACGCCAGCTTCCGTATTCGCCGCGGTGAGATCTTCGGCTTCATAGGTTCCAACGGTTGCGGCAAGTCCACCACCATGAAAATGCTGACCGGTCTGCTGACGCCCAGTATGGGGCATGCGTCGTTGCTGGGACACGAAGTGGACCCAAAGGATATCGCCACGCGCCGCAGCGTGGGGTACATGTCCCAGGCTTTTTCCCTCTATTCGGAACTGTCGGTTCGCCAGAACCTGGTGTTGCACGCACGCCTGTTCCGGGTGCCGGAAGCGGACATCCCGGGGCGGGTGGATGAGATGGCCCGGCGCTTCGGCCTGGATGTTCACATCGACTCCATGCCCGACAATCTGCCCCTGGGCATCCGCCAGCGCCTGTCCCTGGCCGTTGCCATGGTGCACAAGCCGGAACTGCTGATCCTGGACGAGCCGACCTCGGGGGTGGACCCCATCGCGCGCGACAGCCTCTGGCAAATGATGATCGACCTGGCACGCAACGACAGGGTCACCATCTTCATCTCCACCCACTTCATGAACGAGGCCGGTCGCTGCGACCGCATCTCGCTGATGCATGCCGGCACAGTACTGGTCACCGATATTCCGGCCGAACTGATCCGCAAACGGGGAGTCGATACACTGGAACAGGCTTTCATCGGGTATCTGCAGGACGCGGACCAGAGCGATGCCCAGCCGCCTGTTGCTGAAGAGAAGCCCCCCCCACCTGTTGCGGCTGCCTCCGGGCCGCTACGCAGACAGTTTTTCAGCTTTGGCCGCGCCTGGAGCTATACCCTGCGCGAGACGCTTGAACTGCGGCGCGATCCGGTGCGCGCCACCATGGCACTGCTGGGAACAGCCATCCTGATGTTCGTCTTTGGCTACGGTATCAGTCTGGATGTGGAAAACATGAGGTACGCCGTGCTTGATCGCGACCAGACCGTTTTAAGTCAAAACTATGCGTTGAATCTGTCCGGTTCACGTTATTTTGTGGAACGCCCGCCGCTTAACGACTACGCCGAACTCGACCGGCGCATGCGCGCGGGTGAGCTGGCGCTGGCCATCGAAATTCCGTCCGGCTTTGCCCGTGACGTACAGCGAGGCGATTCGGTGCAGATCGGCGCCTGGGTGGATGGCGCCATGCCGGCGCGCGCCGAGACGGTGCAGGGCTATGTGCAGGGCATGCACCAGAGTTGGCTGCTGGACATGGCAACCCACAGGCTTGGACAGAAAACCGCATCGGGACCGGCCACGATCGAGACGCGCTTTCGCTATAATCCCGATGTCAAAAGCCTTCCGGCAATGGTCCCGGCGGTCATTCCCATGCTTTTGCTGATGATACCGGCCATGCTGACCGCGTTATCGGTGGTGCGTGAAAAAGAGCTCGGTTCGATCATCAATCTCTACGTCACCCCGGTCACCCGCAGCGAGTTTCTCCTGGGCAAGCAGTTACCCTACATCCTGCTTGCCCTGCTGAATTTCTGGGTAATGGCGCTGCTGGCTGTCACGGTTTTCCATGTGCCGGTCAAGGGCAGCTTCCCGGCCCTGACCGTGGGAGCGCTGCTCTTTGTCATGTTTGCCACCGGCTTCGGTCTGTTCGCTTCCACCTTCACCCGCAGCCAGATCGCGGCGCTGTTCGTGACCATGATCGGCACCATGATACCGGCCGTCCAGTTCGCCGGCATGCTGAACCCGGTTTCCTCTTTGGAAGGGCTGGGAGCCGTTTTCGGCCGCATTTACCCGGCCTCGCACTTCCTGACCATCAGCCGTGGCGTATTCAACAAGGCGCTGGGTTTTCCCGACCTGCAAGCCTCGTTCTGGCCGCTGCTGTTGGCGGCGCCGGTGATCCTGGGGCTGTCAATCGTGCTGCTGAAAAAACAGGAGAGCTGAACATGTCCCCAGTCGCCAACATCTATCGCCTGGGCATCAAGGAACTGTGGAGTCTGGCGCGCGACCCGATCATGCTCGTGCTGATCGCCTACACCTTCACGGTTTCGATCTACATTGCAGCCACTGCCATGCCGGAGACACTGCACAAGGCGCCCATCGCCATTGTTGACGAGGATGCCTCACCGCTGTCAGGTCGCATCCTGTCGGTCTTCTTTCCGCCACACTTTAATCCGCCGTTAATGATCCCGCTGTCCGCTATTGACGCGGGCATGGATGCCGGTGATTACACCTTTGTGCTGGACATCCCTCCCAATTTCCAGCGCGACGTGCTGGCGGGAAAATCGCCGGTTATGCAGCTGAATGTGGATGCCACGCGCATGAGCCAGGCCTTCATCGGCAGCAGCTTCATCCAGCAGATGGTGCTGGGGGAAGTCAACGAGTTTGTCCGTCACTATCGCGTCAGCAGTGTACCGCCGGTGGACCTGGCCCTGCGGGCGCGCTTCAACCCCAACCTGGAGCATTCCTGGTTCGGCGCGCTGATGGAGATCATCAACAATGTGACCATGCTGTCGATCATCCTGACCGGAGCGGCCCTGATCCGCGAACGGGAGCATGGCACCATCGAACACCTGCTGGTAATGCCGGTGACACCCTTCGAGATCATGCTGGCCAAGGTGTGGTCCATGGGGCTGGTGGTACTGCTGTCCGCAGCTGTCGCGCTGCTGTTTGTGGTGCAGGGAGTGCTGCGCGTGCCGATTGAAGGCTCGCTGCTGCTGTTCCTGGCCGGCACTGCCCTGCACCTCTTTGCCACCACCTCGCTGGGCATCTTCATGGCCACGCTGGCCCGCTCCATGCCGCAGTTCGGCATGCTTGCCGTGCTGATCCTGCTGCCATTGCAGCTGCTTTCAGGCGGTTTTACCCCGCGCGAGAGCATGCCCGCTGTTGTGCAGACCGTCATGCAGGCCGCGCCCACGACGCACTTTGCCGCACTTGGTCAGGCAATCCTCTTTCGCGGCGCCGGCATAAGCGTTGTATGGCCCCAGTTCCTGGCCCTGGCAGCAATCGGTGGGGTACTTTTTATCTTCTCCTTGAACCGTTTTCGAAAAACCATCAGCCAGATGATCTGATCAACCGGGTAGGTGATCCATGCAGTGAGCCGTCATATATGGCGCTTGTGTTGCGCATGACGGATTTTATCGACGGTTTTTAACGTGACCTCAATGAAGGTAAACCATTTTAAGCCGTGCGATCAGCTGGTTGCGGTATTGCCTTCCACGCGTTTATTGTGGCGCGCTCGTTGCTATACAGATACTGGAAGAAAAGATGTACCAGACGTAAAAGGAGATTACCCATGGACCACGGAAAAGAACAGCACAAAGCAAGCGGATCCTGCTGCGAGAGCAGTAAAGCAAAAACTGCATGCACAGAGGACAGCAAGGAAAAAACGTCCTGTTGCACCGATACCGGCAAAGAAAAACCCCCGTGCACTGATCAGCACAAAAAGTAAGACACTTACCTGAAATACATGAAAACCTCCAGCCTTGGCAGTGGAGGTTTTCTTGTTTTGGTTTGACTCTTTTAGACCATGCCTGTTCCGCTCCTCCGGGCAAAGAGGTTTACGATGAAACTCACGCTCCCCCCCTCAGTAAAGAACTGGCTCTCCCTGGCCGGCGTCATCATAGTCCTCACCTCATTGTTCATGATCGTGTTTCTCTTCATCGTCTCCTCCCTGCTCAGTGAGCAGGCCGCCTACCTCGGTCTCGTCACCTACATCCTGCTGCCGGCGGTCATGATCCTGGGACTGTTGTTTATCCCGATCGGCATGTTTCTGGAACTGCGCCGGGTACGGAGGGGTGGAGTGCATTCTCCGGTTGGGTGGCCGAAGATCGATCTGGAAAAACCGCGCCATCGGAACGCCTTCTTCATCTTTGTGGCCGGAACCGGTTTCTTTGTTCTCTTCTCCGCTGTCGGCAGCTACGAGGCGTTTCGCTACACCGAATCGACCAACTTTTGCGGCATGCTCTGCCATACGGTCATGGAGCCGGAATACACTGCCCACAGCCATTCGTCCCACGCCCAGGTCGCCTGTGCCGCATGCCATGTCGGACCGGGCGCCGACTGGTACGTCCGCTCAAAACTTTCCGGGCTCTACCAGGCCTACGCCACCGTTGCCGATATCTATCCCCGGCCGATCCCGACACCGATCAAGAATCTCCGCCCGGCCCGGGCCGTCTGCGAACAGTGCCACTGGCCGCAGAAGTTCTACGGACACAAGCTGCAGGTAAGCACCCACTACCTCTCCGACCGGGACAACACCCCCTGGCGCATCGGCCTCAACCTGAAAGTTGGTCCATCCCAGGCGGCGCTAGGTCTGAGCGAGGGGATCCACTGGCACAGCAATCCGCGCACACGAATCGACTACATCGCAACTGATCCCGGCCGGCAGCAGTTATCGTGGGTGCGGTACACCAATCTGGACAGCGGCAAGGTGCAGGTCTTTCGCGACAAAAGCCTGACAGTCGCCGTTGGTTCACCTCCACGGGGCGAACTGCGGACCATGGACTGCATCGATTGCCATAACCGGCCATCCCATCTCTACCGGGCGCCGGCGCAATTCATCAGTACGGCCATGACTGCCGGGCGGATTCCAGTAGAACTTCCGGAGATCAAGAAGCTTGCCGTTCAGGTGTCCAGCCGCCCATACCCGTCGGCCGTTGCCGCACGCGAAGGGATTCGAGCCGGAATCACGCAATTCTATCGGTTGAATTATCCGGACCTTTTGGCCCATAAGCAGGAACTCGTGGAAAAAGCAGTTACGGGTGTACAGGACGGGTTTGCGCAAAACATCTTCCCCGAAATGAAGGTGAGCTGGCAAGCTTATCCGGATAATATCGGCCATCTCTATTTCAAAGGCTGCTTCCGCTGTCACAACGATAATCTCGTGAGTGAAAAGGGAGCGACCATCAGCCAGGACTGCGTCCTCTGCCACGATATCGCTATCCAGGGCACGCCGGGGAAGGGGATGGAAGTGGCCCGGACAGGCGAGAGTCTGGTGTTCCGTCATCCCGAGGATGTCGGCGATGCTTGGCAAGATACCCCTTGCAGCGATTGTCACTCCGGTGTCAGTCCCTGACCAGCCGGTCTGGTGGCAGAAATGGATACAACACCATGGAAACTGAAAACATAAGTCCTGAAACCACTCCAGGGACAACGACACCGGTTGAACCCGCAACCACTCCGCAGGAGCACCAATCAAGGTTCCGAGCACTCCTGCACAAGCGCAGCCTGTGGCTGATTGGAGCGCTTCTTTTGGTGATTGCGGCAGCGTTCGGCTATCACTGGGCGTTTGGCACAGCCAAGACCATCTATGAAACCGCCGCGGTCGAGCGCGGCGATGTGGAAAGCACGGTTGTGGCGGCAGGCATCGTGCAGCCTGTCAGCTATGTTGATGTCGGCGCCCAGACCTCCGGCAAGCTGAAGTCGCTGAAGGTCAAGCGCGGTGATCAGGTGATCAAAAACCAGCTGCTGGCGGAAATTGATCCGGTTCTGGCGGACACGGCTCTGACCGCTTCCAACGCGACCCTCGAAAATATGGTCTCGCAGCGCTCTGTGAAAGAGGCGCAACGGGTGCTTGCCAAAGTGCTGCGCTCCCGTAACGAGACACTCTATGCGCAGGGGGATGGAGCCATCTCCTCCAACGACCGTGATATCACCAGGGCCAATTACGATGTTGCCTATGCCGAAGTCGCCTCTCTTACCGCGCAGATAAAACAGGCTACGGCAGCGGTGGACACCGCCACGGCAAATCTGGGCTACACAAAAATCACGGCGCCCATGGCCGGTGAAGTCGTTTCCATCAGTCTCCTGGAAGGTCAAACGCTCAATGCCAATCAGCAGGCGCCCAATATCCTGCGGATAGCCGACATCAGCACCGTGACGGTCTGGGCGCAGGTATCGGAAGCGGATATTGTCCGCGTCAAGCCCGGCCAGGACGTCTATTTCACGGTCCTTGGCCAGGCCCGACGCTGGAACGGCACGGTCAGGCAAATCCTTCCCACACCGGAACTGATCAACAACGTGGTGTTCTACGATGTGCTGTTCGATATTCCGAATCGGGAGCGTGAGCTGAAGATTCAGATGACGGCGCAGGTCTTTATCGTGTTGGCGCAGGCAAAGGCTGTCCTGCTGATACCGGCCTCCGCCATCGGCAATGCCGTCGAAAATGCGGAAATCAAGGTGCAGGTGCTGAAAGCCAACGGCAAGGTCGAGTCGCGTATGATCAGGATCGGCATCAAGAGCGAAATAACGGCCGAGGTCAGGGAAGGCCTCAAGGAAGGGGAGCAGGTCGTGATCAGGACAATTGCGGCAAAAGGCAAAAAGAAAAGCGCGCTGAGCGCCGGGAAGGGGCGCTGATGATGTTGCCGTTGCTCGATTTACAGGGAGTCGGCCGCACCTACTCGTCCGGCGGTGAGCCGCTGACCGTGCTTACCGATGTGAGCTTGTCGATCCGGAGCGGTGAATTCGTTGCCATCATGGGCGCATCCGGCTCGGGAAAATCCACGCTGATGAACATCATCGGTTGTCTCGACAAGCCGTCCAGCGGCAGCTATGACATTCGCGGTATCGCGGTTGCCAGCCTTGATGGCGATGCGCTGGCCGCCTTGCGACGGGATACCTTTGGCTTCATCTTCCAGCGCTATAACCTGATGTCCGATCTGAGTGCCGTGGAGAACGCCGAAGTACCGGCAGTCTATCGCGGTATGGCAAAAACCGCTCGTGAGGTCCATGCCAGTGACCTGTTGCGGGAACTGGGACTGGGTGACCGGCTGCAACACCATCCCAACCAGCTCTCCGGAGGCCAGCAGCAGCGTGTCAGTATCGCCCGCGCCCTCATGAATGGCGGTCCGGTGATTCTGGCCGATGAACCGACCGGTGCGCTGGACAGCAAGGGTGGCAAGGAGGTCATGGCCATTCTGGTAAAACTCCACGGCCTGGGACACACGATCATTCTGGTGACCCACGACAGTGACATCGCCGCCTATGCGAACCGTATCGTGCGCATTACCGATGGGCGTATCACCTCCGACGAGCTGCAGAACAAAGATGAGGCTGTTGTTCAGACGCAGCCCGCTGAAACGGCGATGGATGCCAAGGCTGGTGGGGCGGTGCTCGGCGAATCCCTGAAGATGGCCTTCCGTTCGCTGCTGAACAATCGCATGCGGACCGCGCTGACCATGCTGGGTATCATCATCGGCGTTGCCTCGGTGGTCGCGCTGATGGCCATCGGCAACGGAGCGAAGCAGGACGTGCTTGAGCGCATCCAGGCCATGGGCACCGACCTGTTGACGATCAGGCGCGGTCCACCCGCCGTACACGCATCGGGCGGAACCGTAACCAGTTTCCTGCCCGAAGATCTGCAGTTTATCGACAGTGTGGCGGGTGTTTCCCTGGCGGCGCCGGAGACGGAGTTGTCGTCGCTGTTGCGCTTTAGGGATCAGGATTTGATCGTCACGGCGGTGGGAACCGGCGAAGATTTTCCGCGGGTGCATGACTGGCCGCTTCAATCCGGTGTGTTTTTTTCCGCTGAACACGTCAAACGCTATGCCCAGGTCGTCGTGCTGGGGCAGACCGTGGTTAAGAACCTGTTCCCCGGCGGAACGAATCCGCTGGGTCAGTACGTGCTCATTGGCAATGCGCCGTTTATGGTGATTGGTGTCTTGAGCAGCAAAGGTCTGAGCGGGCGGGGAGATGACATGGACAACTCCGCCTGGCTGCCCTACACAACGGCCGGAGCGCGTATCTTCGGGCAACGTTTTTTCAACAGTATCGTCGTGAGAGTCAAGCCGGGCGCAGACATGGGCGTGGTGCAGGCCGGACTCCACACGCTGCTGATCAAACGCCACCGCAAGGAAGACTTCAATATCCGCAACATGGCCGATACCATCGCCACGGCCAATGAAACCCAGAATACACTCACCTATCTGCTGGCGGCGATTGCCGTGATCTCGCTGATTGTGGGCGGCATCGGCGTGATGAACATCATGCTGGTGTCGGTCACCGAACGGACGCGGGAAATCGGTATCCGCATGGCAATTGGCGCGCGCAGCTTCGATGTGATGTTTCAATTTCTTACGGAGGCGGTGATGGTCTGTTTTATCGGTGGACTGGCGGGTGTCATCGTCGGCATTGGCGGCGGTTTGGCAACCTCGGCACTTGCCGGCTGGCGGGTGATTTTCACGGTAGCGCCGATTGTGGTCGCGTTTGCGTGTGCGTTTCTGACGGGCATCATATTCGGTTATCTTCCGGCCAGAAAAGCGGCGCACCTTGATCCCATCGAGGCGCTGGCCCGGGATTAGAAATGCCACAAGCCCTCATGGATGCAAGTGAATAGTTTTTGAGGTTGCTCCGCGATGCTGGAGAAATGTGGAAGCGTGACGATGCTGCTTTCAAGAAGAGTACCTGATTTTGGCGTCATCCTTAGCCACTTTTATGGATAATGTTATAAGCGGTAATTGGTATTCGATTTTCTACGAACCTTCACTTCACCGTTGCGAGGCGTCCATAAATAGCTTCCAGTTCTCTTTCGATCTTTTTGAAGGCTTCAAGTAGGAAGGGATCAAAGTGTGACGGTTCCGTCCTGCCGTCTCCTTCGAGAATGATGCTGCAAGCTGTATCGTGATCGAAGCCCGTTTTGTAGATGCGCTGGTTGCGCAGGGCGTCATATACATCTGCAATGGCGACGATGCGGGCTACGACGGGAATTTCGATCATGGCCAGGCCATAGGGATAGCCGGTTCCGTCCCAGTGTTCGTGGTGATGGAGCGCGATGGATTTTGCGGTTTCCAGGCGGGGGTGGCTGCCGATGATCCTTGCCCCGAATACCGTGTGCTCGCGTACCAACTCCATCTCTTCATTTGTCAGTTTTCCAGGCTTTTTAAGTATTTCAGGCGCAACATGAATCTTGCCCACATCATGGAGTTGGCTCTGAAGAACTATGGTGTCTACAAGCTGTTTTGGGAAACCTATACTGCGGCAGATGGCGGCGCTGTACTCGCCCACCCGCAGGATGTGGTTGCCGTTGTCCTCGTCGTTGGCTTCCGCCGCCCTGGCCAGGGAGGTGATGGTGTAGTGGAAGGCCTCTTCGGTCTGAAGATTTTCAAGGTCACGGGCATTGCGCGTTTTTAGCACTCTCTCGATGCACCGCTGCAGGGTGGCGTCAACCTTGTTCCATTCCAGCGGCTTGAGCAGATAATTGTTAACCCCCATCTCAATGGCTTCCAGCAGGTAATTCGACTCGTTGTGGGCCGAGGTTACGATGATGATGGCCTTGTCATCAAATTCCAGGATGGCGCGGGCCATCTCCAGTCCACCCATGACCGGCATCCTGATGTCGGTCAGGACGATATCGGGCGCCTTCTTGCGATAGGTTTCAAGCCCCTCTGCTCCATTTTCCGCTACCCAGACCTTGTCGAAGCGACGGTTTAAAAACTCGAGCATGTTTTCCCGGACAATAGCCTCATCCTCGATATACAGAAGCGAAATATTCTCTCCCCGTGCATTCATTTGCGACTCCTCTCCATCGGCATTGCCGGGAGCCGTATGCCGAACAGCGCGCCGTCGGGAATGTATTCAGCCCAGATGCTCCCGTTCATGTTGCTCTCGATGATGATCCTGGACAGATAGAGTCCGATTCCAAATCCGTTGTTCCTGTTCTTTGTGGTGAAGTAGGGATTAAAGATAGATTCCAAGGCCGACTCGTCGATACTGACTCCGTTGTTCGCAATGCTGACGATGAGATCGTCTGTGCGTCTGAAACGGATCTCGACAGCTCCGCGGAATGACCGGCCGATCCTGCGGCTCTGTTCCTGAATGGCATCGTCGGCATTGCGGAGCAGGTTGAGGATCACCTGCTGGAAAGCGTTTTGGCAACCGGCTACCCGGACTCCCCCTTCGGTTTCATCGGTTATCCGAATTTCGTAGGTGGTAAAATTGGAAAACCAGCTGGTGATCAGAGCCAAAATCTCCTTCAGGCACTGTTTAGGGTCAAAATGTTCAGAGTGGGCGGCTGGTTTGAGAAACCCTCTAAAATCGTCAATGGAACGTGACAGCAGACAGATCTGCTCCATGGCCCGGGATATGGAATGATCAAGGAAGCTGCTGTCGAACTCGGCGGCTTCCCAGGTTTCCTTCATATTCTGGACGATCAGTGCGATGACGTTCAGAGGCTGACGCCATTGATGGGCGATAACCCCCAGCAGTTCGCCCATGGCCGCCTGGCGTGCCTGATGAATCATGACACGTTCATTCAGTTTGACTTTTTGAATCTCCTCTTCGACACGCAACGCCATGATTCTCTGCATAGAGTGCATTTCCTCGTTTTTGCGCAGTATCAGACTTTCCAGATGATTTGTGTATCGTTCCATGCGCTCCAACGTGGTTTCATTTGTCTCCCCACGGGCAGGCGGGATGGCGCGTGTCACCACCTTTCTTTTTGCTGAATTGTTCATGGTGATACCCTCGGAGCGAAAGGTTCCATGGTTTCCAGTTTCGCCATGGCCATACAGACCCGGTTTCTACCCGATTTTTTTGCCGTGTAGAGGGCATTGTCCGCGGCATCAATGAGCCTGTCAGCGGCTATTTTTGCTTTCCACATGTCGCAGACCGCAACTCCAATGCTTATCGTTACCCGCACCCTGTGGTCAATAACCGCGACATCGGTTGTGGCGATGGCCTCCCGCAACTGTTCAGCAATACGCAGCGCATCCTGCGATCCGGTTTCAGGCAAGACTACAATGAACTCTTCTCCCCCATAACGAACAACGATGTCACATTTTCTTGTGTTGACCTGTAGCGTTGTGCCGACCGCTTTTAAAACGAGATCACCCGCCTGATGGCCATACGTATCATTTACCTTCTTGAAATGGTCGATATCGAGTAGCAGCAGCGAGAAACGGCTTCCATAATGCGCAGACCTGCCCAGTTCCCCCTCGAGAAAATCTTGGAGATACCTGCGATTGTTGAGTCCGGTCAATTCATCCCGAAAAGAGATCTCCCAAAGTCTGTTGATTGCCTCTCTCTGCTCCAGGGCAAGCTTCTCCGTTTTGCTTTTCTCCTGACTGATCTCCTCCAGGCGCGCCTCGTAGGAACGATTCAGTTTGAACAGCTCTTCATTTGCTTCCTGAAGCAGCTGCGTGAATTGCCTCATGTCACCGGAGGGCATGCCGAAAGAAGTGATAGTTTTCAGGCTTTGTTCGGCCACATTGTCGATCAGGTCATTCAGGAACGAATCACACATTGTCAGGCTGTCCTTCAGGATGTCGCCAATCTCCCTGATTTTTACAGCGCTTAGTGAGTCGTTGTAGAGCGACGACACTCTGCCCGACAGAAACAGGACTTTTGCCTGGCGCCGGTACTGATCTGGAGTCTGTTCATGGCGGTGGTGATAGCGGATGGGGAGATAGATACTTTCCGGCAACCCCCACTTTTCCAGGATCTCGGAGCCGACATCCTGGTGATTGAAACCGAACATACGATCTTCAATAGCCTCCACCGCCAGCCCGGTCGCTTTCTTTTCGTCGAGCACTTTCAGATAGTCGTTCGGCCTGCTGAGGCAGATGACTAAAATCCCTGTGTCCTGAAGCAGGGAGGAGATAAAAATATCATCCCCCCCTAAATTGACGTGTGGAGCGAGCAGTTCGGAGCTGACCGCAGCGGTTATTGACCTTTTCCAGAAATAATTCAAATCAAAGCCGTTGTCAGCGTTCCCCGCAAGATTGTCCAGCAGGATGAAGGAGAGAGCAACGTTTTTCACCGCATTAACGCCCATGATGGCCAAGGCTCGGTCAAGATTACCCACTTTTTCGGGAAGGGAGTAGAAGGCTGAGTTGACCACGGTCAAGACCCTGGCGGTGAGAGCGGGATCGGACTGGATGATTCCGGAAATCCCGGCATACGAGAATTCATCGTTTCTCAGCGCTTCCATCAAACGAAGCGCTATGCCGGGTGGGGAAGGAAGTTTTATATTCTGTTTCGCCATCTCTTGCAGCACACTCATAGCAAACCTCCCATGACGTAAGGCCGAAATTGCCAGCTCTCTGGCGTCCGGAATGCGTCCCCACTACCTGCTCGTCTTCAAATTATTCTGAGTTCTTTTTCGAACTTCTCCAGCTTCGCGAGTATAAGCGGGTCATCATCTGCCTCTGTTGCCGATCTGTTCGGGTAAATCCCGTGTATTATCAACTTCGTCTTGATGATTTTGGCCAACATCGGATTATCCCCCGCCTTTTTGCTGATCATCGTTTCCACCATCTCCCTGATTTTCCCTGTCATATGATCTGTCTCCTTTTGTTGAATTATTGATTCTGATTCCGAGTCATCCGCCCGCAAGTATCATTACACATCTATCAGCCTGAATTGTCCCATCAGCTTCTGCAGATCAGAGGCCAGCATCAGCTTGGAGCTCCCTTTCGTAGTGACCGCCTTTTTGCTCTCCTCTTGCGCAGATCTTTCGTTCAGCTCGGTGATCCTGCCGAGCAACTCATTTGCAGCAAGAATGGACTTCCGTGCCACAAAGAGGCGTTCAGTGCGTTTTGGTCGATTGTCGTGACACTCTGGTCGGACAGGGCTGTCCCCGAGTCCATGAGCCGGTCCTTTTCCCTGGACAGATCGAGTAGCCTCTGTTGTTCCTTCTGCGACTGTTGCCATGGGGTACGAATACCTTTCAGAGCTGCTCTTCATTTTCAAAAGCTAGAATGTCCTTTGAATAATGTCAGACCCGTCACTCATCCTGCGTCAATATTAAAATCTGAAAAACAATTCTCAAGGCCCAGCTGCTTGATAGTCTGTTGCATGCCTTCGGGAAGATTGATCAGCTCATGTTTTACACCACGGAAGCTGATGCACTGCAACCAGGCGTAGAGAAGTTGCAATCCGGTCTTGTCAACGCTGCTGATCTCACTGCAATCGATGCGGCAATCTTTTTCCAGTAATAGTGACAGTTGATGTGGATTGGATAGGGACTCGATTTGCAGAAGTACCCCTGCGTGGTTCCACTGTCCCGACAACTTGATCTCTTCCCTGTTGGTGTGAATTGCCATAAACGCCTCCTTTTCAGGTGTTCCAGCCAATTAATTACAAGTAATTGCATTTCACGTTGTGTGCCAACTTTATGAGATGTAAGTGTAGCAATTCAGGCATGTTAAGTAGAGAGTGGCTTGCGTAAGAGTAAATATTTTACATTGGAAACAACGGACAATGCGGGTCCTGATGTCGATAAGTGACTGAATAAAAGGGTGGTTTTGCAAGAAGTAAAATTTTTAAGGCAGGGGCGTGATTTTTTTACACGTATGGCAGGTTGGGAACTGCAGGTGATGCGGGTCTCTTGCATTCTGCTGTGGGGGCGCGGCGGGATTTCAACCGGTTGGATATTGTCTGGCGGGTTATGCCGAGCATGGTTGCGGCGAGATTGATGTTACCTGCCGAGCTGCGCAGGGCCTCGTCGATCAGATATTCCTCGATTTCATGGAACGTTGGGAAATGGCCGAAAAACATCTCGATGGTGTATTCCCCTGTGGTGTTCGTAGATTCCCTGCTTGCGACTTCCGGCATCTCTTCCCTTTGAGCGCCGAAGCTTTGAGCCGTTAACGCACCTTCAGTGTGACGCGCTACCGCGTCGAAGACCATGGCCTTCAGTTCACGCACATTTCCCGGAAAACTCCATCCGAGCAGATGGGAAACCGCGCTCACCGCAACAGCGGGAGGACTCTTCTGATAGTCCTGCGCCGCCTCGTGGAGAAATTGATCGAGCAAGAGCGGGATATCCTCGGGGCGTTCGCGCAACGGCGGGATGTGGATATGGTGGATGCAGAGCCGGTAGTACAGATCACGCCTGAACAGCTTCGCGGAAATCCGCTCACTCAGATTTTGATTGGTCGCCACCACGACCCGGGCAGAGCTTTTTTGGATGATATCCGAACCAATGGGATAATACTCATACTCCTGTAACAGTCTGAGCAGCTTGATCTGGGAACGGTCGTCAAGATCGCCGATTTCGTCCAGAAAAAGGGTCCCGCCGGCAGCTTGGGAAACCAGGCCCGCCCGCTGGCTATCCGCGCCGGTGAAGGCCCCTTTTTTGTGGCCGAAGAGGGTGTCAGTAAAGGTTGCGTCGTCAAGTCCTGCCACGTTGACGCTGACGAATTCACCGCTGACGCCGCTCAGACGATGAACGGCCCGAGCCATGAGTTCCTTGCCCACTCCAGTCTCGCCGGTGATCATAACCGGCTGTGGCGAACAGGCAATCACTTCCACATATTGGAACAGTCCCCGCATCTTGCTGTTACGGGTCCTGATTTCCTCGAAGGCAGCCGGATTATCGAGCGAATCCTCCAGCAGATACTTCTTGAGAGAACGCAGTTCCCCCTGCAAGGCATTCATTCTGAGTGCATTAAGGACACAGGAGATCAGCCGGTTGGCCTCGACCGGCTTGCTCAGGTAGTCGAGCGCCCCCTGTTTCATGCATTCTACAGCTTGGTTCAGTTCGTTGGCAGCTGAAATAACCACGACCTGGATGCCGGGGTAATCGCGGCGGATGTGGCCGAGCAGTTCATGCCCCGACAGGTGCGGCATGACCAGATCAAGCAGAACAAGTGCAGCGCCTTGCTCCAGCAGGAACGGGAGCGCCTGACGGCTGTCGTTGATGCAGATAACGTTCCTTACGCCCGCTTCCCGTAGCGTAAGCGCCATCATCGAACAACTGGTTTCATCGTCATCCACCAGAAGAACCGGAAGGCTCTGCACCGGACATTTATCCATGGTTATGCTCCCTCTTGGGGGCAGTCGTGCTTTTATGGGCCGGGAGCGAGACGAGGGCACTGGTCCCCTTGTCTGGTGCGGAATCGATGGACAGTACACCGCCATGAGAGTGGACTATCCGGTCAGCGACAGTCAATCCGAGCCCCATGCAGCCACGTTTGCTCCACGTGGTGAAATACGGTTCGGAAATGTGCGGAAGCGTATCCTGGGAGATGCCCGTGCCCGCATCCCGAATGCATAACTGAACCTGGCCCGTGTCATGGTTGCAAGAGGTGGAAAGAACCACTTCGCAGGATCTGTCGGGAAGTGAGAGGAGGGAGTTCATCAGAAGATTGAGAATCACCTGCAGCATCTGTTGTGCGTTGCCGGCCAATGTGGGGATGTTTGTTCCGAGATTGAGTTGGAAATGATCCGTAAACGTATGTATCTGATGCTCGGCAATAGAGACGCAGAGTGCTGCAAGGTGATTGAAATCCACATCGCGACTCTCTGCCAAGGTGCCGTTAGCGGTAAATGCCGACAAATGGGATACGAACCGGGTGAGCTTGCGTGCCGAGGTGTTGATACCATGGATGACCGTTGGCATGGTTGCCAGGACAGTATCCCTGATTTCGGGCAGATGCTCCGGTTCACTCTCAAGCAGATTGAAAAGCCTTTCAATTTCCTGCACGGAATTTTGGAGAAGCTCACCACCCAGCAGTACCGAGTTGATCTGGTTGTTGCACTTATGGCTGAAGCCTTCGAGAAAAAATGCCTGATTGCTGGCCCGGTTGACTCTGACCAGATGATCAAGCGCAGGGAGGGCGCCGTACGACTCTTTCATGGCATAACAGATCGTATTCAGCCCTTTCTTGTTGACATGGCTCTTTTGCATTTTTTTAACCATTTATCTCAGATAGTGTTCGAGCAGCTCTGAAGGAATGCAAAATGCGTTTAAAAGCAATTACCGGTTCACTGAATCCAAGAGCAATTATTTTAAAATCTTATAAAACATACCAAATGGAGAGACATATACAAGCGGGCGGTGAGGGAAAATGTAGCAGGGGAATAATCCCGCTCGGAAGAGTGCGGCGCCGGCTGGTACATCCGGCGCCATGAAGCCGGCCGGAGAGCTGCAGCTACGACCATTCCACCGGTTTAGCGTTCTTGTGATCCGTTTTCCGAGACGACCCCATGGTGAGCAATCTCACCAAAGCACTGTTCAATCGCAGAGAACAACTCTTGGAAAACGACCGGTTTCATAATAAAGTGGTCGAAATTACAACCTTTTCCAGCAGAAGTTTTTAGGGGGAGTTTGCCGCTGGCTCCGGTAAAGACGATAATCTTCGTGTCCGGTTTGATTGCGCGGATTTTGTCTATCAACTGTACACCGCCCATCTCCGGCATGTTGATGTCGGTGATTGCGATATCCGGCAAGTGAGTTTTGAAGAGTTCCAAACCTGTTCTGCCGTTGATGGCGGTATGGAGTGCGAGATCGGGATATTTCCTGGTAAGAATGATGGCGAGAAACTCCAGGGCAATCACTTCATCTTCAACCAGCAACAGCGAAAACGGTGGCACGGGACAAGAGAGTGATTCCATTTCACACCTCAATCCTGAATTCAGCGCCATTGGCAATGTTGCGCGCGCTAAGTCTGACGCCCATATTCTTTTCGATGATTTTTTTCGACATGAACAGGTCGACTCCTGTTCCTTGTTGCGGTCCCTTGGTGGTAAAGTAAGGATCGAAGGTCCTGTCCAAGATCTCCCGGGGTATGCCGCCGGCGTTATCGGAAATGGTTACGACAGCCTTGTAGCCTTGATTGCCGATGGTGATCGCCACTCTGGGAGTTTCAGTGCATTCGTTTTCTGCGTGGCTGTGCACCCCATACATCCTCCAATCAGTGCGAAGTATAACAGGTATTTTAAAATCCGCCTTGTTTTCAACATGATAACATTTCATGTTGTAACTATTAAGCACCATTAGCACTGTTGCGAGCGACAAGCCTGCCGTCACATTGTATTGAAACTACAGGGAAGAATATAAGCGGGGATGGTAGGGAAAGGGGAAACCTTTTAACGGCATCCGCCCTATTACACGAAACTGTCTATGTAACGGATGCCGCCGGCCCGGGATTTATCGTCGTGGGCCAGGTCTTCTTTGAAGTATCAGTCTTTTGTGCGGGTACGGGTCACCCCGGTTAAGATCGCGATACCCACCAGTATGATAACGGAAATCATTACGTAGATGGTACTGAGCCCTGCGACAACCAGGGCCCAGCCAATACCGCCAATGACAAACGCAAAACCGATCAGATAAATTATCAAGGACATGGACTTACCTTCGGGCTGAATCCAGCGCCTGTTGCTTCTTTAGTTCGTTGGTATGCATTCTGAACTCCCCTCATCTCAGCTGAAAGGGATCCAATTGCTTTTTTCGGTGTTTATAAACGTCGTATACGAATGCAGAATGCCGTAATTCGCACTGGTCACGGAATACCATTTGACGTTCTGGTTACCGGCCAGCTCCTTCTTGATCTCATCAATCATGTCAACGCTTGATTTTTCTACGGTATGTACTTTGTTAATAATAAATTCCTGATCCTCTTTGGCCAAAAATGAATAGACCGGTGAAAGGGCATGTTTCTCCACAAGCTCGACGATGTCCTCCGGGAAAATGTCTTTTACCGACTCCAGTTCAACGGTGACACAGCTCATCTGAGCAAAAAGTCCGCCCTTGCTACTCTGGTGATTGATGGGGTAGGTCGTTATTACCGGGATTTCGATTTTGAAAAGGATGGTGGCATCACTGTTGGTGGATGTAATCTTTGCCGAGTAGGTGCACAGATAGCGAACCAGGCATTTTTCTTTGGAGGCCGGTGTTAATTTTTCCATAAAAAACGGATAGTCAAGATCGACCCTCACTGAACTGGCGTTCAAGAGATTGAGGTAATCAACGATATTGGACCGAAGTGATTTTTGAACTGTATCACTGCCATGCGTATGAAGTACCTGAATAAAGGCATCTATCCAGTCAGCTTTGAAATCCTGCATGATACGTGCACTGATGGCAACATGTGCAACCGTATGCTGTCCATCAGGGTTGTTCCTTGAAAGCACTATCAAGGGAATGGGCAGGTTTTTCATGCCGATGTCCTGGAGAAATCTGGTTTCCTTGTTTTCCTGTGTCATGGTGTAATCCTTTTAATTTATTGTAAATTCCTTAACAAATTCTAAATCCGTCCCATCAGTATCAGGATGATCAGAATCAAAGCGACCAGGCCAAGCCCGCCACTCGGGTAGTAACCCCAGTTTCGGCTGTGAGGCCAGGTTGGCAGTGCACCCAGTAACAATAGAACCAGGACGATGATCAAAATTGTTCCCAACATGGTGTGTCTCCTTTTACAAAACAAGTTCAGTAGCACCAGGTAATTCGCAACTAACGTGCCGGGAAAGGTTTGTGGGTATTTGTTTTGCAAGTGGCTGATTATACCGATAAAAACAGAGGCGGTGGGGCAGGGTGCAGCAAAAAACCGTCAGAGGTATCCGTCATATGTTACGTAACTGCCATACATGACGATGTGTTGAATTCTAATACATCACAGGGGAGCGAATCTCGCATTCATTTGAAGTTGCGCCACAATTGACAACCAGATCATTTTCCACCGAAACGACATTCTCAATACTTCGGGCAATATTTCCCAGCGTGGTAACTCTCTGGGCAGAATCGACAACACCGCTTAACAGCACAACGCCATTGTTTGTTCTGACATAGACCTGCAACGTTTTAGCATCCAGGATTGCGGCTTTAACCTTGGTGGTTATGGCGGTGTCACCATCAATCGGTCCGGTACGTTCATGCTGGAGCGCGGCAGCACAGCCCATGAGTGCAGTTGCCAGAACGAAGCAGGCAAGGAATAACAGTCTACGTTGCAGTTGTACCATGGTGCATTCTCTTTTCTGTTTGATGTGGTTGCCTTGCTACACAGCAACAAACACGCCAGCAGAGATGCGGAGGCACTGGTAATGCAACGGTATGATAGTACACGGTAAATTGGAAAGAGGGAGTGCGGAGTGCCGGAAAAACCGTCAACAAAAACCGTCGGGTTTGGCACAACTGCCACATGGTGCGGACCGCGTTGGGGTATACAGGTGCGGCGTACCTGTTTTTTTATCTATTGCCGGCGAATGCCGAATTTTCGCATCCGGGCGCGAAGTGTGCTGGGGTTGAGTCCCAGGAGCAGCGCGGCCCCGTTACTGCCCTCGATCCGCCAGCTGGTTTTATGCAGTACCTGGATGATATGGTCCTGTTCCAGATCGGCCAGGGCTTTGACATCTTGTCCAGCCGGTTCCCCTGTTGTTCGGACAGTGTCGAAACGGTCCAGGACCTGCAGCGCGCTTCCCTGGCTGGTGATCACCGCCCGTTCGATAACGCTTTCAAGTTCCCGCACGTTACCGGGCCAGTGATATTCCTGGAGGGCGTTCAGGGTCTCTTGCGAAACGGTCGTGATTTTTTTGCCGATTTTTTTGTTGAATTTTGTAACGAAATGATTGACCAGCAGCTGGATGTCATCCTGGCGCTGGCGGAGTGGAGGGACCGTGATGGGGAAGACATTGAGCCGGTAGAACAGGTCTTCGCGGAACCTGCCGTTCTTGATCTCTTCCTCCAGATTGCGGTTGCTGGCGGCGATGATCCGCACATTGACCTTGATGGTGCGGGGGCTGCCCAGCCGCTCGAACTCGCCGTCCTGGATGACCCGCAGCAGCTTGCACTGCAACTCCAGCGGCATCTCGCCGATTTCGTCCAGGAATATGGTGCCGCCGTCAGCCAGCTCGAAACGCCCCATCTGGCGGGCATCGGCCCCGGTGAAGGCGCCCCGTTCCCGGCCGAAGAGCTCGCTTTCGATCAGGTTCCCCGGCAGGGCCGTGCAGTTGACCGTTATCATCGGCCGGTCCTTGCGGGCGCTCCTGCTATGGATGGCGCGTGCCACCACCCCCTTGCCGGTGCCGGTCTCGCCCAGCAGAAGCACCGTCGTATCCAGGGGCGCCACCTGTTCGATGCGGAAGAAGACATAGGAGATGGCGCTGCTCTGACCGATAATCTCGCCGAAGTTGTATTCCCCGGCAACCTCCTGCTGCAGGTACACGTTCTCGGCCCGGAGCCGGTCTTTCAACGTTTTTATTTCCCCAAGCGTACTCTTCAATGACTCTTCCGCTTTTGTGCGTTCTTCTATTTCCCGGGTGAGCTGAACATTGGCCGTGATCAGGTCTCCCGTTCGTTCCTGCACCGTCTGTTCCAGCACACTGTTGTATGTGCCGAGCTTTTTGTACAGCAGCCGCACTTCAAGCATGTTGTGGATACGTGTCTTGACTTCCAGCAGATCGAACGGCTTGCTGATGAAATCCTTTGCGCCGGTTTGCAGGGCGCGCAGCTTGTGACCCGGTTGGGCGGTGAGCACAAGAACCGGAAGATAGTCATCCGGAAAGTTCAACGTGAGGGCTTCCATTACCTGGAAACCATCCATGCCGGGCATCTGCAGGTCGAGCAGGATCAGGTCGTAGTGGTTTTTGCGGTTCAGATCGCAGACCTCCCGGGGATTCATCGTTGAGGCGACGCAGCTGTAGCCGGTTTCGCTCAGCAGTTGATCAAGGAGGCTGACATTGGATTCCTGATCGTCAACGATCAGGATGCTGGCGTTTAGAATTTCGGACTCACTGATCATCATGTCTGTTCCTTTTTTGCAAATTCCATCGCCACATTGACTGTTTCCATGAACTCGTTGACCTTGATCGGTTTGGTGAGATACCGAAAAAAGCCTGCCTGCAGGCCTTTTTCGATGTCGCGGGGTATGGCATTGGCGCTGAGCGCAATCACGGGGATATGCGCGGTTGCCGGATCCTTTGACAAGATTTCCAGCGCCTTGAGTCCGCTGATGCCCGGCAGATTGATGTCCATCAGGATCACATCCGGCAGGGCACTGCGCGCAATCTCGATGCCGCTGGTACCGTCCGTGGCTTTCAAAAGGCGGATATCGGGACGGCGTGCAATGATATCCTCAACCAGCATCATGTTGGCCGGGTTGTCCTCGACGTAGAGCAGGGAATGCAGCGGCTTGCAGTCGCTTGTATGGGTCGTAACAACCGCAATGGGTTCGGTTGTGTGGGAGTACATCTGTGCTTCAGACGTCAGGTTCAGCTCGATCCAGAAGATGCTTCCCTTCCCGACCGCGCTTTCAACGCCGATGACGCCCCCCATCCACTCAACCAGCCGCTTGGCCACTACCAGGCCGATGCCCGTGCCCTGCTCGGAGCTTGCCTCCCGACCGAGACGGTTGAACGGTTGAAAAAGATTTGCAAGTTGTTCAGGACGCAGACCCTCACCGGTATCCCGCACGCAGATACGAATCGAATCAGTCCGGGTCGGGATACTCTCCACGACCACCGTTCCGCCGATCCTGTTGTACTTGATTGCATTGGAAAGCAGGTTGATCAGAATCTGCTTCAGCCGTGTCCGGTCGGCTTTGACAAAGCAGGGTGCTTCAATGTGGCTAAAGCTTACGCTAATACCGTGCTTTTGCGCCTGCGGTTCTACCATGGACTCACATTCGCGCAGGACTTCACATAAGGATACCGGTTCCACCGACAGTGACAGCTTGCCGGACTCGATCAGCGCCAGGTCGAGGATTTCGTTGATCAGCTCCAGCAGGTACCACCCGGCCTTGAGAATCTGATCGATGCTTCTCTTCTGGGAGGGCGTTGGCGAGCCGGATTCCATCAGTTGGGCAAAACCGAGGATCGCGCCCAGCGGCGTGCGCAGCTCATGGCTCATGCTGGAAAGGAATTCCGATTTCGCCAGGTTGGCTTTTTCCGCCGTAAAGCGGGCATTCTCCAGTTCGGTGTTCTTGTCCAGCAGTACCTGGTCGAGCCGTGTCCGCTCCGCTTCAACCTGCTTGCGTGCGGTGTTGTCGGTGCCGATCAGTAGATAGCCGATGATGGCGTTTTGCGCGTCACGCAGGGCGGTGACCGACACGACCGCCGGAAAACGGCTGCCGTCCTTGCGGATATAGGTCAGCTCGTAAATATCCTCGATGCCGCGCGAGGCCTTGAAGACCAGTGCCTCGAAGCCCGGGGTGATCGGGGTGTCAAGTTCCGCGCTCAACGTCCGTGCCCGCTCGATCACTTCCTGTGGATCGGAAATGTCGGCCGGTGTGATCTTGTTCATCACCTCGTCGGCCGTGTAACCCAGCATGCGTTCCGCGCCGACGTTGAAGATCTGAATGACGCCCCTGGCGTCGGTGGCGATACTCGAAAAATTGGCGCTGTTGAAAATCGCGCTCTGCAGTGCTCCCGCCTTGAGCAGTGCCTCTTCCGTCAGTCTGCGAGCGGTGATGTCTTCCATGGCCAGCAGGATGATGTGCGAGCCGATTTTTTTTCGCAAAATTTCCCGGGCGTTGAGCAGGATAATCTTGCGTCCGATATCGGGAAAAACATGATCGACTTCATAGCCATTGAATACGGTCTCATGGGGAAGGATGTCCTCAAACAGTACCCGCAGTTTGGGGATATCCCATTGCCGGTTTCCAAGATCGTAGATGAAGTTGCCGATGGTTTCCTTGGGTGTTGCTTTGAAGGTTTCGTAGAAATTGTTATTAGCGGTGATGATCCTCAAGTCGGAATTCAACACAACCAGCGGCTTGTGCACTGTTTCCACAATGTTCTCGGCATATTCCCGGGCATCCTGGATTTCCGTTTCCAACTGTCTGGCAAGCGTGCCATCAACTATT
Organism: Desulfuromonadales bacterium; assembly: GCA_013377095.1. GTDB lineage: Bacteria > Desulfobacterota > Desulfuromonadia > Geobacterales > Pseudopelobacteraceae > Pseudopelobacter. The sequence continues at coordinate 33,386 of JACAAY010000041.1, forward strand.
GAGGAAAGGATAGAGCTGCCCTTGCTTTCGATATCATCCACCGTGACGCTCTGAAGTAGAGCATGGATTATCGAGCCGTCTTTTTTCGCGAGTCTGATCTCACATTTCTGCATGCCCTGATTACGCAGTACCATTTCAAGATGCTTGGAAAAAACCTCTTTTCCGTCCGTATCGGCAATGAAACGGGTAAAGGGGGTTTCGGTCAGCAGATGCCGGTCTATTCCCAGCAGCTGCGAACCGGTAAGATTTACCTCCCGTATCATTCCGGCCACATCAAAGGTAAAATAGCCGACCGGAGCAAAGTCATAGAGTTCGGTATACTTGTTCCGCGATGATTCAAGCTCCTGCTGGGCTTGTCGCAGCTCGTCGTTTTGCATCTCCAGCTCGACCTGTTGCGTTTCAAGCGTCTCCTGCACCCGTCGCAGCTCGTCGTTTTGCAGCTCCAGCTCGACCTGTTGAATCTCAAGCGCCTCCTGGACACGGCACAGTTCCGTGTTCTGCGCTTCCAATTCGATCTGGTGGATATCAGGTGCGGATGATGGCTTGTGCCCGGTTTTCCCGGTTTGGGGTGGGTACAGTTCATTCGTTTTTGAACGCGTCTGGTCTGCCGTGTGGTGTGTTGCGCTGTTTGTTGACGGTTGTGTCTTTACTCTGTTGATTCCCATTGATGACCCTTGATTTTTATGTTGATAGGCTGAAGACTGTCAGGAGTACCATTCGCTACGATGAGTTTTTTTACCTTCAGCCATCAGCCTTCAACCTTGCAATTTCCGCCCGTAGTTCCGCTTCCAAGGATTTAGCCTCGGTGATGTTTGTAAAGGTGATTACTGCACCGCCGATCACATCCTCCATAGTGCGGTAAGGCATGATGCGCACCGAATACCAGCAGCTGTCGGTGGTGGCTATCTGCCTCTCCGAAAAGACCAGCGTTCGCAGCACTTCCTTCGTTTCTTCGATCATCTCGGGATAGTGCAGGTTGTTGACAATGTCGGAGAGTGGACGACCCACGTCAGCCGGGATCAGTTTGAAGAGTTTGTCGGCTCCGCTGGTAAAACGCCGCACATGGAGTTTGTTGTCCAGGAATACGGTGATGATTTCCGTGCTGTTGAGCAGGTTGCGCATGTCGTCGCTCACCCGTGACATCTCATCCATTTTGGACTGCTGCTCGGCGTTGACTGTCTGCAGCTCTTCATTGAGGGACTGCATCTCTTCCCGTGAGGTGGTCAGCTCTTCGTTGGTGGATTGCAGCTCTTCGTTGGTGGACTGCAGTTCCTCATTGGTGGATTTGAGCTCTTCCTGCGAGGATTGCATCTCCTCGCGGGTCGTCTGGAGTTCTTCGCGGGTGTGCTGGAGTTCCTGCTCCAGTTCCAGAATCCTGGCATTTCCCGCTTCACCCGGTTTGGAGCGCCGCGATGCTTTCTTTTCCTGGGGCGTTGCCACGTCATAAAAGACGATCATCACCATCCCCCGCAGCGACTCCGGCTCTTCTATGGCCTGGACCGTGACGTCAACGAGCTGGGTGCCGCCGTTGGTTCCAACCTTGAGCCCCTTGACCGTGATCGCCCCGCTTTGCCGCTGTGCCTTCTGGAAGGCGCTGCCCAGTTCAAAGCGCAGCCCTTCACGGGCCATGGCGAAGATGTTCCAGTTGGCCTTGCCTGCTGCCGGCTCAAGGTATTTGCCGGTCCGTCCGCTGATATAGATGATATCGCCCTTGTCGTTGACCAGCACGGCCGGCGGGGAAAAGTGTTGCAGCAGCAGTTGGTCAGCCAGGGTCTGGAGATTGGCTGCGGGTTTCAGCATGGGTGACTCCTTGGAAATTCCCGGCAGGGCCGGGATAAACGAGGGTGGAAAGGCAAGCTGTTCGGCCTGCCGCAGGGATTCCCGGCGCTGGAAAAGTCTCGACTTGATGTTGAGCTGTGCGAAGAGATCGGTGAAAGAGCTGATGGTCTCGGCGCTCCCCAGAAACAGAACCCCGCCCGGGATCAGGCTGTAGTGAAAGAGTGGCAGAAGTTTTTTCTGCAGTTCCGGTGTCAGGTAGATCAGCAGGTTGCGGCAGATGAGGATGTCCAGCTTGGTAAAGGGGGGATCCATGATGATGTTCTGCGTGGCAAAGGTGACCATCGCCCGGATCTCCTTGCAAATCCGGTAGCCGTTTTCTTCCTGGACAAAAAAACGGCTCAGGCGCTCGGAAGATACATCCGCGGCAATGTTGGCCGGATAAAACCCGGTGCGAGCCTTGTCGATGCCGTCCCGGTCCAGGTCGGTGGCAAAAATCTGCAGTTTGAAATCCTGTGGGGGCTTGAGCTGTTCCAGCGTCTCCTTGAAAACCATGGCCAGCGAGTAGGCTTCCTCCCCGGTTGAGCAGCCTGTTGACCAGGCGCGCAGCATCCCGCCGTCAGGGTGATGTGCCAGAATGGTCGGGATGGCTTCTCTCTGAAGGTGCTCCCATGCCGCCGGATCTCTGAAAAAGCTGGTGACCCCGATCAGAAGTTCCTTGAAGAGCAGTTCCACCTCCTGGCTGTTTTCCTGCAGATAGCGGACATAGGCAGCGATGCGGTTGATCTGGTGAATGCCCATGCGCCGCTCGACCCGGCGGTAGATGGTGTTCTTCTTGTACAATGAAAAGTCGTGACCGGTCTTGGAGCGCAGCAGGATCAGGACTTTCTCCAGGGCGCTCTGGTCTTTCTCCTCCAGGGGTAATTCCGGTTTGGAAATGATGATGGCGTGCTTGAGGTAGTCGACGATCTTTCCGGGAAGTTCTTCCGCCGGGGCAACCAGGTCGGCCAGGCCGGCCAGGATGGCGCTGCGGGGCATGCTGTCAAACTTGGCCGTGGCAGGCTCCTGCACCAGCCCCAATCCCGCATGTTCCTTGATTGCCCTGAGTCCTGCGGTGCCGTCCGAGCCCATGCCGGAGAGGATCACGCCGATGCTGCGTTCATGACAGTCTTCGGCCAACGAGCGCAGGAAGAAATCGATGGGGAGGCGCAGGCCGCGGGGCGCCGTTGGTTCAAACAGGTGCAGCGCACCATGGAGAATGGACATGTCCCGGTTGGGGGGGATCACATAGACGCAGTCCGGCTTGACCTGCATCCGGTCCCTGACCTGGAAAACCTCCATCACGGTGGCGCGCTGGAGCAGTTCGGGCATGATCCCCTTGTGGGTCGGGTCAAGGTGCTGGATGATGACAAAGGCCATGCCGCTCCCTGCGGGCACATGCCCCAGGAACTGTTCCAGCGCCTCCAGGCCGCCGGCAGAGGCACCGATGCCGACAATGGGAAAGGATACGTTTTTGTCCACGGGCCTGTCTTCCATGACGGATGGCGTCTCTCGATCAGTATGGTTGTCTGTCATTTTTGATTGTTTTTTCATAATGGTTAAATGTATCAGTAATTCATTAAATGAGCCAAAGAAATTTTGGTGCGAAACTGCCTGCTGGTGCGGGTCTCGGGCAGCAGCGCATTACTCCAGGGTAAAACGGCGGAAGCACCACCTCTTGATCTCTTCAACTGCCAGAGAGCCTGATCAGAGCTTTGGAATCCGTATGCGACTGACCATAAGTGAGCCGGATACCGCGTAAAGCAGGGCCAGCGGATGAAGGGTGAAACCGGCAAACACGAACTGCCCGAACCAGAGGTTCTCGCGCACTGCGCCCTGTGAGACAGCCCACGCCATCATCATTACCAACAGCAGTGACGTTGGGATGGGAGTTCCTTCGAAGTATTTTACTTTACCTTCATCCCCGGACAGCGCCTCGGCCGTGACGTTGTAGCGTGCAAGCCGGGACACCCCGCAGGCAACAAAACAGGTCAGAATGATCCGGTCATAGAGGCCCTGCATTCCGCAACCATAGCCAATCACGGCCGGGGCTACGCCGAAGGAGATGATGTCGGCCAGGGAGTCGAGTTCGCGACCCAGCACGGAATGCTTCCGTCGCCAGCGCGCAATCCGTCCATCCAGGACATCGAAGATCAATGCGGCAAAAACCATCCCGCATGCATAGTAGACATGGCTGACATCGGTCGTTTGCAGATAGGTCAGCACGGAAAACAGTGCCCCGGTACCGCAGACCGCGTTTGCCAGGGTGAACCAGTCGGCAAGCTGGAACTCTCGAATCAGGGAGAAGGGTTTTTGTGGTTTTTGTGTCTTCATGGCGGACAGAATCTCCCAGGGGGTTACAACGCGATGATTCAGACCAGCACTGATTGCACGGGACGCCTCAGCGACTGGGGCATTCTCGGGCCTCGGCCAAAGCGAACAACAAGATCCGGTCTGTTGCTGCCAATTCCGAGGAACGTGGCAAACTGCGGGCGCAACGCCGATACTTCGACCGGCTGATTGAGCATTGCGGTACGAATGCCCAAAGTGGTTGCCTGCAGGGCAAAGCGCTCATAACAACGTCCGACCTCAACCCAACGCGCCCGGTCATTGGACTCCGAGAAAAAAATCGCAATTCCCGCCGAACTGCGGATATGTCGTGTGTATTTGTCGTTCTCGTTTTTTTTCGTAAAGAACATGCCGAAGAGCAGGCTCCCCAGCCAGCGTGGCACGGACGGGTTTTCAGATGTTCCGGAAAAGAGTCCATCCCCGGTCCTGATTGCCTCATCACCGTTAAAGCGAATCCACGTTTCCAGTTCTTCGACAAAGGCGGGATCGTTCATTTGAGCTGTGTTGCCTGCAACGACATACTCGAGCACCTGCTCCAGCGCCGCTTTTTCGGTGAGAAAGAGGACCCTGACACCATCTCCCGTTCCGCTGTGTTCAAGAAGGCTCAATTCACCGGTTGACAGAGGTTTGCCGTCGAACTCCGCGCGAGTGCACTGACGCTCGGGTATTGCCTGGAACAGCGGTGAGACATCCGCCCTGGCAGGCTCAAGGTTGATTTTGATCCCACCCGCTGCAGTGGCGTTAAAGCGTGCTTCCCCCTTCAAGCCATTCGCCCGTGCCGCCTGTATCAAATTTTCGGTTGCACATCCAAGCGATACGAACAGGTGATGGTCGTCCGGATCAACTGCCGGGCATTGTCGAGCAAGATCGGGCAGTACGGAGATGGCCTGTTCTTCTATATGAAACTTCCAGCACTGCGTGTTATGACTTGAAGGAGCGAGGGTTGCATAGCGTACAAGCTCGCGCTGGAGCAGAGAACTGTCATGGATCCGGCTTTCGTCATGGCGCCAGGTCCTGCGCGCGGCAGCTTTGTAATTTTCATTCAGTGTTACCGAGGAACAAGCCCCCAGGGTCAGCGGTCCAGCGGCCATTGCCGCTGCGGAAAGGATGAACTGTCTGCGAGTGACCATTGTGGAACCTCTGGGCCATATTATTTACACCACCCTGTCTAGAGAACCGTTCCGAAGAGCCTGCCGACCCCGGCGGTGACTCCCATGGCGAGCGCTCCCCAGAAGGAAACGCGCAGCGCGCCCCTGACAATGGACGCGCCACCGGCGTATGCGGCTGTTCCCCCCAGAATGACCAGCGTGACCAGGGCTGTTGCAAATGAAACTTCGGTAACCCATGCTGAAGGCGACAGCAGTACGGTTGCAATGGGAATGATTGCGCCCACGGAGAAGGAAAGCGCAGAGACAAGAGCGGCCTGGACAGGCCGCGCCCGCAGGACTTCCGTTATGCCGAGTTCATCTCGGGCGTGCGCTCCCAGCGCATCACCGGACATCAGTTTCTCCGCAACCAGCCGGGCCAGTGGTTGATCAAGCCCCCGGTTGACATAAATGGTCGTCAGCTCGGTGAGTTCGCTCTCCGGCTGCGATTCCAATTCGCGTTTTTCTCTGCCGATGTCCGCACCTTCGGTGTCGGCCTGGGACTGAACCGATACGTATTCACCAGCTGCCATTGACATTGCGCCGGCCACTAGGCCTGCCACTCCGGTCAGAAGTATACCATGCTGCGGAGCGCCGGAGGCGGCTATGCCAACGACGAGACTGGCAACCGAAATGGTACCGTCGTTGGCTCCCAGAACAGCGGCTCGAAGCCAGCCGATTCGACTCGATTTATGGTACTCATGATGAATGTGGAACATTACCTCTCCCTATGTACCAACAGATTGATTCATGTGCCGGAGAAGATCCACAACCCTGTGGGAGTAACCCCACTCGTTGTCATACCAGGCAACGACCTTGAAAAACCGTTTCTCCCCCTTCAGGTTGTTCTGCAGGGTGGCGAGGGAGTCATAGATGGAGGAGCTTTTGGAGTGGACGAAGTCGGAAGAGACCAGTTCTGCTCTGGAGTATTCGAGAATCTCCTTCAGATAGGTTTCGGATGCCTTTTTCATCAGGCTGTCGATCTCTTCGATGGAGGTGTCCCGCTCCGTACGGAAGGTCAGGTCGACCACCGAGACATCGGGGGTGGGAACGCGAAAGGCCATGCCGGTCAGCTTGCCCCTGACCGCCGGCAGCACTTCAGCCACCGCCTTGGCAGCCCCGGTTGACGAGGGTATGATGTTGATTGCCGCTGCCCTGCCGCCGCGCCAGTCCTTTCGGGAGGGGCCGTCAACGGTCTTCTGACTCGCCGTGTACGAGTGGATCGTGGTCATCAGTCCGGTCTCGATGCCGACCCCTTCTTTCAGCAGGACATGCACCAGGGGGGCGAGACAGTTACTCGTGCAGGATGCATTGGAAACCACATGGTGGCTGTCGGGATCATACTCCTGCTGGTTGACACCCATCACGATTGTTTTCGCATTCCCTTTTGCCGGAGCGGTAAGGATGACCTTTTTGGCGCCTGCCGAGAGGTGCAACCCGGCAAGTGCGGAATCCGTATACCGTCCGCTTGCTTCGATGACGTATTCGACAGCCAGCTTTTTCCAGGGCAGGAGGTCGGGTGTTTTGACCGCTGCCATACACCTGATGCGGTGGCCGTTCAGGACCAGGAGGTCGTCTTCCGCCAGGGATGGTTGGCTCTTTGCCGTGGCCACCTCTCCTTGGAAGTGTCCGTGGATCGAATCATACTTCAGCTGGTAGGCAAAGTATTTCGCATCGGTGTTTATATCAACGACCGCAGCAACCTCGACCTCCCTGCCGATCAGCCCCTGCTCCGACATGGCCCTCAGGACCAGTCTGCCTATTCTGCCAAAACCGTTGATCGCTATCTTTACTCCCATTGTGAACTCCTCCTGATACAATCGAATCCCTTTCCTGTTCTATCGCGCCAATACGCGCGCCAAATCAAGCAGATGCATATCCAGTGTTTTTGTGTTGGCTACGACGTCCGAGAGCGGGGTGGATGCGATCTCGCCTTTGATCAGACCCACCAGTTCCCCCTGTTTGCCGTTTGCCAGCAGCTCCACTGCTGCTGCGCCGGACCGGGTACCCAGCAGCCGGTCAAACGAGCCGGGTGCTCCCCCCCGCTGGACATGCCCCAGCCTGGTTACCCGTAGTTCGAAGCCCAACCGCTCCTGGTGCTCCTGGAAGTAGTGTTCCATCTCTTCCGCATTGTAGCGGGCGCCTTCGGCAACCACCACAATGGCGTGTGCCTTGCCATTGTCGTACGCGGCGCGCAGCTCTCCGGCCACGTCTTCGGGGTCGGTCTCCTGTTCCGGAACGATCACCGCCTCGGCCCCGCCGGCTATGGCGGCCATCAGGGCCAGGTACCCGCATTTTCTCCCCATCACCTCGACCAGGAACGCACGGTGGTGCGAGGATGCGGTGACCTTCAACCGGTCAATTGCCTCCAGCGAGACGTTCAGCGCCGTATCCACCCCGATGGTGATATCGGATCCATACAGGTCGTTGTCAATGGTCGATGCCACGCCGACAACCGGAAAGCCCAGCCGGGACAGGGCGTGAGCGCCAGTCTGGGAGCCATTGCCGCCGATGACGACCAATGCTTCGATGGAATTCCGCTCAAGTTGAGACAGGGCATTTCGTTGGCCGTCACCGGTCTTGAATTCGGGACAGCGGGCACTGCCGAGCATGGATCCACCCAGCTGGATGATGCCGCTCACTTCACGTTCGCCAAGGGGAAGGATGTCGCCCGTAATCAAACCGGCGTACCCCTTGCGGACGCCGAACACATCCCAGCCTTTGGCGAGTCCGATCTTCACCACTGCCCGGATGGCGGCATTCATGCCAGGGGCGTCACCCCCGCTGGTCACTACGGCAATTCGTTTCATGGTTTTTTCTCCGTTTATGGCGCAATAACGAGGGATATCCAGATGGTTGATCGCAACTAACATGCCGAAGTGGACAGGTGGGTGTTGAGGGTGCAACGGTCTGTTTGTGTGGAGTAAAATAAGATGGAGGAGGGTGGGGAGTGGAGTAATCCGTCAGCGGAAACCGTCATGTTTAACATAACTGCCATATGTGACGGATTTGGTTGCGGCATGGATCATCGCCAGATTGCATATTATGTTTTGCCCGATGCCCTGTGATTTCCGAAGATGCTGCTTACCTATTTATGCTCGCCATACCCCTCCGGTTCCATGCCTGCACTATTTCCAGCTTCAGGCGTTGCTTCCCGTCAGATTGCTATTACACTTAAGGCTGTCAATGCGGTGCTTCCCGGGCCGACCCGTTCGGAGGGTGTTGACGAGTTTGTGGCTAAGCTGAGTGGCGGCAAACCATTCGAGGGTTTTGAAATGGAATTTTTCCGGACCATGCGGCCGACATCACTGTTCAAGAGATTTGCCACCACCGAAGAGGTTGCCACCATGGTCGCCTACGTCTGCAGTCCGCTCTCTGCTGCTATCAATGGCGCAGCCTTGAGGGTTGATGGCGGCGTCATCAAATCTTGTTTTTGACACCATTTGCATCTTAAAGGAGCATACATATGGATATGAACACAGCCTATGCCTTTGGCAAGACGGTCGCGGCTCCCTTTGCGGCAACGGAGAAGAAGGTCCGAGAAGAGTTGCAGAAAGAGGGTTTCGGTGTTCTCTCCGAGATCGATATCGCTGCCAAGTTCAAAGAAAAACTGGGCAAGGAATTTCGCAAGTATGTCATTCTCGGCGCCTGCAACCAAGGGCTGGCCTGGGAGGCTTTTGGCAAGGAAATGAACATCGGTACCCTGCTCCCCTGCAACGTGGTCGTTTACGAAGCCGATGGCGGTGAGACTGCGGTGATGTTCATGGACCCGGTGGCGGCGTTGTCGCTGATCGGCAACCCGGAGGTCGCCAGCCTGGCCGGCATGGTGAAGGAGAAGCTTGAACGGGTCTTGGCGCTGGTGTAAGACGGTAGGGATCGGTGGGTTGGATATTTTCAGCTATGAGTCAGGGCTTTCCGGTATTAATAGTCGATTCCGGGCTGGGGTTCGATACCGGCGCGATAGGCGTGTTTAATCTCGTTGACCTCGCTGACCGTGTCGGCCAGCTCGATCACCTGCGGATGGGCATCACGGCCGGTGAGAACCAGATGCAGTCCCGGCGGTTTGTCGCGCAGGATTTGCAGCACCTGTTCCAGATCGACCAGCTTGAGCTTGAGGGCATTGTTGATTTCGTCAAGAATCAGAAGATCGATCGTACCTGAGACCATCCTGTCTCGGACTAAATCCAGGGCGTCCTGGGCATTGTCCCGGTGTTCAGTCCAGGGATAGGGATTGCCCTGGATGCCGCAGAATCCCTTACCGGTGGCATGCAGCTCAATGGCGCAGTTCATCTGCTTGATGCCATCCCACTCACCTGAGTACAGATCTCCCTTCATAAACTGTATGATGCAGACCCGCATCCTGTGCCCGCAGGCGCGCACAGCCATCCCCAGCGCCGACGTGGTCTTTCCCTTGCCGTTGCCGGTAATGACCACAATCAGCCCCTTGCGCTCCTTTGGTTCGAAGTGGTCGATCCGGTCCGGTTGCGTTCCACGCGAATTCATGGCGAGTTGTTATTCATGATGCTGGTGAGAAAAAGAATTGGGTACCGGTACACAGTTCTTTTCCCCGCTCCACGGAAGGTGCATCGAGCGCAATCGCAGGCACTGCCAGTGCGAGCACGGCAATAAGGATGGTTGATGGGTTTTTTCTTCATTCTGCATCTCCTTCCGGAATCAGACGTTATGTCAAACTCCATAACGTCATTCTCTGTTTTTCTGTTTTATTTTCAGCC
>JACAAY010000042.1 GCA_013377095.1 Desulfuromonadales bacterium
CACTCAAGATGCTGCTGGGACCGGCGAACACCTATGCCTTTGCCGCTTCAAACGGCGGGAATGACCGCTTCAAGGCTCTGAAAAATGCGGATGCGGCCAAGCGCCAGAGTGATGCCGGAATCAGGGACGCCCTGAAGGCTGCCCGAAACGCCCTGAGCGGGGGAAACGACTACTCCAACGGGGGATATTTTTGGGATGGAGTTGACCTGAAGACGAACTATGCCAACCATCCTAAGGTAAAGAGAGGGATCAAGTTCGCGGATCCGAAACACAACATCTTTGGCGTCAAGGAGAAGGAGATAACGGAGGTAGTCATCCACTGGCAGCATCGGGACAAACAAAACAAGTTGGTGAACGGAAAGGAACGGGGCAGGTACACATACACCTTCGTTTCGACCGCTGCTCACGGCAAGACCGTTTTCTGGAGATACAATGACGACTTTCTACAGGCAACCGGGAACAAGGCATATCAATAGGCTTCTGGCGGGCATTCTCACGCTGCTCCTTCTGTCTGTGGCGCCTGCGACAGTCAGGGGGGAAGGGTTCAGTGAGGCCGGTTTCCAGACATTCTGTAAACGTATCTTTAGGGCGGCGCCTCTGGTCAAGGCCATCAAGGGGGAGTTCAGAAGGCTGTCCATCGAGGGGACCCCAGAAAACACGCAGCTGTTCGCGTTTGAGCCCCCCTATCTCGGTCTTGAGTATCGCACTGTCAGTGGAGCCAAAATGGCCGACTACGATGTGGTGACCATCTCCGGCCGGGAGTTCGGACCTGAACAGGCCATGATCCAGGCTGGTGCGCCGCCTTGGCCGAATCTGACGGGTGAAGGATTAAAAACGTCTGAACTCGCCTTCAAGGGGCGCAGGTTTTTGGTTGTCTCGGGCGGCGGCAGCGGCCTGTTTCAGAGCGGTTCATACCAGCAGGTCAGGTTTTTCCACCTGTTCGACCTGACCCGCACCAAAAAGATCCGCTACTACCGTGTTGCGAGCAGGTTCGGCTCTCCCGGATCCTTTGGAGACTATAACGGCGACGGCCGGCTCGACTTCGTCCATCTGGCATCCGGACCGGATGAGCATGGCGTCTACGAATTCGGCTTCCTGAGCATCGATCCTTCAGGGGTTTCGCCATTGCGCAGCCGAAGCGGTCGGGTCGTGCAGATCAGGGCCTGCATGGTTGGAGATGGGGAATGGAGAATCTTGCGGAACGAGAAAGCGCCGGATTGTCCAGAACGGCCCAAAACTGCTCCATGATAGTACGTGGAGATATGTATCCGATAGGGATAGGGATGGCGGATAGATGCGCATGCGGATCGTTTCAATAGTCAGCCTTGTTTTTATTGGTATTTCAGTCATCTTTCTTGCCGTTTCCCTGCGGGACTATCTGGAAAACCGTAGCAGGATGACCATCGCTCGAAAGGTCTGGCTGAGGATGGCTCTTATCTTTGCCCTAGTCGGAACAGGACTCTACGTTTTACAGGGATACCTTCATTAGTTACAGCACACCAGGGTTCCCCTCCAGTTGAGAGGGCTGAGGAGCTTGGAATGTACGTTAAGATGGTGATCATGTGAACTACGGCAGATATGAAATAGTGAAAGAACTGGGGCGTGGCTCCATGGGAGTGGTCTATCTGGCCCGTGACCCGAACATCGAGCGCCTGGTGGCGGTCAAGGTTTTGCGCCAGGACCGGATTGGGAACGAAACCTTTGTCAGGAGGTTCGTAAAAGAGGCCAAGGTCATCGGCCGTCTCTCCCATCCCAACACTGTCACGGTCCATGATATCGGCGAGGAGCACGGCGAGGTGTTCATCGCCATGGAGTACATCGAAGGGATCTCCCTATCCGATATCATCAAGGAGAAACGTCTGGACGTTAAGGACGTGGTGGATTTCGGGATCCAGATAGCCGAAACCCTCGAATATGCCCATCATAAGGGTGTTGTTCACCGGGATATCAAACCGAGCAACATTCTGGTTCAGCCGGATGGCCAAATCAAGATCACCGATTTCGGCATCGCACGGATTGATGATTCCAACGCCAGCATCCAGACCCAGGCAGGGGAGACCATGGGCACCCCCTCATACATGTCACCCGAACAGGTCCTTGGGCAGACCGTAGATGGGCGCTCTGATCTCTTTTCCCTCGGGGTTGTCCTGTATGAATTGAGTACCGGCAAGAGGCCTTTCGGGGGTGAGGGAAAAACTCTGGCGACCGTTTTCAACGACATAATCCAGATTACCCCACCCGATCCGAAAATTGTGTGCGGGCAGGTTCCGCACAAGCTGTCCGCGCTCATCATGAAAGCGCTGCAGAAAGTGCCCTCAAAACGGTTTCAGAGCGGCAGGGAACTGGCCGATGCCCTCAAGGCATGTCTTGCAGGGGTACAAAAGGAAGCGGGCGCGGCATTACCCTCGTCTGCTCCCCAACCGGGCAGGAAGATCGGCTATGCCCTTCCCCTGGCTGGCGCCGCACTGCTTGCGGTAATTGGCGGCGGAATCTACCTTTCCTCCCATCATGGAGCATCTCCGCCTGTAAAGCCCCCTGTTTTGGAATCCAGACCGGTTGTTCGACCGGAACCGCAACACCCAGGCACCCTGCCCCCCGTAAAGGTAGCTCCGCAAAAAGTTGAACAAAAGCCGGCTGCTCCCTCTATCCCTTTGCCGGCAGCGGCTGCCAAGATGGCAGCAATCCCCGAAAAAGGCATGACAAGGGAGGTGCCCAAACCGCCTCCACTTCCCGTTCCGCCCCGGAATAATGTAAAACCGGCTGTGAAACCGGAAGCCGCTCCGGTTAAAGAAACGAAACCCGCCGTAGCACCCCTGGCAGTGCCAAAACAGCCCGTCGTGAAGCAGGAGGAACGTCAGGTTGCGCCGGTAGCCGGAGCGAAAAGCGCTTCAATTCCGACTCCCGCTGCTGCGGAAAAAAATGGTAATGGCATGCACCCCCCACTGAACGGGGAAATGTTGCCTCTTACACCAGTTAAGGCGAAACCATTACCGAAGTTTGCCTTTCTCAGGATTCGCACGATACCTAAAGGGGCAATGGTGTCCATAGACGGAACAGAAAAGGGAACTTCTCCGCTGACCATCAAGCTCGGTCTGGGAACATACAAGGTTACACTCAGTCGCACAGGTTACCGTGACCGCGAGATTTCAATCACGCTTGACAAGATGAGGGAATATCCTCTCACTGAAAAGCTCAAACCGGCTAAATAGACTGCAGCCGACTAACATCCCCGTGAGGCGTGGGCTATGAATACGCAATTCGCCATTTTCAAAATACTCTTTCGCGGTTTTTTCCCCATTTTTGCGGTGTGTATGCTGATTGCAGGGGGCTGCGCCACTGCGCCGCCAGCTCCTCCTCAGCCCAAAACCACACCAACGCAAACACAGACCGTTCCACCATCCGCACGCGAACACCGTACGAAAGACTATGTCATTGTCACCGCCATCTCATCCGACACCTATCAGTCCCTTGCGCGGACGTATCTTGGCAATGAAAAACTTGCCTATCTCATTTCCGAATTCAACAGGAATACACCGATACAGCCTGGCGCAATGATTGTGGTACCCTTGAAACCGGTGAATCCCGGCGGTGTCTATCCGGACGGTTATCAGACCGTACCCGTGCTCTGTTATCACCGTATAACACCCAGGAAAAGCTCAGATAGAGTTGCCGTTACGGAAGAAGCTTTTGAACATCAGATGGCGTATCTGAAACACAACGGCTATACCGTTTTGACGCTCAAACAGTTCCTGGATTTTATAGACATCCGGCGCAGGCCTCCCAAGAAGTCGGTGCTGATCACAATCGACGACGGATGGAAATCAACCAGGACCATTGCCTATCCGATTCTCAAGAAATATGGTTTCACTGCGGTAATATTTCTCTATACGGCGCCGATCGGGTCAGCTCAGAATCCGCTGGCGCTTAACTGGGATGATGTGCGGGTTTTGAGGGAGTCGGGGGTATTCGAGATCGGGTCCCACAGCGTTTCCCATGGTGATCTGAACAAGCTTTCCAGTGAAAAACTTCTCAAGGAACTCAAGGATTCTCAGCGGGTCATTGCCGATCAGGTTGGCGTGACACCGAATGTCCTGGCTTATCCGTTTGGTATATTTAATGAAAACACCATTGCGGTGATGCAAAAGCTCGGCTACCGAGCCGGTTTTACGGTCATCAGGGGTGGCAACCCTTTTTTCAACAACCCCTTCTCCCTTAATCGATCCATGGTTTACAACAGCGACAAGCTCGACTATTTTATCAAATTGCTTGAAACATTCAGGCGGGAATAGCTATGGGTAAGCCGATGAGAAGTTGTCAGAATATTTTTCAGTGGTGGAGTCTTTTTGGGGTACTCCTGGTTTGTGCTGGCTGCGCCCATGAGGATGCTCAGGTTAAGGTTTTTACCGAGCAGACGGTCAAGGTCTCTTCGAACTTTGAGAAGAGGGGCTATCTTGATAATGCGGTGGAAGAACTCATGGTAGCTAATGCTGTTGCGCCCGATAATCCCGTTGTGCTGGGGGAACTCAACCGTATGGTTGTCAAGCGTAATCGGGAAGCGGAAAAACATTTCAAAGCCGGTCTCGCCCTGCGTGAATCCGATCCCCGTGGTGCAAGGAAAGAGTTAATCGAAGCATTGAAAATCCATAATGACTACCCGGAAGCGGTGGCGGAACTCAAGAAAATTCAGCTGGAGTCAGCCGAGTCCGTTATCCAGGCCCGCTCCAGAAGAGAGGAAAACCTTGTCGCACCCAGAATGCAGGAAAAGGTTGAACCCACTGAGGAGGAAGAGGTGGAAAGCGAAAATTATTCCTTGGATATCGCAATTTCCTCCTTTGAAAAGGGAAATTATGATACGGCAATTCGTGAATTCGGAAAGATGAAGGCCCGTTATCCCCATGACCCGGATATACAGTCGTACCTTGACCGTTCATGGTACAACTCAGGTATTTCCTGGTTCATGAAAAAGGAGTACCGCCGTGCATTAACCTCATTTTCCAAGGTTCCCAAGGGATTTGAGCGCGTCGAAGATTATCTCGCAAAATGCAGAGCGGCTCTCAAAGCGCCTCAAGCTGACAAGGTCAAGCCGTCTCAAAAAATACGCAGATGACGTATTCGTTGCACATCCGCATACAGGTCAACAAACATAAGGGCCACTTGAAATAATGATCAATCCAAACCGGGAAACAGATGGGTCAGTGATACCTCCCACTCCCCTTGCCGTAGTAGCCAAGGTCATACGAGGCAGGGCCGCAGTGAGTGAAAAGCGCTTTACCTCCGGTTTTGTCATCGGAAGAACCAGCGAGTGCGATCTGCAGGTTTCCGAAAGCTGTGTCAGCAGGCATCACGTGCGGGTTGATTTAATTAACGGTCAGTGCTCTATCAAGGATCTTGGGAGCGCGAACGGTACGTTTCTGAACGGTGAAAGGATACAGGAAGCGCAGTTGCCTGACTGTGTTGAAATCGAACTCGGCAAGGGAGGCGCGCTAGTCTCTCTGTGGGTTGAACGGGCAGAACTTCCCAAAATTACGGAAACAGCGCCTGAGCCAAAGGAGTTTGACACCGAAACGCAGATCATCAGACATTACTTTGAGAATAAGTCCGAAGAAAATATCGGTGAACAGACCATGATGTTCCGGCGCGCCTTTCAGCGTGTTCACAAAAAGAAATCGCGCAAGTATCAGGTTGTGATTGGAGTTGTTATCCTCCTGCTCATGGCAGCCGGCAGCGTGATTTTTTATCAGACGCAAAAACTCAACAAGTTGCGGGCAACCGCGGAAAGCATATTCTACACAACCAAGTCCCTTGAGCTGCAGATATCAAAGCTGGAACAGATTATTCTGATGAATGCGGACCCGAAACAGGTGGCTGAACTCAAGGAAAAACGGCTCAAGCTCAGGGATATGGAGAAGGAGTACGACAATTTTGTGAAGGAGTTGGGCATCTATAAAAAAGCCCCCGAGGATGAACAGCTTATCCTGCGCGTTGCCCGTATCTTTGGCGAATGCGATGCCAGCGCTCCCAAGGGGTTTGTGGATGAGGTACGCCGCTATATCCAGATCTGGAAGAAGACGGACCGGCTCAAGACAGCCCTGAGCCGGGGAAAACAGAAGGGCTATCAACAGTTGATTGCCCGTGTGCTGAATGACAACAATCTGCCGCCACAGTATCTTTTCCTTGCCCTGCAGGAGAGCAATTTTGACGAACGCGCCGTTGGTCCCCAAACCAGCTATGGCTTTGCCAAAGGGATGTGGCAGTTCATCTCGTCAACGGGCAACCAGTATGGGTTGCAGATTGGGCCGCTGTATGGCCAGGCGGTCTATGACCCCCTGGATGACCGCTTTGATTTCGTCAAGTCTACTGTGGCCGCAACAAAATATATCAAGGATCTGTCCGCTACAGATGCACAAGCTTCAGGACTTCTGGTCATGGCATCTTACAACTGGGGACAAAACAATATCCGTCAAATCATCCGCAGAATGCCGGAAAACCCCAGGGAGAGGAATTTTTGGCGCCTTCTTGCGTATAAGGATATTCCCCGGGAGACCTATGACTATGTCTTTTCCATCGTTTCTGCGGCCGTGATCTGCGAGGATCCGCATTATTTTGGTGTTGATGTGGAGTGCCCCGTGCTCAAGACGCAGCAAAAGCAGGAAAAAACGGGGAAATAAATCTGAATTTTGGAGTCGAATACTCTCTTGTCAGGAAGTGATGTATGAGAAAACTTATCAAAGGCCTCCGTTTTATTCTGTCGTTTCTTGTTCTTATCTTTTGCGTTTCCTGCGTCCACACTACGCCGATTCCCGAACGTACCATGGAGTTTGAGGAGGGGATGAAGACCCTGGCGGTCAATTTAGCTGATCAGCTTGAAAATACCAGTATAGGTAACAAGCTGAACAAGGTCATCATAGACCCCCTGACCAAACAAAAGCATTTGAAGAAGATTGTTATCGATCCCTTTATTGACGTGGAATCCGGTTACCCTGTTAAGGCGAATGCACGAATCGCAAAGATTTTCTCACAGGAAATCACGAAACGTTTCCAGGTTACCGGAGAGATGGAGCCTGATAATCTGGAGGTGTCGGAATACGTTCTGAACGGCATGGTCACGCTTGCCGAGAATCGGGGGAATGTTTACAAGGTTTACGGTACGGTGTTCGAGAAATCTTCAGGCAAGGTGCTTGCCTCCGCGACAGTGCTGGTGAACAAATTCGATACGACACCCAAGGACATCTATAAGGACAGTCCGGTATTCCTGAAAGGGAAAAATTACGAACAGTATGCCGCTTCCGTAAAAAAGGCTCCCGATGAAACCGTTAATAAGGAATATCACGACAAACTGGCGGTAAAGTCGATGCAGGTCAAAGCTGATAAGCTGTATGAGCAGAAAGAGTACAAGAAATCGCTTTCATATTATAATCAGGCGGCGAGCAGTCAGAGTGGCGATCAGCTGGAGGTGCTTAACGGTCAGTTTACCATTCTTGTCAAACAGACTCAGTGGAAAGAGGCCGAAGACGTCTATGGCAAACTGCTGAGGGTCAGTATCAGGGAAACGGGTGAAATTGCCAGCAAGATCATCTTCTCGCCTAATTCGGTGGTCCCGGTGGTGAATAAAAATGATGTCTACACTATTTATATGGAGCAGATTGCGAAACTGGTGGCGTCTTTGCCGCAATGCCAGGTCAAGATCACCGGTCATAGCAGCAGGTCCGGCTCAGAGGCTCACAATGATAAGCTGTCGCTTCAGCGGGCGCTCTGGATTCAGAAGAAGATGGCTTCATTCGCACCGGAGATCATGAGCAAATCAACGACCGTCGGGCGAGGCTTTCATGAAAATATTGTCGGCACCGGCAAAGACGACATTACCGATCAGATCGACCGGCGTGTTGAATTTGTGTTTAATAAATGTGTGCAGTAGCTATTCCTCCTAAAGGATCTTTATACATGAAAGCTGCTCAATGTAGAAATCATAGTCCCGAACGCCTTGAAATGCTTCGGAATGTACTGTCATCAGCGGGTTTTACCCCTGAGGGGGTCCTGAAAACCATTGGTGTCACTGATTCCGCTTCGATCAAGGAGAGCGATATTCTGCTCCTGATGCATCGCACCCAGGGGGGGACTCCCCTGGAAACCCTGATCCGCCTCTTTCTGATGGAGATGCCGGTTGATAGTGCTCTTCTGTCAACAGCTATCGAGCCAATGGGGCTGGACGAATGGGAGGAGATGGGGTTGATTTCTGTCCATGGCGGTTCTGCCCAGGCGGAGATAAAACTCTTTCCCTATCAGGAACTGATGATAGCCTATGATCTTCCCCGGAGATTACTGAGCGAAGACGGGTACGATTTTGTGATGGGGATTGGCGGAAGTTCCATCACCCTTGCCAATCTGACGGTACGCAGGGAGGCGGGACTCGCACTCGACCTTGGTACCGGATGCGGTTTTCAGGCTTTTCTTGCAGCGCGACATTGCGACCGCGTAATTGCAGTTGACCGAAATCCGCGCGCCGTGGCGCTGGCTGATTTCAATGCGCGGTTGAACTGCATTCAGACATTGGAATGTCGAGAGGGTGATCTCTTTGCACCTGTTGAGGGGATGACCTTTGACCTGATCGTATCCAACCCGCCCTTCGTCATTTCTCCCGAGTCACGCTATATTTACCGGGACAGCCCCATGGCGGGCGATGATGTCTGCCGGAGGATAATCCGGGAAGCGCCGAAGTTTCTGAACGAAGGGGGCTTTTGCCAAATCCTCTGCAATTGGGCCGAACTTGCCGACCAGGATTGGCGGGAGCGTCTCAGGGGGTGGTTTGATGGATGCGGCTGCGATGTGTGGGTGATGCGGAACCAATCGCGTGATGTTGCCAACTATGCCGCCAACTGGATACGCCATACCGAGAAGCTTGAGACGGAACATATGGAAGAACGCTTCGCCGAGTGGCTCGCCTACTATGCGAAACAGCAGATTGTCAGGGTAAGCGGGGGCGTAATAAATATGCGTCGCCGCTCAGGTGGTAGTAACTGGTTCCATGTCGATGACGGGGTTGAGACGATGTTCGGGCCGGGTGGAGAGTATATACTGAAGGGGTTTGTTGCCCGTGATTTCCTTGAGGGGATAGGGGATAATGCGGCGCTGCTCATGACAGCATTTGTCCTCTCGCCGGATGTGCGCATTGTTCAGCAGTTGTCTCCATCTGAAGGAAAATGGGTGAGGGAGGTTTGCGAGCTCCATCTTTCACGGGGGCTTTCCCAGAAGGGAGAAATCGACCCTTATGTGGAGACACTCCTCATCGGATGCGACGGCACCAGGCCATTGGGATCCCTGATCAGGGAGATGGCCGAAACTGTCGGCGTCCCGGTTTCCGACATCGAATCTGCGGTGTGTGCCTTCGCGCGTGACTTCACTATACGGGGATTTCTCCTTCCTCCCGCACAGGAGAAAGTCCAGAAAGTGACCGGGAGGAAGCGGATTGACTGCTAAGTACGGACGATACGAGATAATCAGGGAGGTTGGGCGCGGATCAATGGGTGTGGTCTATCAGGCCCGTGATCCGCACATAGATCGTGTGCTGGCCGTAAAGGTTCTACGCCAGGACCGGATGACTTCCGATACGATTCTCAAACGATTCATGAAAGAAGCAATTATCATCGGCCGCCTTTCCCATCCGAACATTGTGACCATATACGACGTGGGTGAAGAGAATGGAAACGTCTATATTGCGATGGAATTTCTTGAAGGCAAGGCCCTTTCCGATATCATAAAACAGAAAACTCTGTCCGCTGCAGAGCTGGTGGAATTTGGCGTACAGATAGCCGAGACACTGGATTATGCGCATAACAAGGGAATTATTCATCGTGATATAAAACCAAGCAATATTATCGTGCAACCGGGCGGAAGCATCAAGATCACCGATTTTGGTATCGCCCGTATCGATGATGTCTCCGCAACGCTGCAGACCCAGGCCGGAGAGATCATGGGTACTCCGGCCTACATGTCGCCCGAGCAGGTCTTGGGGAAACCGGTTGACGGTCGCTCGGATATTTTTTCCCTTGGCGTTATTCTGTACGAGATGGGGACCGGTGGGAGGCCATTCGGCGGCGAAGCGAAGACACTTGCAACCATTTTCAACGACATTATCCAGACGATACCCACGGAGCCATCGGCCGCAACGACCCTGATCCCACCGGGACTCTCCGGCGTTATCATGAAGGCGCTGCAGAAAGAGCCTGCTCAACGCTTCCAGACCGGAAAGGAATTTGCGGCTGCATTGAAAAAATGTCTTGGCGGTGAGGAACCGGTGGGTATGCCGGTTCGGCCGGTCAAGGCGGGAAAACGCCCCACCGGCCCCCTGTTTGCCGTGGTTGCGCTCTTGGTGTTACTGGGCACGGCAATAGGTTTCTGGGTCACTCAGGGTAAGGACAAAGCGCTTCAAGCACCTCCCGCAATCCATGAGAAGGTTTTACCCACACCCATGGCGCCCACACCTGTTGCGCCCGCAGCAAAAATAATCGCGCCGGCGCCGGAAATAAAAAAAATACCAGCCGAGGCGGTCCAACCGGTGGCAAAAACCGTTGAAGCGAAAAAAACCGAGGTGAAGCCGCTTGCCAGGGAACAAAAAACACCAGACCATACCCCCCGTATGGATCGGCCTCACGTGAAACCTGTTCGTGGAACAACCGTACCCGTTACAACAGAGCCTCGGCCAGCCGGAACAAAGCTTGCGGCGCTGAAAACATCTCTCAAGGTCAGAACGTCACCCCAGGGGGCAAGCGTGTATATCGATGGTGACTCCAAGGGCACGACACCGTTGACACTTTTGCTGTCCGTGGGAAAACACCATCTGCGTATTGTGCACTCCGGGTATCAGGACCTGGAGCGGGATATAACCGTGGATGAGATGATGGAATATCCACTTTCATTCAACTTGAAGGCAACCGACTAGCTGGAAGGTTCAAAGAGGGAAATCCGTCCATATGCTAAAAATAAATTCTGCTGCTAAAACTGACATTGGGATGCGACGTTCCAACAATGAAGACGCCTTTCTCGCGCGACCCGAAATCGGTCTGTTTGCGGTTGCTGACGGGATGGGGGGCGCAGCGGCTGGAGAGGTAGCGAGCCGCATTTTCGTGGATACCACCCAAGAGATATTTGCCCAGGTTTCCCGCCAGCCTGAACAGGATCTGTATATTTTGATACAAGAGGCTTTCAGGTTGGGAAACGACCGGATGATCGGCCATGTCGCCTCGAATCCGCAGGATCGGGGGATGGGCTGTACTGCCGAGCTGATCGTGTTCTCCGGAGACACGTATATCGTTGGCCATGTGGGAGACAGCAGGACCTATCTTTACAGGGAAGGAAAACTGAGACAGATTACAAAAGACCATTCCCTCGTGCAGGGACAGGTTGACCAGGGACTGATTACCCCTGAGGAGGCTAAACGGCATAATTTCAGGAACATTGTCCTCAGGGCAGTGGGAACCGATCCCACTGTTTCCCTGGATCTGATCAAGGGAAAGTGTTTGCCGGGCGATATTTTTCTCCTCTGTTCCGACGGACTTACCGATCTGGTCGATGACAGCCTGATCCGGGTTATT
This sequence comes from Desulfuromonadales bacterium, assembly GCA_013377095.1. Classification (GTDB taxonomy): domain Bacteria; phylum Desulfobacterota; class Desulfuromonadia; order Geobacterales; family Pseudopelobacteraceae; genus Pseudopelobacter. The sequence goes on from JACAAY010000042.1 coordinate 11,589, forward strand.
CTTTCCTCAGCGCACGGGCTCCCGGACAAGGTCGAACGATTGGTAAACAGCGCCAATACGGCGGGGGGAAGTGATAACATCACCGTGGTTCTCTGCGAGATCTCCTCGATATGAAGGGAACCTTTTTTACACTCTTTTTGATTTTTATCCTTCCGTTGTGTTCTCTTGCCCAAAGCGAGACGCCGCCTTTATCAATTGGGGTTTATCCAATACCCGCAACAGAAGTGAGAGAGCGTATAATCGACTGGTTCCACGGGGAAAATATCCGGGTTTCTCAGCAAATGACGGATCCGGGGGAATTTATTCTGGAGTGCAGCAGGGAAAAAGAGCGCTTTCTGGTCAGCATACGTCCTTACTCTCCTCTGGCATCTCTGGTCGAGTTTTCAGGTGTTTCCGCGGTGAGTCCGCTTGTCACGGGACTCAAAAAAACGTTGACGGAATATGTGCAAAGCCTTCATGGGGAAGGTCACGTCACGTCACTGAATATTCCTCATGCCGTACGAAAACAGGAAAAGAACATGTTCTGCCTTTCTGCAACTGTGGGTGGGGGGACCGTGGAATTTTCCGGATTTGCCATTGAACGTAACGGTCTTATCGTTTCAACTGCGCACGACCTTGAGTCAATACATGACATTGTCGTACGTCTGGATAATGGCGAAGAAGTAGCCGGAGAGGTGGTCAAGCGGGATGCGCTGCGAGACCTCAGTCTCATCAAGCTGTCGAAAAACCTTGCCGGAGCCGTTCCGGTCGGTAAGGGACGGCGAAAATTGAATCTGGGCGAAAAGGTCTTCGCGGTTGTCTGCCCGATCCATAACCGTGAAAAGGTGCGGACAGGTGTCGTCGATGAGCCTCCTGCCAGGGTGAATGGACAACCGCTCTGGCAGGTGAACATGGATGTGACGCCGGGGGACAGCGGCGGACCGGTTTTTGATTCGGATGGCAGGTTGGTGGGGGTGGTGAAGGGGAGATTCCGAGGCGGCTGGTCGAGGGGGTTCCTGATCCCGGTTACGACACTCAGAGATTTTTTGGGATTGGGGGAGAGATGAACATAGGACGTTACCGGATAGTGAAGGAGATCGGCAGGGGGTCCATGGGGGTGGTGTACCAGGCGGAAGACCCAAACCTCGATCTCGTGGTGGCGCTCAAGGTACTGAGGCAGGACCGGCTGTCCAGTGACCCCTTTGTTCGCAGATTCCTGTCAGAGGCCAAGGCGCTGGGCCGCCTTGACCACCCCAATATCGTCCGCGTCTTCAACGTTGATCAGGATGGTGATACGGTTTATATCACCATGGAATACATTGAGGGGGAGTCGCTCGTCACCCTCATGAAAAAGGAACCCTTCCTGCCTGAGGCCATAGCCGAATTCGGTGCGACAGTCGCGGAGGCCCTTGACAGCGCCCATCGGAAAGGTATTGTCCACAGGGATGTCAAGCCGAGCAATATCCTCTTCAAGTCCGACGGCAGACTCAAGATAACCGATTTTGGTATCGCCCACATTGAAGACTCATCCATGGCGGAGCAGACCCAGGCCGGCGAGATTCTGGGCACACCGGCGTACATGTCTCCCGAACAGGTGTTGAGCCGTCCGGTGGATGGACGTTCCGATCTCTTTTCTCTGGGTATCATTCTCTATGAACTTGCCACCGGCAAACGCCCCTTTGGTGGCGAGGGGATCAACGCCATATTTTCCTCGATCACCGGGGAGGAACCGTCTGACATTCGGTCAATAAACCCGCAGGTGCCCAAGGCGCTCTGCGATGTGATCATGAGATGTCTCAGGAAAGATCCGGAGAAACGGTTTGCAAGCGGCAGTGAATTGGCAACATCCCTGCGGGCTTCAGTCAGGGAAACTGTGTCCCAGTCCCAGGTTGCGGAGAATAAGGGCGGGAAGGAAACCCGCAGGTCATTTGTTCCCGCTCTGGTGATTGCGGTGGCAATCTGCGCTGCGGGCGTTGCCTTCTATATGTTTAACAGTAGCGCCTCGGCGCCAAAGTCAACCATTGAGACAGTGGCGAGCTATGCCACATTGAATGTGGAGAGCACACCGGCAGGCGCGCAGGTTTTTGTGGATGGAACCCTGAAAGGGACGGCGCCTGCCGATATCAGGCTGACCACGGGAAAACATGAGGTGCGGCTGAGCATGCCGAACTATTACGAATGGGAGGCGCAGGTGGAAATGAAGGATAACGCGCCCACACCACTTGTTGTCAAACTGTTGCCCATGAATGCGAACTAAAGGAGGTTTTTATGAGGGATACTTTCAGAAGATGTTGTTTGGTGATGGTTCTGGCACTGTTTCTGTCGAGTGCCGCAACAGTGCATGCCCAGTTGACGTCCGGTCAGGCGGCGCCGGTATTTGCCCTTAAGGACATAAACGGCAAGCTATTCGATCTGGCTGGTGTCAAGCAGCAACCCCTAACGATTCTCTATTTCTTCGATATCACATCCCGCCCCAGTCAGGAAGGGCTCTTTAGCCTCAACCAGCTGGCAAAACAGCATAGGGGGGAACTGGTTGTCTGGGCGGTCACCCCGTCTTCAAAGGAAAAAGTTGCCCAGTTTGCATCAAGCGCGGGTTTGGTCTTCCCGATCCTCCCCTCCGCAGCGCAGGCAACCGGTCTCTACCACGCGCAAAAGGTCCTTCCGACCGTCTGCATAATCGGTCCCGGCCTCAGAATCCTCGATTATTTCCAGGGAGGGGGCAAGGCGACCGAGGCGATGCTTGTCAGATTGGCGGAACGGGAACTGCAGGGCAGAAGGACAAGGCTCGCAAAAGCGATCGGCACGGAGGTGGTGAAGAAAAATCCCCGCAGCCTGAAAGCCAAGGCGGTGTTGGGGTATGCTGCTTTGAGGGATGCGGATACCCGAAAGGCCGAGGAGGTCTTCAGGGATATTTCAAAACATGATGCTGAAGGCGAGGTGCTGGGAAAAGAGGGGTTGGCGGCGGTCTACAAAAAACAGAACCAGACCGGGAAAGCCCTGCAGATGGTGCGCGATGTTGAGAAAATGGCGCCCGAGCGCTCCTACGTTCATGTGATCAAGGGCGATATTCTCTACGCACAGAACAAGAAAGCGGAAGCGGAGTCGGCATATCGCATGGCCGTTGACAAAAAGATTGCCGAGCCGTATCAGGATGCCGTCCGTTACAATCAGTTGGGCCGCTTCTACGCAAAGTCAAACAAACACAAGGAAGCTCAAAAACTGTACGAAAAAGCTGTTTCAATTGACCCCTATTATGTTGAAGGAACAACCAACAAGGGGCTCAGTTACGAAAAGGAAGGGAAGTGGGATCAGGCGCTCAAGGCCTATCAACAGGCCCTGGTGGTGGACAAGAATGATCTGTATGCAGGTATTCTGGCCAAAAGGGCGCAGGAGATGCTTGCCCTTCAGAAGGATACGGAACGAAAGAAGAGAATGGACCTGCTGATCAAGGACCTGGTGGCACGTTTCAAGAGCCAGAAGGATGATAAACCTGCCGTGGATAACTGGACATCTCGCCCCATGATTCTCACGTTTGTCGATTTCGAGGAAAAGGGTGGTCTTTCGGAACGGGAAGGGTTTTCCACAATTATAACATCGGAGCTTACCTCTGACCTCAATTCCTCAGGAAGGGTTAAGGTGGTTGAGCGTCTGCTCATGGAGAGGCTTCTGGAGGAGTTGAACCTGGGGAGTTCCGAACTCGCCAATCCGGAGACCTCACTGAAGCTAGGCAAGGTACTTGCGGCAAAGCTGATCGGGACCGGATCGCTCTACCAGCTTCCCCAGGAAACCGTTTTTTCCTTCAGGTTGATCGATACGGAGAGTTCCGAGATTCCGCTGCTCACCACAAAACAGTTGGGTCCCAACGTGTCTCTTGACAAGGAGCTGTACTCACTCAATCGGGAGATACTGAAAACGGTGATAGCGAAATACCCCCTGCGCGGTTTTCTGGTAAAGGTGACAGGAGACGGCGCCATGATCAATCTTGGATCGCGGCAGGGCGTGGTCAGCGGGACCCGCTTTGATGTGGTGGAAGAGGGCGAGACGATGGAATACAAGGGAAAAACCCTCCGTTCATCGCCGAAGACCATCGGTCAGGTGGAGGTTGTGCGGGTTGATCTTGACCTTGCCCATGTGAAGTTCATTCAGCAGCAGCGGCCGCTCAAGGCGGACGACAAAATACAGGAACGGGTGCATGAGACAGCCACGCTCTAGGGGACCTGGCGTTACGCGCTGGGTGGGGCTTTTAATCGGTATTCCGATGATGCTCCTCTTTTTTTCATCGTGCGCCACCGTCCCGATCCGGGATGAACCTGGCAGAGGCTTGGCAGTATGGGACCTGGAAGATCTGAGTCCGGGGGGCTCCCGTTTGGACATCGGCGAGCTTCTGTCGGCGCGGGTCGTCGTGGCTTTGAAGAGGAGAGGGGACTATACCCTGGTGGAGAGGACGCGGCTGGTCCGCGTCCTCGAAGAGCTGCGCATCGGTTCATCTTCACTGGTGGATGAACAGACTCGTCTTAGGGTCGGCAAACTGGCTGGGGCGCGTTTCATGGTGTTTGGCGGCTACATGGTCATCGGCGGCAAAATGCGGCTGGATCTCAGGTTGGTGGAGGTCGAGACGGGAAAGGTGCGTAAAGCTGTCCAGAAAACCGCCGTATCCAATGATATGTCCGGATGGATGGATGCGGCGGAAAAGGCCGCCGCGGAACTCTAAAAGCTTCCCGCAAACATCAGCGACACTGATATACCGCGGAAATCCCGTGAGGTAAGGACTTGCGGGAAATTTTTCTGGTCGTCGTGCTTTAAAAAACCCTTGACATCTAGCCCCGCCTCGAAATTGGTTCCCAATGCCCTTGTCACTCCCAGGCCTAGGGACAGTTTTTCCCTGGCACCTACGTAAAATGGCGACGTGGTGGCATAATCATTATGGGTGAAATAGCGTCCCTGGATATTTGAACTCAAGACGGTCTTTTCATCCAGCAGATATTTTCCTGCCAGATCCAGGACCCATTCATCACCCTGGCGGTCGTTTGATTCAGTGACCAGCACCCCGGGTGAGTTCTGGAATCTTATTTTATCCCTGAGAATTCCACGGAAGGTCAGGCCGGCCTCCCATTTTTTTTCCTGATTGTAGTTCATGCCAAAGCCGAATTGGGAAAAATCACCCTCCTGAAAATAGTTCCTTCCCCTGACCGTGTCCGGTCCGTACCAGGCATGGCTTCCAAAGAGGCGGGCATACATGTCCGGCGAAAAGAAATAGCGCAGTTCGGCATTGAAGTTGTAAATGTCTCCCGGTTGATAATCGGTAATATTGATTTCCTTGCTGAAATCGTAGCTTCCCCTCCAGAGATACCCGAAACCTACTCCGGCCACCCAGTTACCCCATTCCTTGGCAAAGGTTATGGTCGGATTGACATCCAACCCCTCACCGAAGTTATTGATGGAAACCAGATCAGGATCCATGATCAGAGCCAGATTCCGCTGCCGCAAGTCTGTCTTGCCGGTGGGGAGGTTGAAGTCAAGTCCCAGGAGGATATCCACCGGTAGCTTGTCGACGATCTGGTAGGACGTGCAGAGTTTCGTGTCCAGCAGGTGCCCCAGGGAGCTGTTTCCCGCTGTGCCAGATCGTTCCAAACGTGTGTCCGTGTAGGCAGTCAGCAGCTTGAAAGAAAAGTCATTTATCTGTCCGGTGACGGTGAAGGGGACGGAAACCTGTCTGACATCGCTGATCTGATTGTCCGCCCACCAGTCAAACATAAGGCCGGTCTGCATGCGAATATCGGCGGCGGAACAGGGCTCCACTGAAGAGAAGATAGCTGCAACCGCAGAGAGGAAAAGGTATTTTTTCATGACATTCGATCCCCTGTGATGATTCGTATATCAATTGAATAATGATTTTGAATGCTTCTTTAGCAACCACCAGGACTCACAACTGAAATAATATCTGTATTGGTACTGATGTTTCCTGCCTGATCCATGGCCCTGATAATGAAATAATACCTGCCACAGATGAATTGATAGGTGGTGTCACTCAGCGTCGTAGTTGTTTGACCAACTAAAGGGATGGTAAGCAAATATTGTTGTTGAAGAATATCTGCTGGTTGAGGCACTTGTGTCCCACCGAAGGCGGGATACATGTATATGAAGTAAGTAATGTTGCCAGGGGGGGTGAAATTATCTGTGGCCGCGTCCCAGGCCAAATTAATTTCGCTTGACCCCCCAATCGGTGTGAAAGGGGTAGCTGTTTTAAGAACATCGAATTGCGGCGGCAGGGTGTCAGCCTGGGTTTGAAACGACCATGTGTAATCAGCAGCCAGATGGTTGCCGGCAAGGTCGGTAACTGCAGAAGTAACAGTTGCGGTATAGGACGTGTTGAGCGACAGGGCAGCGGTGGGCGTAATGCTTGCGGTGGTACCGCTGTAACCGATTGATACCGGAACAGTGCATCCCGACTCGCAAAACGTTTGAACGAGTGAAAATGTTGACGTGGAAACGGTTGAAGTGTTTAACGGTTCCGAGAATGTGGCGGTCAGGGTCGGTTGAATTGAAACTCCGCTTGTGCCGTTAGCCGGTCCCGTCGAGATGACGGTTGGCGGGGTGATATCCGGAACAGTTGCCGATCGTTCGATGGTGTTCGTATCTCTGTTGCCTGCGCCATCCTGCGCCCTGACCGTGAAATAATAGGTGCCGGAGGTCAGTCCGGTTACGGAAAATGAGGTTATTCCGGGGGCGGTTGTGAAGTTCGGCGTTGTAAAGACTTCTCCACCTGGTGTAGATGCCATGTAAATCAGATAAACAATGCTGTTCGTGGCGGTCCTGTCGTCAGACGCGAGACTCCATGCCAGATCGATGCGGCCAAAGGCCGATGGATTGAGCGTCGTGGAAGTTAACCCCGCAAACGAGGGCGGGGTAGTGTCAACATCAGGAAGAGTTGTCGCCGTTCTCTCGATGGTGTTGGTGTCCTGGTTGCCGCCTGCGTCAATCGCCCTGACCACAAAGTAATATGTCGTGTTCGGGAGCAGTCCGGTCACGGAATAGGTGGTCGAACCCGCGCTGGTGCTAAAACTGGGTGAGGCAAAGTCTTGTCCTCCGGGGGGTGTCGACAGATAGATCTGGTAGGAAATGTTTGCCGGTGACGAGAGGTTGTCGCTTGCGGGACTCCATGCCAGGTCAATTTGGGTGGCCGAGACCGGTGTCGCGGACTGCAGTCCGCTGAACGCGGGTGCGGCGGCGTCCTTCATGTCAATGGTCAGGGTGACCGGTTGTCCATCGAGATTTGCGTAAAACTCCCTGAGTGGCCGATAGAGGGTGACCCCCGACGAGTTTTTCGCTTCTATGACAAAATGCCGGTTGTTACCGTTCGGTACGGTGAAAAATTCAGTGATGAACGCCTGATCCGTCACGGGAACGTTCCTTGTGATGGTTGTCATGTCCGGCGCGCTGATGGTGAACAGGATGTGGGTTACGTCTTTGGGGATTGCCGCTGTCGCGACACCTGACGCCATGATGTTCCTGAAGAGTTTCTCCGCTCTGGCAAACAGCGTACTCTTACCGATGGCAATGCTCGCTGTCGTGCCGCTGCTCCCGACTTGTATGGAAACGGTGGATGTGCCCACGCTCCCCATTCCCGAGCTGCCTCCGCTGCATCCGAACGTCATCGCCACTAACGAAACAACCAACAACAGCAGCATCATTCTTTTCATGACAAACCTCTGTTATCTTATTGGTGTTCCCACAGTATCATTTCCTGGAAAAATAACGTTTATGCCCGTATTACTGGGTACTTGATCCGGAGAGGGCAGATGTTTGATTTCATCCTTGGGTGTAATTTGATTCGTGAGCGAGGTGCTGTCCCGCAAGCTTCGCAACAGGGCACCACTGCGCTTGTTGCCCGCAATAAGACCGAGAGCCTGCAATTCACCCAGTGCATCATTTGCAACACAGATGTTGGAATCCAGCTTCAAGGCTTTCCGGTACGATTCCGCCGCCTTTTCATAATCCTTCCGGTCACTGGCCTCGACACCGGTAAAAAGGGCCAGCAGGGCAGTGGTTTTGGACGAGCAGGGTTTTCTGAGTTTAGCTTCCAAATCGGGCGGCACCTCGATCTTCAAGAGTTTGACGATATCAAACAGCAGATCTTTCTCCACCCGGAACAGCTCTTCCAGAACTCCCTCGGATATCGGCTGTCCGATTACAGCTGTTGACTGGACATCCAGCAAGCTGGATTGAACTCGGATCTTATCCTTAACGGAGCCCGCTATATCTCCTCCAACCAGACGCCTCGCTCCCAACAGTTTACCGATCCGCGGGGCACTGCCCTGTTCAATCAATCCGGAGGTCCCAAGACCGATTTCCTCCGTAAGAGCCTGGATTTTTGATCTTTCAACCACCTGGAGGTCTTTGATAATGGAAAGATCGGTAATCAGCATCAGTGCGAGCCCCTTCTGGAGAGGAGCCAGTTCTTCCTTGCCGGACCTGTTGAGGAAGTTAAGAACCGCCAGTGTGTTTGCGGTCGAGACGGTCTCGATGGATTTTTCACTCATGACGGCCTGTTTCGCCCATTCCCGGATGTCATCGGTAACGACCTGGCCCGCCCAGGCATTGCCAAAGAGAGTTATGGACAAAACTATCGAAAAACACATGGAGCAAGAATTGAAGAAGCTCATCCTGTTCACCTCTATGGAGTTATGGAAATGGTTGTACACTGACTTATTTCACTCTGTTGACGGGGGACACACCGTCTGTAAATAGTAGAACAGTATTTTAATGTTTGTCAATAAAAAAGTAAGCTATGTTTAATAATTACAACTGGTTTCGCCGCAATATTTGAAACGGGAAAAACAAAACCGCCGACCAGTGCCGGTCGGCGGTTTGATTAAATGTTTCAGGTTGATATCACAGTACTTCTGCCGCGTTCCTCAACATTCGATCCCTTTTCGCGCCTCCACCCCGAGGCTGTAGTAATGCTTCGATTCCTGCATAGTTGTCACCAGGTCGGCTGCTTCCAGCAACTGGGGTGTTGCGCCCCTGCCGGTCAGGACAAGTTCAACCGTATCCAGCTTGCTCGTGATAATCTCCCGCAACTGCTCCCAGGTTATCAGTCCAAAGTGCAGCGCCACGACAATCTCATCAAGAATCACCAGGTCGTACGCTCCGCTGCTGACCGCTTCCCTGGCCCGCTGCAATCCCTTTTGCACAATCTCGACATAGTCAGCCGGTGGTTTGCCCGCAGGAAACACAACCACTTCATCATTCCATTTGGCCAGTTCCTCGTCCGGCACGCTGCCCTCTTCGACTATGAAATAGGGCTTGCCCATGGTTTCCAGGGTCAGGTTGGGTGAAATGCCAGGCAGGATATCATGTTCGCTGTAGACCTTGGACTTCATGAACTGCAGTAAAAACACCCGCAACCCCGCGCCCAGGGCCCGGATGGCAAGGCCGATGGCTGCCGTTGTCTTGCCTTTGCCGTTGCCTGTGTAGACCTGCACGTATCCCTTTGCTAACATCATACGCTCCCTCTGTTGCATCGACATGCCTGGTTTATAGAAAACCGTATTCTGCCAGGGTTTTGATTGACAGGCTGCTGCTGCCCTTCCAGGGTTGGGTCAGCCGTTCGACATATTTGCCGATGATGTCGGTTTCGATGTTGACCTCGTCGCCGGATTTGAGTGCTGACAGGGTGGTTTCGGCCTGTGTCAGGGGAATGATGTTGACCGAAAAACCGCTTGGGGTGACCCTGTTGACCGTCAGGCTGATGCCGTTGATGGCCACAGACCCTTTGGCCACCAGATAGCGGGCGTTTTCGGGAGGCAGGGAGAATTCGAGTATGCGGTTTCCGGATGATTCCTGGGAGCGGACGAGACGGCCGATGCAGTCGATGTGGCCGGTGACGATGTGCCCCCCCATGCGGTCGCCCAGGCGTAGCGCACGCTCCAGGTTGACCATACTCCCGCTACGCAGTTTGGTGAGGGTTGTTGTTCCGAGGGATTCTGGGGACAGATCAAAGGTCAGCAGTCGGTCGCGTTTAGTGGTTACCGTCAGGCAGGCCCCGTTGACCGACACGGAGTCGCCGATGGCGATCTCATTCACCGGCAGGGAGGTTTCAACTTGCAAACTTCCGGCCTGGTTGCGACGTTCAAAGAACATCACCCGGCCGGTATCCTCAATCAGTCCAGTGAACATGGCGCCTCCGGGCGGGCATGCACGATGATATCCGAACCGCAGCGTCCCACGTGGGTGATAGTGACTCTGAAGGCCTGATCCATACTCGTTTTTCCGACCAGGTTGAAGGGTGAAAAACCGTCGCTGCCCAGAAGTTTGGGAGCCATGAAAAAGACGTACTCGTCGATCAGACCGTAATTCAGCATGCTTCCCGCAAGTCGGCCGCCCCCCTCCAGCAGGATGGACTGGATTCCCATGCCCCCCAGCTTGAACAGAAGGTCCTCCATGGATACTCGGCCCCGGTCCTGCTGGCAGGTCAGCACGGTGGCGCCCTGTCTGAGGTAACGCAGATGAACGCGAGGGTTGGTTTCGATGGTGGCGATGATGGTGCCGGCCGCGTTTCCGCGGCTGAGAACCTTAACGCTTTCGGGTGTGCGCAGACGTGTGTCAACCACGACCCGCAGCGGATTTCGTCCCCGTACATGGCGGACCGTCAATTCCGGGTTGTCGGCAATGATAGTGTCCACTCCTACCATGATCGCATCCATACGGCTGCGCATCTTGTGCACATAGGTGCGGGAATCCTCGCAGCTGATCCAGCGGGATTCGCCGGTGGCCGTGGCGATCTTGCCGTCCAGGGTCATGGCGCACTTGTAGGTGACATAGGGCATTCCGGTGGTGACCTGTTTGATGAAGGGGCGGTTGATGTCGCGGCAGTCATCCTCAAGTATGCCGCAGACCGTTTCAATGCCAGCCGCTTGCAGTTCCGCCAGACCACCGCCACTGACCTTGGGGTTTGGATCGCCCATGCCGACAACAACCCGTTTGACTCCGGCCCGGATCAGGGCCTGGCTGCAGGGTGGGGTTTTGCCGGTGTGGCAGCAGGGTTCAAGAGTCACGTACACATCTGCGCCTTGAGCCAGGTCGCCAGTCATGTTCAGGGCGTTGATCTCAGCATGGGGGGAGCCGGCCTTTTTATGCCAGCCCTTGCCAACAATCGAACCGTCCCTGACGATAACGCACCCCACGGCCGGATTGGGCGAAGTTTTCCCGATGCCCTTGCGGGCCAGGGTCAGGGCCTGCTTCATGTATTTGACGTCGTCAGTCATTTTTTCAGGAGCTCCTGCAACTCTTCCATGAACTCGTTGATATCGCGGAATGATCGGTACACCGAGGCAAAACGGACATAGGCTACTTCATCCAGGTCATGCAGTTCCTTCATGATCCATTCGCCGATCAGTGGTGTAGCTATTTCCTTTTCCGATGACTCCTGGAGACGCGTTTCCAGACGGTCAACCATGCGCTCGATCTCCTCAATGGAGATGGGGCGCTTCTCGCAGGCTTTTTTTATTCCGGATATGATTTTCCTGCGGTCGAAGGCTTCGCGACGGCCATCCTTTTTCAGGACCAGAGGTAACATCTCCTCGATGCGTTCGTGGGTGGTGAAACGTTTGGAACACTCTTCACACTCCCGCCTGCGCCGAATGCCGCTGCCGCCCTTGTCCGGGCGGGAATCGACCACTTTGCTGTCGGAATATCCGCAGAATGGGCATTTCATGGTTTCTCATCCTCCGGGTTCTGCTGAAAAAGGACCACCTCGATACCCGACTCGGCAATCATCTCACGGGCCAGGTTGTCGGCATAGCCCTCGTCAAACACCACCCTCCGTATGCCGGCGTTGATCAGCATTTTTGTGCAGATGACGCACGGCATGGTTGTACAGTAGAGCGTTGCCCCGTCAATATTGACGCCATGTCTGGCTGCCTGAATGATGGCGTTCTGTTCGGCGTGCAGACCGCGGCATAACTCATGGCGTTCGCCCGAGGGTACATTCAACTGCTCCCTGAGGCAGCCGGATTCGCTGCAGTGGCTGATGCCGGAAGGCGCGCCGTTGTAGCCCGTGGCCAAAATGTTGCGGTCTTTTACCAGTAACGCGCCCACGCCCCGTCGCATGCAGGTTGAGCGGGTGGCCACCAGACGGGTTATTTCGATAAAATATTTGTCCCAGGAAGGGCGGTGCATGGGGGGCGTTCCTCTCATGAATAATTGGTGACAAGGTACCCCACTCCGGCGGTCAGGTCAACATGGAATAGGTTCGATCTGCTCAGGTAATTGGACTCACGAGAATGGGTGGTGTTCAGGGATGGACAAGAGGGAGAGGGCAGGTATACTTGTCGAAATATGTATCGCGCTACTGACTGCCTGTACCTTTTCTGCTTTTTATCCCGAATTGTTCAAAGGGTTCTTGGAATGCAAAACCTTTTTCGTGTTTGTGTGCTGTTGCTGTTTCTGTGCACACTTGTTTCTAATGCCCGGGCTGATAACCGTCAGACCCGTGTCATCCGCGTTGGGGCGTTTAATTATTATCCCGGCATCTTCAAGGATAGTGATGGCGCGGTAAAGGGTTTTTATGTCGATGCGCTTGCCGACGTAGAACGGCGCGAAAACATCCGTTTCGAGTATGTGTTCGGCTCCTGGAGCGAAGGGCTGGAACGACTGAAAGCGGGGCAGGTCGATCTGCTGACCAGCGTTGCACGTACGCCCGATCGGGCGATTTATATGGAGTTTGGCAAAACCCCGCTCCTGACGGTCTGGGGTGAGCTGTATGCGCCGCTCTCATCGAATATTGATGGTATCCGCGATATTCAGGGAAAAAAAGTCGCGGTGATGAAGGGAGATTTTAATGCCCGGTACTTCAAGGAACTGGTAAGTAAGTTCAATATTACCTGCGAATTTATCGAAATGCCCGGTTTTGACGATGTGTTCAAGGCAGTTGCTGCCAAAAAAGTACACGCCGGAGTTGTCAACAGCACCTTTGGTGTGGCCAAGGTAAAAGAATACGGACTCAGGTCAACCGGGGTGGTTTTTAACCCATTTGACATTTATTTTGCCGTTGCCAAGGGGAAGAACCGTGATCTGCTATCGCTCCTGGACAGCTACCTGGACCGCTGGCGCCATCAGGAGGACTCTGTCTACAACAGGGCCCGCCAGGTCTGGTCGCACGGTTCCACCGGCACTATCAGCGTCACCCCCCGCTGGTTAATCAACTCGGCCATCGTTCTTGGTGTTCTGGTTTTAATTACCTTTGTGTTTGTCGTGCTCCTCAGACAGCAGGTACGCCGGGCAACCGATGATCTCTTGCAGCGCACGGAGCGACTCCGTGAAAGCGAGGAGCGCTACAGAAGTATCTTCGAACACACTCTTTCCGTCATGCTGGTGATAGATCCGGAAAATGGCTCCATTGTCGATGCCAACCCCGCGGCCACCAGTTTCTATGGCTGGTCACTTGATGAACTTACCTCCATGTCCATATCTACCATCAACACTCTGGACCCGGACGAACATTCTGCGCTCACAAAGCTGGCTTTAAGTGGGTTTCGCAATCATTTTCAGTTTTGTCACCGGCTGGCAAATGGCTCGACTCGCGATGTGGACGCTTTCACCGGTCCTATCGTGTTTGGCGGCAAGACCATGCTGCTGTCCATTATTCATGATATTTCCGAACGTAAGATGATCGATGAAACCCACCGTTTTCTTTCCCAGGCGGTTTGCCTTGAAGCGGGGGAGGATTTTTTCGCAGCACTGGCCCGCTATCTTGCCGAGAATCTTGAGATGGACTACGTCTGTATAGACCGTTTGCAGGGGGATGGTCTCATGGCGGAGACGGTGGCCATATTCCACGATGGGGCATTTGAGGATAACGTGCAGTACAGCCTGAAGGATACTCCCTGTGGAGATGTGGTGGGAAAACAGATATGCTGTTTTGAGCGGGATGTTCGCCACCTGTTCCATAAGGATCAGGTGCTACAGGAGATGGCGGCCGAATCGTATGTTGGAGCCACCCTGTGGAGTTTCGATGGCAATCCGATTGGCCTGATCGCGATTATCAGCCGCAAACCGCTTGATAATTCCTGTCTGGCGGCATCAGTGCTCAAGCTCGTGTCCGTGCGTGCGGCAGCCGAGCTGGAACGCAGAGAGAAAAACCAGGAACTGCTGAACAAAAACGTGGAGCTTGAGCATTTTACCTACACGGTTTCCCATGACCTGAAGAGCCCTCTCATCACCATCCAGGTGTTTGTAAACCAGATTATCAAAGATCTGGGCGCCGGCCACCATGACCGGATTCGGGAGGATCTGGACAGAATTTCCGATGCAGCCACAAAGATGGGGGCGTTGCTCAATGATCTCTTGAAACTGTCCCGTGCCGGAAAGGTGGTCAGTCCGCCAAAACTGCTGGATATGAACCTTCTGGCCGATAACGTTACCGGGCAGTTAGCCGGGGTGCTCGGTCAGCGCCGGATGGAGGTTGTCGTCCAGCCCGAACTTCCGCAGGTTTTTGGGGACCAATCCCGTATCACCATGGTGCTACAGAACCTTGTGGAAAATGCCATCAAGTACATGGGGGATCAGGAATTACCTCGAATAACGATTGGCGTTCGGGAAAAGGGTACGGAACATGTTTTTTTTGTTGAGGATAATGGTTCCGGTATCGAGCCCCGGTTTCTCGAGTCTGTTTTCGATCTGTTCAACAAACTGGACCCGAAAAGCGAGGGCACCGGTATCGGTCTGGCCCTGGTACGCCGCATTGTCGAAGCCCACAACGGAAAGGTCTGGATCGAATCAGAGGGAGAAGGGAAGGGGAGTATCGTTTGTTTTACCCTGCCCACTGAGATTGCATCTACACATATAATTACTTGTGCGGTATAGAGTATTATGAAAAGGGTGTCGTATCGTGTGTGCCAATAGTATCCTGACCAAACCGTACATATTATTTTTTCAGCTTCAACCATCGAGGTAACTTTGTCTGCCATGGAACCATCGGATTTTCGCATACTGCTCGTGGATGACGAGGAGGGGATTCGCTTTACACTGGGATGCCTCCTCAAAAAGGAAGGTTTTCAGGTTGATGTGGCCGCATCACGCAGGGAGGCTGTGGGGCTGTTTGTGACGGGACCCTATGATCTGGCTTTTGTGGATATCATGCTGGGGGAGGAGAGCGGCGTAAAACTGCTGCGCGATATAAAAAATATGTCTCCCGCAACCCAGGTGGTGATGATCACCGGTCGCCCCGAGGTTAAATCCGCTGCAGAAGCGGTCCGGTTGGGGGCGTTCGACTATCTCACCAAACCGGTCAGGCACGAAACGCTCATGGCGGTAAGCCGGCATGCGCTCAGCGCCAAAAAAATGAACGATGAACGGGAGCAGTATCGCGCCAACCTGGATGCCATTTTTCGTACGGTCAGTGATTCCATCATCATGATTGATCGTGAGGGACGATTGGCCCAGTTCAACGCGGCAGCCGGGGCCGTCTGCGGGTTGACCAGGGATCAGATCGGGAAAGAGTTGACATCAGTTGAATTGCTCTGTAACGGCATGTGCGGCACGACACTGCTGGAAACGCTCCAGAATAATGCTCCCCGTGAAATGCGTCGTTTCGAGTGCCGCAACCATGAGGGTAAAACTCGCGTGGCCTGTTTTACCTCGACACCGGTGGTGGAGGCGGACGGTTCTGTGGGCGGCGCGGTGGCGGTGATCCGTGACGAGACGCGCCTGGCGGACCTGGAACGCTCCCTGAACAAGCGCGGCCGTTTTCATAACATCATCGGCAGTTCTGCTCCCATGCAGCGGGTTTTTGCCCTGATCGAGACCCTGGCCGATGTGCCGACCACGGTTCTGATCAATGGTGAGAGCGGCACCGGCAAGGAACTTGTGGCGGCTGCGCTCCATGCCACCGGTTCACGCTCCGGGGGGCCATTTGTCAAGGTCAACTGTTCGGCTTTATCGGAATCGCTGCTGGAAAGCGAACTGTTCGGGCACGTTCGCGGGGCGTTTACCGGCGCCATCACCGATAAGATCGGCCGTTTTGAGAAGGCACATGGTGGTACGCTGTTTCTGGATGAGATCGGCGATATCTCACCGGGGGTGCAGATGCGACTTTTGCGTGTTCTGCAGGAGAGCGAGTTTGAAAGGGTGGGGGATTCGACTCCCCTCAAGGTGGATGTGCGCATTGTTGCCGCCACCAATCAGGATCTTGCCGAAAAGGTCAGCCAGGGCAGCTTCCGTCAGGACCTGTTCTACCGTCTGAATGTTGTGCGTATGGTGCTGCCGTCGCTTCGTGAACGCAGGGACGATCTGGAACCGCTGGTGGCCCATTTTATTTCCAAGTTCAATGTCAAGTTCGGCAGGGATATCACCGGTGTCTCCACGGATGTCATGGATGTGTTCCGAACCCATGACTGGCCGGGTAATGTGCGCGAACTGGAACATGCCATCGAACACGCCGTGATCCTCTGTAAATCCGATATCGTTTCCGTGTCTGATCTCCCGCATGACCTGCTGGACTCCCTGAATACCGGCAGTGAAGTTGATTCCACCGTGAGTGACTCCGGCGCTACGCCGCGCAGTGACCTGACCCTGGAAGAGGCGCTGGCAATTTCCGGCGGCAACAAAACCCGCGCCGCAAGCCTGCTGGGTATCAGCCGCCGTACGGTCTACCGCCACCTGGAAGAATCAGAACCCAAATAGGATAATCCTCTTTCCCCATCACTCCGTGGGTGTGCCTTCCGGGACCGCCATGTGTTCGGCGTGTGCGATGCACAATTTGCTGATCACCATAAATGCCGCACTTCCGCAAAGTACCTGCCAGGGGTAAGACCAAAGGCTTCCCTGTGGCAGAATTGCCGGCAGCAGGGCTATGGCCACGGCAGGCGGAAAAGGCAATTGCAGGATGTGGTAGGCTAGAAAGACGGTGAGTGTTGAGACAGCCGCGCTAACCGTGAGCGGCCAGCCCAGAACGGTGTGAATCAGCGCATACCACATCACACCGCTCAAAGCCGCAAATACCAGCAGCCCCAGGATCTTCCCCGTCCTATCCCGCAACGCTCCACCCGGCTTTGATACTTCAACGAACGCCACGATCAGGGGCGGGGCGACCATGAAGAGATGGTCGGTGACCGCCGCAACCGCCGTAACAGCCACAACCCCAGCCAGCAGATTGCTCCAATGCGCCAGCCCGTTCAGGGTCCCATTGCCCTCGATCCTGTCCGGAACAGACTTCCTGGGAAGAACCGTGGGATCATTCCACGGAGCACAGCGATCCAGCGCATAACGTCCAAGGGCAATCATTCCGGTCAGGACGCAGACGGATAACGGGTAATACCAACTGTCCGTACGGGTGATAATTGCCAGGATCGCGGCTGATATGGATGGTAGCACGCCGGAGTGAATCAGCCGTAATTGCAGGACCACGAGGCAAAAAGCCCCTGTTATCATGAAAAAGGGAGCATACGTAAAAAAACGCACCATCAGTACCCCTGACACTGCTGCCATGGTGGGAGATAGCCAGAAATCAAGGATCGAGCTTCTCCAGGGCGGTTTTTCCATTACCCACGCGCCAAGGGCGAGTGCCGCGATTTCCGGAAAGATGATTTCCTTTTGCCCTGAATACTCAGCAGCCGCGAACATCGCCATAACCAGGAGTAGGGCCGGGAGTATATACGCTTTCCTCATCGTGTGCTCCAACTGCTTTTCACCGGTCACAGCCGGTATGTTAAAAAGAGATAGTCTCAACGGGAACGGATTGTCAAGAAGCTTGAGGGGGCTGGGCGGAGGGTCAGGTGAACAGGGGACGTTGTGGCGTCCCTCGTCAGTGCCAGGACAGAACCGATTGAGGAATAAACCGATTCAGTACGTTATACTTGTTTCCGATGATCGAATTATCGCGTATAGTAACAGACCAACATGGATTGGGAAAACAGGCATGACGGAACGAAGAGACTTTGATTGTGCCGCGGCAGAGTGGGATGAAAAACCACGCCGAGTCAAGCTTGCGCAAGACATTGCCGACGCCATATCAGTGGCGTTGCCACTCTCGCGAACCTGGAACGCCATGGATTTCGGCTGTGGCACCGGCCTGGTGACACTGAGCCTTGCGCCCCACCTGGGCAGCATCCTGGGTATTGACAGCTCCGGTAAGATGGTCGAGCGTCTCAACGCCAAAGCTGTCGAGCAGGGTTGTACAAATGCCCGTGGAGAACGCCTCGATCTGGAGCGGGGAGAGCTGCCCGATGGGCGCTATCACCTGATCACCAGCTCCATGACCATGCACCACATCCCCGACATTGTCCCGTTGCTGTCAGCGCTCCGCAGCCTGTTGCAACCCGGTGGCCGAGTCGCCCTGGCAGACCTGGAAACCGAGGACGGCAGTTTTCATGAGGACCTCACCGGTGTGTTTCACCACGGTTTTAATCGTGAACAGTTCACGGACCTGCTCAGTCGGGCCGGTTTTTCGGATATATCCATCTCGACCGTTACGGATGTGATCAAGAGCGAGCGCAGCTACCCGGTATTTCTGGCAACAGCGACCGCCAGCTGATATTGTCCTGTAAATCCATTTCGGAAATGACTATAATTACGGCATGCGTAAAAGATACGTGCTGACCATACTTGTAGCCGCTCTGCTCTGCAACGCGCTGGTGAGTGCAACAGCCGCTGTTGCCGAGGATGAATTGGGCCACATTTCACTGGGCTTTGGAAGTCTGACGCCGTCCCGAACCGAAAACCCCAGAGTACAGCAATTCGGTCTCCTGACCGCCACATACCGGCTTGGTTCGACGGAGAATTTCAGACCTTATCTTGGTACGGGGCTGGCATACACCGTCCAGCCGGATGTCAATCCGGGCACAGCGCTCAGAGTCAGGACAGGCGTGGCAGCGCAGGCCGGGTTCAATTACCTGCTGGGTGAAAAATCCTCGCTCAACCTTGATTACAAGTATCTTGAATTGTCTCCGGATTCCGTGCGCGGCTCCGGTTCTTCGCCTCCCCATTCCGTTGGTGTTGGCCTTGAGATAAAGTTCTGACACCTGCGCTGTCAAACCCGATTCCGTGACGTAACGGAGTCGCCTGTTGATGATTATAAAGCCGCAACCATAAAGGAAAGAATAACAGTATGACAATTCGATGGTATCCCGGTCACATGGACAAGGCGATCGAAAAGATTGCCGAGGCGATCCGCAGGACCGACGTGGTTATCGAGGTTCTGGACGCCCGACTCCCTTCATCCAGTTCCAATCACCTGCTGGAAAAAGTCCGCCGCCACAAACCCTGCATCAAGATACTGAACAAAAACGACCTGGCTGATCCGATCGTTACCAAGGCCTGGGTGCGTAACTTTGAAGCCGAGGCTGGGGTAAAGGCACTGCCCTTGTCGGCAAAACAGCTCAGTGATGCAAAGAAGCTGATCAAACTCTGTCAGCAGATTGTTCCCCATCGCGGCAAACCGGGCTGGCCGTTGCGGGTGATGGTCTGCGGTATTCCCAATGTGGGCAAATCGACCCTGATCAATACCCTGGCCGGCAGGAGCATGGCCAAGGTTGGCGACAAGCCGGCCATTACCACCTGCGCCCAGCAGATCGATTTGCGCAACGGCATAGTCCTTTCCGATACACCGGGGGTGCTCTGGCCGGTCATGGACGACCAGGTGGGCGCCTATCGACTGGCCGCCAGCGGCGCCATCGGTTCAGGCGCCTTTGATGTCGCCACGGTGGGGCTGTTTGCCGCCGAATACATGCTGCGGCGCTATCCCGAAGCATTGGCGCTGCGCTACCGTCTTGAGGAGCTGCCCGAGGATCCCCATGCCCTGCTCGAGGCGGTCGGCCGTCGTCTGGGATGCCTGATGGCCGGTGGCGCCATCGACCACAACCGCGCCGCGGAAGCTTTTCTGCGGGAACTGCGTGCCGGAAAAGTCGGACGGATCAGTTTCGAGGAGCCGGAACAGGTCGTTGCTGATACGGAAGCACACCCGGCAGGTGACTCACCCCAGGAACCTACCCCCCTGACCACTCCGATGCGGTTGAAACCACATAAGCAGTAGCATGAAGGAAAGGATCCGAGCAGGGCAACTCAATGCGGCCCTGCCTGCCTGACCTCCCCCCAGGTAGCAACACATCACCATATCATCACGTCCCATAACACGTGCATCCACACACCGTATGAAAGTCGGTTGTGCAGTGGGTGTTTTTTTGTCTTTTGGGCGCGAAGGAGTTTGTACATGCAGATCGTATTCGGCATCGATTTTGGGACAACCAATTCGGCGCTTTCAGTCTATCGGAATGGAGCGGTTGAAATGGTTGCCGTGAATGGCGACGGTGGTGGCGGGGCGTTGATGCGCTCGGTGCTTTATTTTAACGAGGAGAACGAGATTTTTGCCGGTCAGGAGGCCATTCGCCAGTATGTGGGCGATGGTGCCAGCGGGCGCTTCATGCAATCGATCAAGACCTTTCTGCCGAACACCAGTTTTGACAATACCGAAATCTTTGGCAAACGCTATACCATCGATGATCTGGTGGCCATCATCCTCAAAAAGATCAAGGCTGCGGGAGAGGCCCATGTGGGTTGTTCCGTGGATGCTGTCGTGCTGGGGCGGCCGGTAGTGTTTTCCACGGATAGCGCCAAGGATGCCGTGGCCCAGCAGCGCCTTGAAAAGGCGGCCCGCAAGGCGGGCTTCACCAGGATCTGGTTTCAGTACGAGCCGGTGGCAGCTGCGCTGACCTTTGAGGAAACCCTGTTGCCGGGGCAAGAGCGGATCGTCTTTATCGGTGATTTCGGTGGCGGCACATCCGACTTCTCCGTTATCCGCGTGAAAGGCGGAGCTTTTGAACGTTCCGACCGGCGCGGCGATGTCCTGTCCCTGGGCGGAGTCTATACCGCCGGTGACAAGTTTGATTCGCAGATCATGTGGGACAAGGTGGCCCACCATTTCGGCCGTCACGCAAAGTATACGACCCTGGGCAAGGATGAGTGGGTATCCGTCCCCAAGAGCCTGACCCACACCCTCTGCCAGTGGCATCGCATACCCCTGCTGCGGGCGCGCAAAACCAGGGAGCATATCCGGGTTATCAAAAATACCACCAACGACCGCCGGGCAATCGAGAACCTGGAAAACATTATCGCTGACAATTACGGTTTTTTTCTGTTTCAGGCCATTGAGAGCGCCAAGTGCGCGCTTTCCGGCCAGGATCAAGCCATGATCAGCTTTACGGAGCGCGACCTGTGCATCAACGAGGAAATCAGAAAGGGTGAGTTTGAGGTTATCAACGGGGAAAACTTCCGCCAGATCGAGGCCTGCATCGACGAGGTTGTGGCGGGCTCCGGTTTGGCGATTGAGCAGATCGATACGGTCTTTCTGACCGGGGGGACATCAAAGATTCCCCATATCCGCACCCTGTTTTCAGATCGTTTCGGCCCGGACAAACTGGAACAGCGGGATGCCTTTACCAGCGTTGCCCATGGGCTGGGCTCCAGCGTTCCGCTGTTCGTCTGATGCGGGAGAGCGTTATTCAAGTTGAGGAGGGGTGTGACTGATTACAGTTTATCGACCTTGTATCCCTTTGCTTTGAGAGCTTCGAGTATTCCGTCCGGCCCCACCAGATGAGCCGCGCCCACCAGGATAAATTCCGTCCGGGGTGTTTTCTGATAGGCATCAATCAGGGGCAGCCAATTCCTGTTACGATCGGTTATCAGTTTTTTGTAGAGCTTTGGCTGGCGCGTTTTGAGTTCGGTCGTCATCAATGCATTCAGCTTCTCCGTGTTGCCCTTGCGCCAGGCATCGGCCATGATTTCAAACTGTTGCTTTATGGTATTTAATTCGTTGATTGAATAGGTGACAAAGTCGTCCTCATTGCCATCCGCCATTGAGACGATGTAATTGATCTGTTCTTCAGCTGTCTCAAGCCCCTCTACTCTTTTTCCGTCCCTGGTCGCCAGACCATGGAAGAACTGGTCTACCCCCTGTTGGGTAACCCCCAGCTTCATGAATTCCATAACCGTAAGTGTTACCATCAGCATGGACGGCTTGAACTGTTTGAAAGCCTCCAGCGGTATTCCGTTGGAGGCGCAATAGGCGCTGAGCTCGCCATACGCCTTGGCTGAAAGGTGCTTTTCAACTGTGCTGCCGTCAGCATACATGGCTTGTATCAGCAACTTCTGCTGAAGCGTCGGATCCTGGAGTTTGTCGAGGTCGGTCTCGAAAACCACTACCTTTGACGCTTGGTAGGCCTTGTCATATTCCGGCGGCAGCGGAAAGTCGGCCTCACGCAGAATATGGCAGGTACCGCCCAGATAGATGATGGAGTTGTCCTTTTGAACTTTCCATACCGATGACTCGGCTGATGCTCCTGTGCAGGTAAGCACAACCATCGCGATGCTCACTATGAAACGCTTCATCCGTTTGTTCCTCTATTTATGGGTAACTTGCCGAAATTTAGACTATATCGGTTTTACTCTCTCGTACTGAAGGATATAGATCAGCGCGCCCAACGGCGCCGAGACAATAATACCGATGAACAGGGCGATCATGCCGGCGCAGGCGATGACATTGGCGACCAGATAGGCCAGCAGCCAGTTGACAAAATTGGCCTGAATCGTTTCGAAGCTCCATTTGTAGGCATCAATGGCACCGCATTTGTTGTCAATGATGGCATACATGCCAGGGGCAATGGCGAATCCCAGCGCCAGGGCCGCCAGTGAACCGATAATCGGCACAAAGTGCAGAATAACCACAGCAATCAGGCTCAGGATCAGGTAGAGCAGAAGATTGGCGAAACAGTCCCAGGCGTTGAAGAGGTCTCCCACCTCTGCTCTGCCCTGACTCCTGGCCACCTTCATCAACGAACGGGTATAGCCGGCAATGAAGCCGATGTTGGCGATGGGGATCCAGACGAGCAGCATGAAAACAAGCGTCAGGATGATCAGATCCACCAGGTTTGCCTTCCAGATGTTTATGGACGTCGTAAACAGTTCCCCAAAATCGGATTGATCAACTGTTGCCATGCGTACCGGCAGGACGCCGATGGTTGAACCGCAGTGCTTGCACTTGGTGGCGCCATCCAGAACCTCTTCCTTGCAGAACGGGCATTGCATATCTTCCTCCTGTTTTCAGCATGGATACGGTAGCGTTGCCACCATTGGAATCTTACACGCTATATATACAGCGTCAATCGTGTTTTTTCGGTGTCGGTCAAGGGGAGGTCTGTATGTTGACATGTACGGGATTGCCTTCCCTTAGAGCCCTCCAGCCCCGATTTGTGCCAATCTTCTTGACCACCCGCCCTGTTTTGCATAAGTTAACCACGGAGGTACCTATGACCTGTTCCAACAGCAGTATCGTCGAAAATGAAGTTGTGCTCCCCTGTACGGCGGTGGATTTGAGCGGGGAGGCTGATTGGATCCCCTGTGATGCCCCATCCATAATGGGTGAATCACTGCGCTTCGTCTCCGGCGAACCGGATGGTAATCGCTTCCGGGTCCGCTATTACCTGAACAAGGAGCAGCAGTTGCGGGCGCGAATCTGGTTCGGCCCGGATACCGGCGGGCCACCGGGGCATGCCCACGGCGGCTCCATAGCAGCGGTGCTTGACGAGGTGCTGGGGCTCAATGCCTGGGTAGCAGGATATCCGGTCGTGGCCGGCAATTTGAACATCAGTTTCCGCACCATGCTGCCGCTTGAAAAGGTGGTGACGGTCGAAAGCTGGATTGTGTCCGCCGAGGGTCGCAAGGTGATGGTGCATGGCAGGGTCTGCAGTGGCGATACGGTCTACGCCGAGGGTGAGTGTCTCTGTATCACTATTCCCGGGAGGTGACCTGAATATCCGGGTGGTTAAGCACACTGTCGTTCATCGATTATGTTTCCAGCATCGACGTTAGCCCGCCACAATTTCAACGTAGATATCTGAAAAATCACGTCTACGCAGATTTTCTTCGCGGATCAGGATGTAGAAGCTTCCTGCGTACCAGATTGAAAGGTCGACGCTTCTGTTTGAATCGATCTTGAGAAGTTGGAGCCATTCGTGGCGTGATCTCTGCAATTGCTCTTTATGGTGCTGATACCAGGCAAGAGATTCTTTGACATTCCGATAATACTCAATCTCCGGTGCTTCGTTATCCTGCAGTGCTTTTTTGAGCAGATCCTCCACTTCATTTTTCTGTTTATGATGGTTGCAGATCAAAATGTTCTGCCCTGCCTTGTGAAGGCAGGCATTCCAACGCATATCCCCCTCTATTTCAGACGCATGTCCAAAAACCTTACTCACAATGTGTATATCCTTGTCCGCACAGGATACGGATTCGAGTAATTCGCAGTATCGTTCGGCTATGGTGCCGAATGGGGTATCCCGGGATACCGCTTCCACCATTTCAAAGGTTTCTGAGCCGAATTCGGGCAAATCTATTGTCACGATGGGCACTACTTTGTACGGTTCGAGGTCAACGTAGTATTCATGAACCAGCTGGTCGTAGTCGGGAGACGTGACTCTTGAAAGAAACGATGAATCGCCATCATGGAAAAGTAGCTTGGATTTTACATCGGTACAGGATTCATCCGACTCTACAAAAAAATAAAGCATGCCATGGTTTGGTAAAGGGTGATCGAAGAGCGGCGGTAACTCCGCCAGATTGATTTGCATGATGAAGTTCAGGTACAGGCCGTCATCGGTTTGCGGCCATGCAAGGGAGGCTGGCAAATCGGGGTCGCCACCGATTCGGCAGTTTCCAACGGTGCTGAAGTCCTCCGGTTCACTCAAAGTAAGAGACCAGCATTCAACGGCACTTGCGAGAATAATCTGTCCTGCGTCGATTAGATTGTGTTTTAAGATTGTTTCCCGCAATTTGTTTTGCTGGTATGAAGACAATTTACTCATCAGCCTGTATTGCCTTTCAGATTTGAGTATTTACTTGGATTCTAACCTGACATTCCGCAGGACAGCCTGCTGGCATTTAAGGTTCCGTAGCGCAGGCTTGTTTTTAAAGTTGATTATAATATTTTTTAAATTGAAGATTGTCAATCAATCAGATTGGGAGCGTTTTGGAGACGTGTTGTTCTGGAATATGCGAAGGGATGAAATCATTGCATTGATAATGTCGTCCTATGAAGTCAGTAAAATTGAAAACAAGCTTACTCCCGAAAATCAAGCATAACTGTCGGTGTCGTACTAAAAGTAGTTCCCCACGTTGGTAAACGATTTACCACCCAGCCAGGTGCCCTTTGCGATGTTGTTGGAAACGATGCTGTCTGCCCCAGCGGTGATTGAAACATCAAAATGTAATGGCGTGTTGGCGGTGTCATAAAAAATATTGTTCGAGATAACTGCCCGTACCAGGGTGACGTTCTGGAAAAAGACACCCACTGCCTGGGATAGGGACTTGAATGTATTGCGTGAGAAGTTGAGGTTTGTGATGGTACTGCTTGCATTGTTGAAAACGATCGTGTTGTTCTGATCAATGGTATTATCCGTAAACACCAGGTTGCTCAAATTGCCGGATGGGAAGGTCAAAATGGGCGCTCCAAATGGGGATTGAATTGTGTTGCCTGAAATCACCATGTTGTTGGCTGTTGAAACAAACAGCGGGATGCCCACGGTAGTATTGTTACGGACGGCTATATTTTGGGCTGTAGCAGTCCGTCTGATTGCGATGCCGGTGAGGTTGGCAATTTTCATGGTGTTGTTACTGACGGTTGCCCCGTCAACCGCATCCAGGGTGATGACCCCGTTCCACCGGGGAGAACCGGGATATGCCGACAGATTAAAAACGTTTGCGTCGACCACAATGTTTTTGCTGGTGACCTGGCTGGTAAAGCCTTCGGCAGAAAATACCGCCAGGTTCCAGCACTCTTCGAAGGTATTGTGCGAGATGGATGTGTTTGACGCTCCGATACATTGCACCCCAAGTACGTTTTTAAGGGTGTTTCCAGAAATAACCACTCCGCTGGACCAGTCGATCATTATCCCCTGATTCCCGTAAAACGTGTCGTTGCTAATGACATTGCCCGTGACCACCACGTCTGTGCAGGGCTGCAGGTCGGTGTCTCCCGTGCCGATCCTCCCCTCAATCTCAATAGGTACGATGGCGGTATTTCGGACAATGTTGTCGGAGATAACCGCACGGTATGAACGCGCATGGAAGAGTATGCCGTCCAGCGCACTGCCGGTAACGGTATTTTTGGTGATTTGTGCGTCGTTGCACCCATCGTAAAAATGGATGGCATCGCCCTTGCTCGACACAATCCGTGAGTTGCTGACAATCCCGTTCGTACTGTTTTTGTAAAAAAGAATCCCATCGCAATTGGCTGTCGTCAACTGAGACTGATCAATGCGGATACCGATGATTTTAACGTAATTGGCTTGGTAAACGACTACGGATGACGGGTATACCAATCCCGTAAGCGCTGAGTACCCTGTCAATGTTGTCGCAGAGGTTAGCTGTCCAACACCTTCAGTTACTATTTCCTGGTAATCATTGATGATGTACAGGGTTTTGGAGTGCAGATAGTTTTTGCTCAAGACGGCGCGCCGTGAGGCATTGATGGCATTCTGCACGGCGGCGGCATCATCGGCGATGCCATTGCCGACCGCTCCGAACCATTCGGGCCGGGACTCTTTGAGACCGGTTACCGCTCCCGATCCGGACAGAGACAGCGATCCCGTTCCCACAAACATCAGATTGATGGTGGTAGGTACGCTGACGGCCGTTGTGACCGGCATGGAAGCGGATACGACCAGGGTGGTCATAGTGGTACCCTGGGCAGATACCGCCGTTGCAAAATCGGCGTACAAGCTGGCGTTGACCAAGGGTATGGCGGCCGGTTGAGACGATTTCTGCCAACTGCCGGTTCCGGATGCGCCCAGCTTGATCCAGTAGGTGTTATTTGTGCTGGTCGGATCGTTGGTTACCAGGGCGATGGTATTTGCCGGGTGCGCCAGGTCGGCGTTCATGGCCGCCACGGTTTGATAACCGAGCGTGCCGGCGGTCTGGGATTGCAGCAGACTGGCCAGGCTGGCCCCCAGGTTGGCGGAGTTTGTATCGATGGCCGTGCGGAGATTGCTGAAGTTCCCGTCCATCTCGGTCCAGGTCAGCGACCGGCCCACACCTGCCCGAGTGGTGATACTGGTGGCGGCCAGAGCCGTCACGGGTATCACACAGAGAGCCCACACCAACAAAATTCCAACATATCGTTTCATCTCGATTCTCCTCATATCAATACTGTTAATTTTATGTTGTCCGCCTGGTTGAAATTGCCGGGAGACTGTTCGGCGGGGATGACGATTCCGGTGAGGTTATCCAAAAACTCCAGCGTGATTGTATCTCCCGACTCAATATCAGCCTGATCGACCCAGCTGTCGTGCTCGGCAATAACATGACGTTTTTGCTGAATAGCAGATAGAGATTGCGTAGATCTAAATGTTTCGTCGAGTTGCCGCCTGCATTGACGGTGGCCAGCAATGACCCATTGACGACCAGCTGAAACCCGGCAATGCCCGTATATACCGAATGGCCTGCACACACAGTCGTATGTGAGAGGGCGCGCCGGTTTTGGAAATTGCTGGTGCGCAAAACAGTTGCAACGTCGCGACAGTGTGGATCAATACGCCCTCATGCATGTTTCCGTTTATGGTCGAGGGGAGATGGTCGATGGTACCTGAATTAGCGAAATTATCGAACAAGATTGTGTCGTACTGGACCTGTGCGGCCGTGGCGATACGTGCAGTTCGTTGGTGTGGAGAACGGTCCTGCCCGAAATTGAATGCCGATTCGCGTCGTACGTAGTCATTATACACCCGCCTTCGTTTGTAATATTAAAAGAATGAGTCTGGTGGTTGTATGGGCTGGATGCTTATTCTAAGCGGCTTTACCGGGTGTGTCCGCCTCCGGCGTTCTTCCTCGGTCACCTCGTACACCAGCAGGTCCATGGCGATCAGGGCCTGTTTGCTTTTCCCATACACTCCCTCGCCGCTTTCCCTGAAAACTTTCCCAGGGTAAACATATGCAGGGACCTTGGATTCTGCCCGAATTTGCGAGCTACATCCCTCAGTTTTTTACAGCGGTCTTTGACCGTTCTCGGATGGCCTTGAAAGTCAATATTCAACATGACAAATCCTTTTTAATGTGGTAACAGACAGTACAATTAATGTTTGTTTATTGCCTTTTTTCCATATTTGCGTCCTGTTGTTCTTCAACAACCAGAACGATTTGGGAATGACTGGAACTGGCTGGTAAGAGGGTAGGGGAGTGACCCTGAGCTTGCTTCATCTGTTACACCCGAACCTCTGGCACCTGACGAGCAGGATCTGCTGCTCCGTTTTTGTAAACTTGACGAACGACTCCGCCAAAACATAATGGAAGTGATCTCAGGGTATGAGGCTTTGAGCGAGGGCGTGGTGGGCAGAATAACAGCGGCGAGCGGCTCAAAGGGGCTAGTCTCAAGGAAGAGTTAAGGCGATGAGGATGGCGGGTGATATCCAACTGAGATAAGGAGCAGAGAAAAGAAGTTTTTCTGTTCCTTTTTTTTGCGCGGATTTTAGCTGGATAGGCACTCTTTCATAATAATGGGTTAAATGTTCTGTTTGGGACAATGTCCAGAGCTTGTTAGTATCGAGTTATGCCTAATTCGTGGAGACGATTATGTTGCATGTCAAACAGCTTAACTCGAAAATTACACAGGGACGTGAGAATTTGTTCGTTGGTGCCGCTGGTGAACATTGGGTTGCAGCCTGTCTTCTCCGGCGTGGATTTAATGCGAACGTTTTGCCTGTGGATACTGGTGTCGACCTCTTGGCGACAAAGAAATCACGGTATTCGGATGACATGATGCTGTACAAAATTCAAGTCAAGACAACCGCTGGTCTTCGTGCAATTATTCGTTTTGAAAAATCAAAGATTGATAACCTCATACAATCACGTGTGAATTTAGTTTTGGTCAGTTGGCCCTCAATAGGCGAACCACGATGTGCGGTTTTCAGTCCACGATTACTGCAAATGATGACGTCGGGAGGCTTCAACGATACAAATGCCCCTTTGCGCGCCACTGGAGACTTCATCAACATGACTGTGAAGTTCACTGATGAAGGTGGTGTGTTTGTTAGGAATCAGATGAACCCATATACTCCTGTCGTAAATCGTCTAGACCTGATTGAACCAGTTGATTGCGACGTTTACTCACTACCTGACTACGCAATGTGGAGCGATATCGAAGGTCGTCTGATTGACTTCGATGATGAACCCCATGTTGAAGAAGCTTGAGCAGGGAAAATTGGTCGTAATTATTTTTTGGTAAAACAAATTGATGATGCAATTCCCAGCTAAAATAGGGCTGGACAAAGCAGATCAATTTCCATGTCCGTTAGGTAGGAAGGAATAAATTGAACAACAGTCTTTTTCTCGACGGCAATGTATTGTTTCAAAAATTCAATATGTCTTTTGAATCGGTAATAACATTTACAGATTTCTGCCAAGAAATGATATTCGCTCGTAATAAGGCCATAAGATTTACTCAAAATGCCCTACTTATGTCGAATCCCGCACTTAATCTTGATGATTGGATTGAAGAAGATTCCATAGAATTCTGTCCATGGAATAGCGTGCAAAATATTCAAAATATTGCTGGAAGCGCCGTTCTCGAGGAATTCAACCATTCCGAAATCGCAAAATGGCTTTCTTCTCTTCCTTTCTCGGAATTGAAATTTCCATTCTTACAAGTGCGAACTGGAAAGGTTGCATGTATTTTCGAGGGAGTACCGAAATCAATGAGAAGTAAGGGGGGCAAGGAAAGGCTAAAGCAAGAGGTCCAGAACCTCAAGTTAGAAATTCAACAATATTTTCCTACCCCTGATCCTGACCATGTAGAACTAATGATAGAGGTATTTTCTTCTCGCCCGCAGGATCTTCCTGACGTTGATAGGTTATCAATTTCTATTATGGATGCTTTTGAAGGCGTTGTTTATGTCAGCGATAAACAGGTAAAGCGTTTGCAGCCTCGTGTAATCGACACCAGCAATGCTTATAGTATTTTAGGATGCGCACCAGAACCAATGTCATTGTTAGAAATCAACGACATCCCTCTTGGCTCTGTATTTCCTCTGGCATGTGGTATTCTCAATTACTATGTGGTTAGAATATTTACATTTCATAGGTAGCCCACAAACTAGGTTGCTGTCGCTAAGTGGCAGAACCTCAAGTCGTTAGGCATCATGAGTACGTGCAATGAATGTTGTGGTCTTGGTAGCACTTGGTATTGGCGCCATACTTCTTATCGCAGCGATCATATTGCGGCTACTTGGTGTATTGTCGCTTTTACAAAGAAAGTTGCTTGGCTGGCTAATCGTGCTCTACGGGATATATCTCGCTACTTTGACTGGTAGTTATACGGCGCTAGTTGTGCCAGGTATTTGAAAAGTTGCAATAGGTGCTGGGTCAGGTGCTGCAGTCGGATTTGCGACCTGGTTAGTTGTTGGGACAGTTGGAGTTGCTACAGGCGGAGTCGGGGTCGCTATCGGTGCGCTCGCAATGTCCGGAATCGGTGCGCTTCTTGGAGGCGTTGGCGGGGCCGCAGGAGGTTTCGGGATACAGACTCTTACATACCCGCTCATTCACTGGGCCTTTTGGGTTCCAATTATAATCATCGGCCTCTATTTCGCTGTTGGTCACCGTCTGAAAAGAACTCACAACGAACAGACGATACTGCGTGGGCCAGATGCTTAAAAATCGCGCAATTTGCAAAAGTGTCGGAACTACACATTTGACAACAGTAAATGGGCAATAAGGGGACAGGCTGATTATTGACAAACACCGACACTACCCATTCCCCCTGTTTCCCACGCATTTTCATGATCATGGTCACTACTGTCCGGTAAATTTTGATTGTACCGATGTAACGAGTTGAACTTTAATG
>JACAAY010000043.1 GCA_013377095.1 Desulfuromonadales bacterium
TACGACAAAAATGCGTATGCCCAAGGGGGCCTTACATAGTATCCAGGAAGAAGCACCGGCCAAAAACCGCCGGTGTTCTCCCGCACCGTTATTTCGAAAGCCATAGAGTGATGAAGTGGCCGACTACAACACCGGCTAATGCACAAATAATCCCATACAAAGGTTCCCACCAAGGAGATTTATAGTGAGCGTCAATTCGAGTATTTATCCCATCATTGGAACTTTTGTCGGAGTCGCTCTCGGAGCTTGGCTCGCAAGAAACACCGCCTTCAAGATTGTTGACCGGCAAGAGAAAAACAGAGACTTCCTTGCGCTGAAAAATTCGTTTATTCCTGCCATGAGAATCCTCAGGAAAGACCAGTTTACCACGGAAGAGTTTAAAAGATTCCCCACACTCTTTGAAAATCAGGATATTGCTATGTTGTCCTTTGTCGGGCATCTCGGCGGAGAAAACAGGAGGTGTTTTGACGAATATTGGAACAAGTATAAAGAGTGGCAGAAAGAATTTGAAAACCTTGAAACAGGAATGGAAAATGCGGGCATAGTATTGTTGACAAGTACAAGGCGACCTGAACTTGTGAAGTTGATAGAAGATATTCTTGAAGCCGCTAAAAAATACTGACATTTTCCCATCTCCTTTTCTCTCCCCGCAGGAAGGTCAAGGCGTGCTGCCGGAGATGACGGAATGTCATAACCAGCCCCATGGACGCGGACGGCGAAAACCCGCGCCGGTCATGGGGGCACCCCGTTAGACTTCAAAAAGTGACAAAAAGACTAAATATCCATTTTGGGGGGGATGACCGGTTCACGCGCGCGTGAACCGGTCAATAGCGAGTTGCCCCATGGAAGATAGAGGTGATACGTGTCGAGAAAGCTAAGCAGAAATGAAATGATATTTGCGCTAATTTTAATCTTGGGTTTTGTGGCTGGGGCATATGTGGCCGAAGTTTATTTTGGCTTTTCAAACTCACAAATATTAAAAGTCCTAATCCCCTTGAGCCTCTTGACCACCTTCGTCGAACGTTTTCTAAATAAAAATAAGAAAATTGGCAAGAAGCTGTTTTTGAATGAGCAAGAAAGAAAAAGATATTTGGGGTAGGTGGGGTTCAGGCTTTCTAGATGATAAGTGGACGTGAGAATTGGTGGAGATGGTTGTGAAGGGATGATGAAGTTTGTTTCGGTAATTACTTATATGAGGAAGATCGCGAGTTCCTTATATCGGCCATAACTTTCTTATATAGGTATTAAATGGCTTATATATGGAAACGTACTAATAAGTCGTTATGTCAAAGCAGAAGACAGGAGATTAAAGACAGATGGATACGACCGAAGTACTTTTTGCTACGTTACCACGTCGGATTAAGGCTGCCATAATAGACGGGGTAGTCTTGCTAACATTAATGATACTTTCTCCCTTGACGATTAGCATGTTGATCGGAAGAGATACTGGCGCAAATGCCATAGCAATGTATTTTCCACCTCTTTTCCTTGAGCCTCTTCTTATCTCATTTCTTGGGTTTACATTGGGACAATACATTTTTGGAATTCAAGTGATACGAA
Source organism: Desulfuromonadales bacterium (assembly GCA_013377095.1). Lineage (GTDB taxonomy): Bacteria > Desulfobacterota > Desulfuromonadia > Geobacterales > Pseudopelobacteraceae > Pseudopelobacter. Next base: position 1,561 of record JACAAY010000043.1, read on the forward strand.
TGGAGACTGGTGGGAAATGCCCGCTTCCAGCCTCCTTTTTGAGGTACTTCTTAAAAACAATTTTAGGCAGCTTCTCAATGGTCTATATGTTGTTCAGTAAAAAACATCAAGCCATTCATGATCATCTTGCTAAAACATTAGTGGTGTTGTCACGGAGAAGAATTGAACAAAACCCAGAATTTGCAAATAACGGAGAAACAGAACAAAACATTGAAGCTGACATCACCTATAATTATCCTTCAGCAATAAGAAGATTTTTTTTGTTTTGTGTTTGGGCAGCTATCACATTAATTGTTCTGGGAATAGTTGCCGAATGTACAACCTTGATATTTGTTCCAGGCTATACTCTTGATACTGAAAAAATGCCAAAACAAATCGAAGTTATCTATAACCTGATTTACGCAGTCCTATTTATTTGGTTTGCAGTGTTAGCTTCAAAGGGACAATTGCCCGGGGCAAGAAGAAGGAAAAAAGAGATTCAAGCAATCCAGGAAACACCAGCAGAGAAAGAAAATTGGTTTTGAATGACATAACCACTCGGCGGCAGCAGGTCTCCGCTAACGCTTCTCCGCTGCGTCTCGGCCCCGTTAGACTTCAAAAGGTGACAAAAATGAAGAAGTTTCTAATTGTTCTGAATGTTCTTGCCATTATCGGATTTTCTATTTCGACAGCAAAATTTGCCGTGAGGGGAAACGAACTGCAGCTGGACGCCATAGTCTCTTCAGTGGTTTTGATTGTTATTAACTCGCTGTGCTCAGCATGGCTCTATAATAGAGCGGAAAAATATAAAGTTGAATGGGCCCTTTTGGGCTTCATTGGAAATCTGACGGCTTTACTCTCTTTCTGGTTATTAAAAGACGTAATGGACAACTGGAAGCGAGGTAAACGTAACTTCAGTTGAGTAAGACAATGAAAGGCAATAAGGGGAAAGGCTGTTTATTGACAAACACCGACACTCCCCATTTCCCCTGTTTCCCACACAATTTCATGATCACAGTATCGATGTTCCGTTTGGGGTGGTGAGCAAGGGAGTCATTGAGAGATGGCGCAAACATTTTAGGAGGAAAACATTATGTTACGTAATGTTAAGTGCTTAGGACTGATCTTGTTTGCACTTAGTTTGGTATCATCAATTGCGTTCGCAGATGTTGAAATTGGTAATATCAAGATTAAAGACGACGGCAGGATCGTTTTCTCGGATAACAGCGAACAATCTACGGCAACCCTGAAAGGTGACAAGGGAGATAAGGGTGAAAAAGGAGATCCTGGTACACCTGGAAGCCAGGTCACAAGAGATGCAATATGCCAAACCTATGCTGATGACAATCTGCCGGCCCCGCCTTTTTGTCATAAGAAGATCATTTTCATTACCAGTAATGAATTCACGAGTAACCTGGGTGGCTTGGTAGGTGCCGATTCTAAATGCCAGGAAGCTGCAAATGTTGCCACATTACAGGGAATTTACAAAGCTTGGCTCTCAGATTCTAATATCTCTGCAAGAGATCGTTTAGCACACAGCCCTGCAGCGTATGTTCGTGTAGATGGTTCTACCGTTGCAAATAACTGGACCGATTTGACGGATGGCTGGTTAAAAGAACCAATAATGATCGATGAATTCAGGAATAATCTGGTCGGTCAGGGAGCTGCTGCATGGACAGGCACAGATGCCTACGGTAGAAGTACTGGTAACAACTGTGCGGATTGGACTTCAACAAGTCAAGGCTGGTTCGAGCTTGGAAGTGCTGACAATATTGGTAGTGGCTGGAGTGGTGGTTCGGTCAATGCCTGCGGCTCAAATAACAACAAACCTTTTAGGCTCATCTGCATTCAGCAGTGAAATAGGATAGGTGGGGGCAGGCTTCCACTGTTGCATCATTCGGTCTAAAGAATAGTAGCACTGAGAATCGGCATGGTGGTTTGACCCACCATCGGCGTCCAACACTAACCCATGTTACAATACAACTAGCCGATAATTCAGGTTTTTAAAGATTCAGGTTGATCACCATTCAACGCCGATGAAGGGTCAAAGTTGGAATCTGATTCACAGTCTGCGGTAAATGCCTGTCTGACCCGAGGTGCGATCAGAGGGCAGCGTCATTGTTACGAGTCCCGGTGAACGGTTACCGGTGAGAATGCCGGCAGGCAGACAGCCACGTATTCCGCGCCCCCTGCTTCTGGTGTGGAGTAGCGGACCCATTGCCCGGCAGGTGCGATCACCGCCTGTCCGGTGAATACGTCATGCACGCCATTTTCAGTTTCCAGGCGAAGCATACCCGACAATACAAGCGTGTACTCGTCAAATTCTGGCGTCTGTCCCGGCTCTTCCCATCCTTCCTCGCTCACCATCTTTGCAATGCTCAGCGTCTCGGTAGCAGAATTAATCCGCCCGACATATTCCTCGATCCGCTTTGGCATATTCCCAACCGATTCAATTATGGTTGGTGTTTTAATCAATGTCACCATGCAATTCTCCCTGGCTGAATCAGAGTGCACCTGCAGCTACCGGAATCAGGATCTCATTACGGCGCATGAACCACAGCGTAAATGGAGGATTATAACGCGCCCAGACCGGTTCACCCACAACGCGAAACTGGTTATTCCGTATCCAGGTTTCAAGTTTTTCTTTGTTGAGCAGATACTTCTCCTCACTCCAGAAACCGGAATAGCGAACAGCTGCCACCCGGCGGGCAGGAACCTGCCGGAGCTTAATGTTTGGATTATCGGGAGTCGGCAGCGTTTCCATGGTGTACGAAGCCGGCATCGTGAAACTCACGGCCCACCTGTCCTGTATCCGCTGCTGGCTGACCGGAGCGGTCATGGCTATGTTCTCCCCTTTCTGTTCCTGCGCAACCGGAGCCGTCATTGCTATCTTGCCGCGCGATTTGTTGTCGCCGGAGATGTAGCGAAACAGCGGTCTGAAAGCCCTGTTACCTGCATCTTTTCGGTCTCCTTCAACAATGATTTCGGCGAGAATCTGTGGAGCGTAGTCGCGCAGCTCAAAAGTATCGTCGGTTTTTATAACCGTGTAGGGGGCTTCTTCAGTTGCCATGGCAGATAGAGCTCCTATGAGCATGAGTAAGGTTGACGCGAGTACCAGTCGTATCGGTTTCATCTGCAATCACCAGAAACCTTCCTGAGCAGGTAGTGCCCGACAAACCACTCATTACCGTTGTTATAGCCAAACAGCTCGGCGCAGGCCATGAAAAAGACCCTCCAGCGCTGGAACCAGATTTCTGCTCCCTCACCGTAGACCTCTTCCAGAACCGGCATGATCTGTTCACGACGGGCGTCCTGCTGCAGGAGCCAATCCTCGCAGGTCTGCTGGTAATGGCGGCCGTTGACCCGCCAGTGTTTTTCCACCAGCAGATGGTCGTTGAAGTAAAACAGCAGGTGATCGGACGGCATGATGCCGCCGGTGAAGAAATAGCGACCCATCCAGTTATCATCCCCTTCGGTCTCGAAAAAGTAGGCCAGTTCGCGATGACAGAAGATGTGCACGAACAGTCGCCCGTCCGGCTTCAACCAGCCGGAGATGCGCCGCAGTAGCTCGGCATAGTTGCGCATATGTTCGAACATCTCCACCGAGACCACCCGGTCGAAGGTATCGTCGAAGGAGAAAACGTTCATGTCGGCGGTGATGACCCGCACGTTGGTGAAACCCTTCTCGCGGCAGACCGATTGAATATATTCCCGTTGCGGGGCTGAATTGGAGAGTGCCGTTATACGGGAATTCGGGTGCTGTTCGGCCATCCAGATCGTCAGGGAACCCCAGCCGCATCCAAGCTCCAGAATATCCATTCCATCTTCCAGGCCAGCCCTGCGGCAGGTTTCCGCCAGCATGGCTTCTTCGGCAGCGGCAATGCCGGTCACTTCGATCGGGTAGAGGCAGCTGCTGTACTTCCGGCGTGGTCCCAGCACCTGGGCGAAAAATGCCGGGGGGAGCTCGTAGTGCTGGTCATTTGCTGCTTCCGTCTCGATCGCCAGTGGACTGCTCCGCAGGGTGGCAAAGAATTCACTTTGCCGCTTGCGCTCGACCTCCGTGTCTCCGTGATACTCATCCTGCAGTCGCTTCCGCAGCAGTCGTCTGATTCCCCGCCTGATGACCGCATCCGGCAGCACCCCTTTTTCCATCAGTCCAACCAGCATGTTCATGGTTGTACCTCCTCTGGGGAGAATTCACGGCGGATATCCTCCAAACGACTGCGGTTTTTGCCCAGATCCGAATACCCCAACCGTGACGCGGATCGAACGTGTATGACCCGCTTAACCCTGTCCAGCAGGAATTCTCCGTCGTCGACAAAAAAAGTCGTGTGCAACTCGACCCGTAGATAGCCCGGGCTCTCCTCGATAACGGCAGTGTCACTCCGCAGCGCCAGAATCTGCTTCAGCCGTGCAAAGGCGGTGTCGGGATCGCCACTGAACGCCAGCGGTGCGATACGGTGTCGCTCGTCGGAGGCCTGACTCGACACACAGTTGGGTGACGACGGACAGGAAGACAATCTGTCGTCCCGCACCCCCAGATTGTGCGGGCGTTCCCCGGCGCAGGCTGCCAGCAAGCTCGATAAAATACCCATAACCATGGTCCTTCGTAATCGTAGTATCATTGACTGCTCCCACTTTCAGCTCAACCCAAAACGCATTTCATTTCTCTTCATGGATCCAACGTGAAAGAGCCGTTACGGCAGTTTGAAGTTAAAGGGAGGATACGGGTTGCTTATTATTTTACTTGTCATATAGTTTATCAATAAGTTAACGAGGAATACGCTACATGGAAACGTCTCAGGGTTCAATACCTATTACCGGAGCTGCCGGTTTCATGGGCTGGCGTTTGACACAACGACTGCTTGATGACCAGATGCGTCAACCTACAAGTATTATTTCAAAAGTGAAAGATCTCTGCCTCCGGTTTTGGTGTGTCTTTTTTCTGCTGCCGGCACTGCATTGCTGTATCCCTGTACCGTCTCACGCCCTGACCGTTGAACATATCCCTTTTGCCGACCGCACGACCATCGGGGGTAAACCGCTGCCGCTGCGCAATGCGGCCCTGTTGCATTATTTGAAATTTTTAATGGCCTATGTGGCGGCCCTCTACCTGCCGGAGGGGGTCAAGGCGGAAGATGTCCTGTCCGACGTGCCCAAACGCCTTGAGATCAGCTACCTGGTATCGATCAAGGGACCGGATTTTGATAAGGGCGCCGCGCCGGTCCTGGAACGCAACCAGACACCGGCGGAACTCGCCAAGCTGCAGCGGCGCATCGACCGGATCAATGCCGCCTATAAGGACGTAAAGCCAGGGGACCGCTACTCCCTGACCTATCTGCCGGGTCGGGGAACGGAGCTTGCCCTGAACGGCACGCCGTTGATCATCATCGAGGGGGCCGATTTCGCCGCCGCCTATTTCGGCATCTGGCTGGGGCGCGAGCCGATCGATGCAAAGCTGAAACGCGACCTGCTGAAAGGACGCTGACATGAAGAAACTCCTGACCGGTGTCTGCTGTCTTGTTCTGGCGGTAATGCTCTATGTTACCATCAGCGCCTCGCTGCAGCAGGACATCGTCAGCGCAACTCAGAAGCTCTGGCCCGATCCCTGGTTCCGGGCCACCCTGGCCGACGCCTACTGCGGTTTCCTCTTCTTCTGGCTGTGGGTCGCCTGGCGCGAACAGTCTGTTGCAATACGTGTCCTTTGGTTCATCCTGATCATGACCCTGGGCAACCTCGCCATGGCCGGTTACCTGCTGCTGCAGTTGCGGCATATCCGCAGCGGAGAAAATTTGGGCAGACTCTTTTCCCGGAAGCTGTCCCCATGACAGATTCAATCAACATCGGTGTCAGCTCCTGCCTGATGGGAGAGCATGCCCCCTGCGACGACGGCCACAAGCATGATGATTTTCTCCAGGAACTCTGCTCCGGCCAGCCGCTGGCCATATTGGCCACTGACGACGGGAGTGGTGCCTATGCCCGTCTGGTGCTGTGAATGTTAGCCCGGAGCTGCGCCAGCTGTTGTTTGACCCCACTCCCTACCACCCGTACATGGGCCAATCAGTCAGGAAAGCATCCTGTATCCCTCCTGATTGACAGCCGCGGTACCCAGGTGACACGTTTTCAGAACATCACGGAATTCCACTTTTCTCCATGGGCCAGATTATGACGGACGTTTTCACGATAACCGCAGCTTCAATCCTGGTCTATATGACCGCCTGGTTCATCGCCGCCCAGATTCGCGGCCGTAACGATATTGCCGATGTGGCCTGGGGATTGGGGTTCATCCTGGCAACGGCGGTTTCGCTGCTGGCGGGCGGGATCTACCCGTTGCGTGGGCTGCTGGTCTCGGGGCTGGTGCTGGTCTGGGGGGGCAGGCTGGCAGTGCACATTCACAGCCGCAATCGGGGGAAAGGTGAAGACAAGCGCTACCGGAAGTGGCGTGAGGAGTGGGGAAAGTGGTTCGTGCCGCGATCATTCCTGCAGGTCTTTCTACTGCAGGGAATTCTGCTGCTGATGGTGGCCGTGCCGGTTATCTTTGTCAATCAGGCGCCGGCAACACCCCTTGGGTGGCTTGATCTGCTTGGGCTGGCGATCTGGCTGTACGGCTTCTGTTTTGAAGCGATTGGCGATTGGCAACTGGTTACGTTTCTCCGCAATCCAGATAACAAAGGTAAACTGATGACAACCGGCCTGTGGCGCTACACCCGTCACCCCAACTACTTCGGCGAGGTGACCCTCTGGTGGGGGATCTGGCTGATGGTTCTGTCACTGCCGGGCGGTTTGCATACGATTATTGGCCCGCTGACCATCACGTTCCTGATCCTGAAGGTCTCCGGCATCCCGATGCTGGAAAAACACTACGAGGATCGGGCCGATTTCCAGGAGTACAAGCGCCGGACCAGTGCCTTTTTCCCGCTGCCTCCCAGGGGAGGAGTCTGACATGTTGCACAGTATCAAGATCTACCTGCTCTGCCTGCCGTTCACGCTGCTTTTGGACTACATCTGGCTGGCCAAGCTGATGCAGGGCTTTTACCAGACCCAGCTTGGCCCGTACGCCCGGGTACGCGGCGCCACCATCATCCCGGTCTATTGGGCCGCCGCCATCGTCTACCTGCTGCTGCCGCTGGGTATCGTGCTGTTCGTGCTGCCGCGGGTTAATCAGGAGCGCCTTGCGGTATCTTCGCTTGCATGGGGCGCTCTTTTTGGCCTGATCGTCTACGGTGTCTATGACATGACCAATATGGCCACGCTGGAGCGCTGGCCGGTCAGGATGGTCTGGGTCGACATCTGCTGGGGCTGCTTCCTGTGCGGGGCAACTACCTGGTTCGCCGCGGCGGCATCACCGTGGATGCAGTAAACGTGCAAAAGGCAAACGCCGATACAATTGCAGGACCGGGAGCAGGTGCTGCCGTTACCCATGCGGCCTGGTTCCGGATGACAGAGACCGTGCCGCTGATTTGAAATACGGGGGAACCCATGAAGATAGCAATCATTGGCGGCGGCATATCAGGATTGACAACTGGGCACCTTCTGTGCGGTGAACATGCAATTACCCTGTTCGAGGCAAATGATTATCCGGGGGGGCACACCAACACGCTGGATGTGACCCATGACGGTAAAACGTATGCGGTGGATACCGGATTCATCGTCTTCAACGAGCGCACCTACCCCAACTTCATCACGTTGCTGGATCGTCTTGGGGTTGCGTCGCAGCCAAGCGCGATGAGCTTCTCAGCCGTTTGCGAAACGACCGGGCTGCAATACCGCGCCAGCAATCTGGACAGTTTTTTCGCCCAGCGCAAAAACCTGCTCAGCCTTCCTTTCTGGCGGATGCTGCTGGAAATATTCCGCTTCAACCGCTCCTCGGCGGAGTTGTACGGCAGCAGTGACCTGAGTCTGACTCTGGGTGATTATCTCCGCGCCAACGGTTTTTCACCCCTGTTCATCGAAAAGTTCCTGATCCCCATGGGGTCGGCGGTCTGGTCGGCCGATCCGGCTCACTTTCTTTCTTTCCCGGCGGCGGCTTTCGTTCAGTTTTTCACCAACCACGGCATGCTCAATGTGCTGGATCAGCCCGCCTGGCGAGTGGTTAAAGGCGGTTCCCGCCAGTATGTTGAACCGCTGATCCATCCCTTCCGCGACCGGATACGCCTGTCCACTCCGGTTGCACAGGTGCGGCGCTTCGGCGACCGGGTGACGGTCACACCCCGCGGCGGCGAGCCGGAGGAGTTCGACCATGTGGTTTTGGCATGCCACAGCGACCAGGCGCTGGGGATGCTGGCCGACCCGTCCGATACGGAACGGGCTCTGCTGGGAGCCATCCCCTACCAGAAAAACGATACGGTGCTGCACACCGACAGCCGGTTGCTGCCATCGATCCCCATGGCCCGCGCCAGCTGGAACTGCCTGCTCCCCCGCCGGCAGCAGGGGAGCGTCGTGCTGACCTACTGGATGAATCTGCTGCAGACCATCAGCGCACCGGTTGATTTCTGCGTGACGCTCAACAGCCCGGAAGCGATCGCCCCGGACGCGATCATCCGCCGTCTGGTCTACCACCATCCGGTTTACTCAACCGCCGCATTCGAAGCGCAAAAACGCAGGGACGAGATCAGCGGTGTCAATCGCACCTCCTATTGCGGCGCCTACTGGAGCTGGGGCTTCCATGAGGACGGCGTCAAAAGCGCCCTGGCGGTCTGCCGGCAGTTCGGGAAGGGGCTCTAGCCATGGAAAGCTGCCTTTATACCGGCCAGGTCGGACATCAACGCCTGACGCCGGTCGGCAATGCGTTCCACTACAGCCTCTTCTTTTTGTATCTCGACCTTGCGGAGTTGGAGACCGTTTTCGCGAGTCGCCGGCTCTGGTCGGTGGAGAAGCCGAACTGGGCCAGCTTCCGTCGGGCGGATCACTTTCGTCCTGAATCGCTGCCGCTCGACAGTGCCGTGCGCGACGAGGTGGAGCGGCAGATGGGCAGACGGCCGCAGGGGCCGATCCGGCTCTTGACCCATCTGCGCTACCTGGGTTACTGCTTCAACCCGATCAGCATCTATTACTGTTTTGCTGAAAACGGACAGACCCTGGAAGCGTTTCTGGTCGAGATCCACAACACTCCCTGGGGGGAGGAATATCTGCGGGCCTTTGATGCCCAGACGAACCAGCGTGACGGCGAATGGCGCCTGTACCGGCTGAACAAGGAGTTCCATGTGTCGCCCTTCATGCCGATGGATATTATGTATGACTGGCGTTTCACCGCTCCGGCAGAACAATTGGCAGTCCGTATGACCAACACCCGTCAGGGCGCAAAGATTTTCAGCGCCTCACTGCATCTGCGGCGGCGGCCGCTGACGGGCGGATATCTGGCAGGAGTGCTTTTGCGCTGGCCATTCATGACTGCCAAGGTAATTGCCGCCATCTACTGGCAGGCGCTGCGCCTGAAATGGAAAGGGGTGCCCTTCTGCCCGCACCCGGAACGGCTTGACATCAGGAAAGGACGCTATCACCAATGAATCAGAACGAACAGACCTGCAATCCCTGTCCGCAGACCGCGTCAACGGCGACCGGCATCATCAATAGACTGGCGCGCTGCCTGCTGCTCAAGAGTCTGACAGCGATCCGGCATGATCATTTAGTCCTGATAGACCGGGACGAACGCCGGGAATTCGGCCGTAACGACTCGGAGTTGACCTCCACGGTGCGGGTACAGCACCCCGACTTTTACCGGCGGGTTGTCTTCGGGGGGTCGATAGCTGCCGGTGAGAGCTATATGGATGGTCTCTGGACCTGCAGCGACCTGACGGCATTGGTACGGATCATGGTGCGCAATCAGGAGGCCCAGCAGCAGCTTGAAGGTGGCCTGGCCAGGCTGACGGCACCGCTGCAGCGCCTGCTTCACCGTCTGAACGACAACACCCGTACCGGCAGCCGCAGAAACATCGCCGTCCACTATGACGTGGGCAACGATTTCTATCAGCTGTTCCTCGACCCGACCATGGCCTATTCCTGCGGCATTTTCGAGCGGGATGACTGCACGTTGGAGGAAGCATCGACTGCCAAGTTCGACCGGGTATGCCGTAAACTCGGGCTGACCGCTGATATGAAGGTGCTGGAAATCGGCACCGGCTGGGGCGGCTTTGCCATCCACGCCGCCGGGAATTATGGCTGTCATGTCACCACCACCACGATCTCACGGCAGCAGCACGATCTGGCGGCGGAGAAGATCTCGGCCTGCGGTCTGAACAATCAGATCACGCTGCTGCAGCAGGACTACCGTGACCTGACCGGGCAGTTCGATCGGCTGGTTTCAATCGAGATGATCGAAGCGGTCGGCCATCGTCACCTGCCGCGCTATTTCCGGGTCTGTTCCGACCGGCTGAAACCGGACGGAGCCGCCCTGATTCAGGCCATTACCATGCCGGATCATCACTACGAACGCTACCTGAATGCCCCCGACTTTATCAACCGCTACATTTTTCCCGGCAGCTGCTGCCCGTCGCTGCATGCCATCTCAGAGGCAGTGGCCCGTGAGACAGACCTGCGCCTGACACACCTGGAGGATCTCTCCCCGCACTACGCCAGGACCCTGCGGAAATGGAGAAATGCTTTTCATGCCAATCTGGAGCAGGTCAGGGGCATGGGCTTCGATGAACGGTTTATCAGGATGTGGGAGTTTTATCTCTGTTACTGCGAGGGAGGTTTTGCCGAGCGCTTTACCGGCGACCTGCAACTGCTGTTCACCAAGCCTGGATATCGAGAAGAACCACTGTTGCACCCGCTGGAAAGGAGTGCGTAATGATGAAACAGACGTTATTGACTATCGCCCTTTTGATAATGGCAGGTTGTGCCGCATCCCTGCCGCCGCTCAAGACGGTAGACAAGATTGACATCAAGCGCTTCATGGGGCCGTGGCACGTGATCGCCTGCATCCCGACCTTCATCGAGACCGAGGCCTACAATGCCGTCGAGACCTATGCGCTCGACCCGGACGGTACGATTGATACGGTCTTCACGTTCCGCAAGGGGAGCTTCGACGGGCCACCCAAACGCTACAACCCGCGCGGTTTTATCGTCGATGCGGTCAACAACTCCACCTGGGGGATGCAGTTCATCTGGCCGATCAAAGCTGAATATCTGATCACCCATCTCAATGAAGATTACACCCAGACCGTCATCGGCCGTAACAAGCGCGACTACGTCTGGATCATGGCACGTACCCCCCACATACCGGAGGGCTATTACCAGAGGCTGGTGAAGGATTTGGAGAATCAGGGGTATGATGTCTCCAAACTGCGCAAGGTGCCTCAGCGTTGGCCGAATGATGGAAGCCGTCCGTGAATGACCTGACCCGTAAGGGAATCAATGTGGCGCTGTTCCAGGCTGCCTGGTTTGCGGCAGTGCTGGGAGCGGCAGGGGGGATGCTCTGGCTCGGCCCCGTTGCCATGATACCAACCTTGGCGATCCATCTGGCACTGCAGGAGCATCGCAGGGGTGAAGTGAAACTTCTGCTGGTGGCCGGAGTGCTGGGCTTTCTCTTCGACACCGCATTCGTGGCGGGAGGTGTCTTCACGCCGCTGCAGCATCTGTTTCCCCGTCCCTGCAGTCCGCCCTGGATGGTCTGCCTCTGGCTGAACTTTGCCGCCACTCTGAATGTCTCCATGGCCTGGCTGCGCGGACGGTATCTCCTGGCAGCGGCTTTCGGCGCAGTCGGCGGACCTTTGGCCTATTACAGCGGGGCAAGGATGGGGGCAACCGAATCGCTTCCAACATTGAAGGGAATGCTCGTTCTCGCACTCGGGTGGGGAGTCATGACTCCTGTTCTTGTCTGGTTGGCGTGGGCAATTGCATCTGCTAAAAAGACTCCCGAATAAGTTCATTCTGCCGCCTGTTCTTTCATAGCCCTGAACAATCGTTTATAATCTTCCCCCTGAGACTGCAAATGCTCCTCATGCTCGACTTACTGCTGAATGATGGAATGGCTATCTCGCTGTAGTTATTACAATTTAATACCGATACACCAGCATTGCACCTGACGGCATGCAAGGATGCGAGATATGAAGAAAAAACTGATCATGGTTGACAGCGGCGACGAAGATATGGAGAGACTTGCCCGGCTTCTCAGGGAGAACGGTTTTCCGCGGGTTGAAATAGCTGACGAAACCGACAACCCGGAAAAAGGGACCGACAATGGGGGTGGCACCTATTTTGACCTGTTCGACAATGCTCCGCTCGGCATCTTCCGCTCCACTTCCGCGGGGAAAATCATCACCGCCAACAGGACCTGTGCACGGATGCTGGGGTACGATTCGCCGGATCAGTTGATCCGGGAGGTTAATGAAACGAACATTGCCGAGGCGTTATACGAAGAGCCTTCCAGACGCGCTGAAATGGCACGGTTCATTCTGTCCCGGAGCGGCTGGTCCTCATTCGAGATCAGGCTCCGTTCCAGAAATGGCGCGGTCGTCACCTGTAGTCTGCGCATGCGCGCGGTCACCTGCGGTGAGGGCGAGGTCGAGTTCCATGGCTTCATTAATGACAATAGCGAGTTGAAACAGACTGAAGAAAAGCTGGAACTGAAAGCATTTTCCATAGACAACATCACTGACGCCATCCAGTGGATTACCCTGGATACCCGCTTCTGGAACGTCAACCGGGCGGCCTGCGAGATGCTGGGGTATACACGCGAAGAATACCTGTCCCTGTCCATTGCCGACATCGACCCCAGCTTTACCCTTGAAGAATGGCAAAACCACGTGCGGGAACTCAGGCAAGCCGGGCGCAGTATTCTCCACAACAGGTTCCACAGGACAAAGGATGGTCACACCCTCCCGGTGGAAATCTCCAGTACTATTTTCATTTTCAACGGCACTGAATACTACTGCGCCATTGTCCGGGATTTGACTACACGATTGAAGGCGGAACACGACACTTCATTTTTCAGGACGCTGATTGAACTGACCGGAGACCCGGTGTATGTCCTTGATCCGGCCGACGGTGGCAGGATGGTATACGCCAACCGGGCGGCGTGCCTTCATTACGGCAAGAGTCTGGAAGAGTTGCGGTCGATGCGGATCCCGGACTGGGACCCTGCCTATGACATCAGCCAGTTGGAAAGCCGCGCCCAAGAGATGGGGAAAGGGGGGTCTCTGCGTTTCGAAACCAAACACAAGGTTGCTTCAGGAAAACTGATTCCCGTCGAGGTTACGGCCAGTCTTCTTGAGCTCGGCGGGAAGGGACTGGTCGCAGGACATTTTTCCGATATTACCGAAAGGAAGCTGGCGGAGGAAAAACTGCAGGAGAGTGAAGCCCGCTATCGCGGTCTGGTGGAGCTGTACCCCGATGCCATCTACATCCATACCGGCGGCAAGCTGGTCTTTGTCAACCCCCAGGGAGCCAAGCTGCTTGGCGCGAAGCGGCCCGAGGATCTGTATGGCAGGGAAGCCCTGGATTTCGTCCATCCCGACAGCCGGGATTTTGTCACAAAGCGGATAGCGCATACATTCAGTACCGGTGAACCCAATCCGCCGACGGAGGAACTGTTCATACGTCTGGATGGCACGCCGGTTCCGGTCGAGGTATCGTCCGCGCCGTTTGACTATCGCGGGGAGAAGATGCTCCAGGTTCTGGCCCGGGACATCAGCGACAGAAAAAAAAGGCAGGAAGAGCTGCTGAGAGCCCAAAAGCTCGAATCCCTGGGGGTCCTGGCGGGGGGGATCGCCCATGACTTCAACAATCTGCTTACGGCAATCATGGGCAACCTCTCCCTGATCGGCGTCCAACTTCCCGAGGATAGTAAGTCGCGGGAGAGAATTAGACGGTGCGAAAAGGCGTTAAAGGAGGCAACCGGACTGACCTGCCAGCTTCTCACTTTTTCCAGGGGAGGAGAGCCGGTCAAGAAGGTTATTGATGTGGTGAGTGTGGTTCAGAGCGCCTTGGCATTTGTCCTCAGAGGCTCAAATGTGGCCGCAAAACTGTACATCGACGAGGAAATCTGGCCTATCGAAGCCGATGAGGGGCAGATTGGCCAGGTAATCAATAATCTCGTCATCAATGCCGATCAGTCAATGCCTCAGGGTGGAGTAGTGCGGGTGGAGCTGAACAATTGTCTCCTTCCCGATGAAATGGCCGATCTCACGCCCGGACCCTATCTCCGGATCTCCGTAGCCGACCAGGGATGCGGTATCGCTCCGGAAAACCTGGGTAAAATATTCGATCCCTATTTCACCACCAAAAAGACCGGCACCGGTCTTGGCCTGAGCTCACTCTATTCCATCGTCAAGAAACATGGCGGTGAGGTCAGGGTCTCTTCCCGTGTAGGCGAGGGAACCGTCTTCCAGGTGTATCTCCCGGCATCACCGGGACGCGGGAAGGATGAGGACCGGCCTAAAACCACATCGATCATTTCCGGTGATGGGCACGTGGTTGTCATGGACGATGAGGAGAGCATCCGCGAAGTGGCGAAGGAGATTCTAACCTATCTGGGTTACCGGGCTTCCCTCTGCGCCAGTGGAGAAGAGGCCGTTGCCCTGTACGGGGAGGAGCTTGACCGGGGAGCCCGGCCTCTGTGCGTAATAATGGACCTTACCGTTCCGGGCAGAATGGGGGGACTTGAAGCGGCATCAAAACTCCTGGAACTGGACCCGGCGGCCAGGCTGATCGTCGCCAGCGGCTATTCTAACGATCCGGTGATGTCCGATTATAGCGCCTATGGTTTTGCCCAGGCTCTGCGAAAACCATTCCGGCTGGAAGAATTGAGCAACGCCATTAAGAAAATAGCGGAAGAGGGCACGAAATGATTCCGGCCTGTAAGCCGGATCCGTGGACTGGATGAAGCAAGTCATGAAAACTACATCACTCTTTCTGGTGTGAACAAAAAATAATCAGAGGTGCTCTCAAGGCAAAACAGATTATAAACGACCGGAAGAGACGGTAGTTTGCTGTTCCCTGTACGTTGCATGAACAGCACTACTATTATCGGAACCAGCGCCAGGCGTGGTTCATGATTCATTTTTTTTGCCCTATCATGAGCAGTATTCACTTGATAGGGCACAGCAGGATTAACCCTGTGTCGCAAAACTACCATTCTCCACCGGGGATAGCGGGGTTGTCGAAGTGGGTGTATGGAGTTGTATCAGGGTAGGGGGCCACGCTTTCGGTTTGATGAACGGAGAGCGTGGTTTTTTTGTGTGTGGTGGGTGATGTGCAGATTTTAAGGTGAAAGTGAGAAACGTAGCAAGCAGCCTACGGTTTTGGCAATTCCATCTTATCATCTTGAAAGCCTGACGCTACGGGCGGAAGAAATTCAGGATGACGGTTCGCTGATCCGCACTATCCCTGCCTTCCACGAGGCGGAGATTCATGATGGAGATCCTTAAGCATGGTTCGCATGTTAATAACACGATACCCTCAAACTCCACTTCTGAGGGGAAGATACAGTAAATTCTTGTGCATTTTTGTCATGGACAATTATATATATTGGCTTATAATTGAGTTAAATATCTATTTGACATGGACATTAATAATGACAACGGTATCTCTCTTATCAATAGCTGAAACGGAACGTGAGAGTGGCATACATCGCGACACACTAAGAGTTTGGGAACGGCGCTATGGATTTCCCGCACCGCTTCGCAATGAACGCGGTGAACGGGCCTATACAGACGGACAGCTGAACCGGCTGCGGTTACTTAAACAGTTGCTTGACTGTGGAATGCGGCCTGCCAAGATTATACATCTGGACGAAAACACCCTGCGACAGCTAGCAAATCAACTAAACGAAACAACTCCGGTTCCTGCACTTGTGGATAGTTTGCTTGAAGCACTGATCGTTGGTCCACGGCGTTCATTGGAACAGCAATTGGAGGAATTGCTGCAGAAAAACGGACTGAGAAATTTTTTGATCGAAGTGGTCGCACCGATGAATCATGCCGTAGGAGACGCCTGGTTCTCGGGTCGGATTGGAGTGCTTGATGAACACTATTATTCAGAAGTGGTTATAAGGTTATTGAATGCGGAATTAAGCAGGATGTCCAAAAACAGCGGATATCCCAGGGTATTGTTGACCACCTTGCCGGGAGAGCAACATGGAATTGGTCTTCTGATGGCTGCATGCATGCTCTGCCTTGAAGGAGCGGAAACGTTTTCGCTTGGCGTACAAACACCTCTGGATGAGATTGTGCGAGGGGCTGTTGAAAGTCAGTGCAATATAGTGGGTCTATCTTGTAGTGAATACATGAATCGACGTACCATTTCTTCACAACTGGTAAGGCTGCGCAAATTGCTGCCGGCAAAAACATCCATTTGGGCTGGCGGAAGTGGTGTCAGTAAAATTCAGTATCTACCCACTAACATTCAACTCTTTGCCGAATTACACCAAATCCCATCGGCAATTGAAGCCGTTAAAAACAAGGTTATCTGAAGCAAACAACTGCTTTAATTAACGTTTAAAACAGGAAACAGTACGTGACTACCCCCCTAACATACGTATAGAACTCACAGAAGAAGGAACTCAGATGAGCTCCATGGATAATCTCATTTCCATCAATTGCAGACTTCCCTCTCCACCCTCGATTTGCATCAAAATCCTTGATCTGGTACGAAAAGATGATTTCACCTTTCAACAACTGGCCAATGTTATTAACTCAGATCCATCTCTGGCAGCAAAACTGCTGAAGGTTGCCAATACCTGCCATTACAGCCATTCCGGTCAGGTGAACACTGTAGCAAAAGCAGTTGCTGTACTTGGGGCAAATGCGGTCAAAATAATTGCCCTCTCTTTTGTCATCTATGCAGAATGTATTGAAGGTTCGAACGACGCATTTAATACGGATCTTTTTTGGCGACGATCACTGACCGCGGCAGTAGCAGCCGAACAAATCGCCACTTCTTTGACAGGTTCAAGTGGCGATCTTTTTCTCATTGCATTGCTGCAGGATATCGGCAGCATCTTTATGAGCAATTGGCGTCCACACGATTGGCGACAGATATCCAAGACCACATTTATTTCTCGCATTCCACAAGAAAAGTTGGAGCAGGAAACGTTCGGATTTGATCATTCTGTTTTAGCTGCCGGACTTTTTAAAAGCTGGAATTTCCCCGAAGAGTTATATCTTCCCATACAGTTTCATCATTCTGGTGAACTGGCTCCCCTGCAGTATCGCAAAATCATTGATATCCTGGAAGTCTCCAATCTCCTGTCTGCATTCTATAACGGCAACAACGAGGTTATGCAGCTGAGGCGGGTCAAGCAGATACTTACTAACAATATGGGCATGGACAAAAATACAACGGATGATTTGATCGAGTCTGTCGCCCATAAAAGCAGGGAAATGTTCTTGGCATTTGAAATCAGCGATGGAAACCTGAAACCACTTTCTCAAATTCTGCAAGAAGCGAATGAAGAGCTGGTCAGCCTCTTGGATTCCTATGAACTGGTAATATTAGAATTGAAGCAGGCCAAAGAATTGTCCGATTCTCTGGCAAGAGAACTCCATGAATCCAATGAACGACATAAAGAGATGGCTTACAAGGATGAATTGACGCAAATTTATAATTTTAGGTACTTTCATGAAGCCTTGGACAGAGAAGTCGAGCGGGTTAATCGTTATGGCCGCGAGCTATCTGTTATCCTCTTTGACCTCGACGATCTTAAAAAAATTAATGACACATATGGCCACATTGTTGGCAGCCAAATGCTTATAAACATCAGCAAAATAGTACAATTGAACCTGCGAGGCGCCGATGTATTGGCTCGTTTGGGGGGGGACGAGTTTGGGATAATCCTGCCCGAGTCAGGGCATTCCGGTGCTTTACTTGTTGCTGAACAAATCAGATGTTCAGTAGAAGCCTTAGAAGAGATTGCCCCTGCGACATTAAGTATTGGAGTCTCGAGTTATCATCCTGGTAAAGTTGTTTTGGATAAAGCGACCATCATGAAAAAGGCCGATGATGCACTGTATAGAGCAAAGAATAATGGGAAAAATCGAGTATGTTTCAAATGATTACCCCTGGAATAGAGCAAGGTAACCGTCACAAGCTATCGCACCAATCGACGTGATTGTTTTTCAGTTCGATCTTTTTCGAATTGCCCATCAGAATCGCTGCAGAAAAACAACGCAACTGGAATCAGACAGTACATGCGGATCAGCGTGCGCACATATAGTTCACAGGCCAAAAATGACGGTTTTGTGGACGGCATTTTTCCGTTTTTGATCGTTCCTGGGAGATGAGAACGATATGGATTCCAAGCAAAATATAATCCTGGTGAAAGATAAATACATGCGGCGGATAGGCACTGCAGCGGTTCTTTTTATTGCCGTGACACTTTTTGCGTGCTGGACAGTCGTCCGTGTCGACAGAGAGATGCGCAGTGACCTTCTTCGTCAAACAAGACTCGTGGCGAGGATGGTAAACCTCGATTCGCTCAAGACGCTCACCGGTTCGGGAGCCGACCTGACCAGTCCCGAGTATGTACGGCTCAAGGAACAGCTCGCCACGTTTCGTTCGGCTAACCCGCAATGCCGGTTTGTCTACCTAATGGGCCGCAAGGCCGACGGCATGCTGTACTTCTTGTTAGACAGCGAGCCGGTCGGCTCCAGGGACTACTCTCCTCCCGGGCAACTCTATGGTGAGGCCCCGTCAGAATATCGCCGTGTATTCGATACCAGGACAGCGACCGTTGAAGGTCCGGACACCGATCGTTGGGGCACCTGGGTTACGGCGCTAGTCCCGTTGACCAATCCGCAGACCAGCGCTGTTGTTGCTGTGATGGGCATGGACATCGACGCCCTTACCTGGAAATGGAACGTGGCAACCAGGGCGGCCCTGCCCGTGGGACTGGTGCTTGTGTTGTTCATCGGTTTTGTCACGGCCAATGTCTCCACTCGCCGCGTTGATAGCTCGCCCAAGCCGGTCCTGCGGCGCCTCCTGCCCTCCCTGTCGGTGATGGCGATCCTGCTGGTGGGCGGATTGGGAGCGCTTTTATACCACCAGTATCGACAGCAACTGACCAAGGACATTGCGGCAGATCTTTCCGATGCATACGGCGATCTTCGCATGGCACTGGACCAGCAGGTCTCCGGACTGGGCCTGGCCGTACGTCCCATTGCCACCGATCCGGGTGTAATAAAAGCCCTGCGCGATGGCAACGCCGACCATCTGCTGACCCGATGGCGTTCCGTCTTTGAGTCGCTGAACAGGGAAAACCACCTCACGCACTTCTATTTTTTGGACAAGAATCGCGTCTGTCTGTTGCGCGTTCACATGCCGGAAAAAAGCGGCGATCGGATCGAGCGATTCACGGCTCTTGAAGCGCAGCGCACCGGTAAGGCTGCCTCCGGCATCGAACTGGGACCGTTGGGAACCCTTACCCTGCGTGTGGTGCAGCCAGTCTTTGAAGGTGGCATGCCTATAGGTTATGTGGAACTGGGCAAGGAAATCGAGGACGTGCTTCAAGCGCTGCGCATTCGATCCGGGAGCCAACTGGTAGTGGTTATCCGCAAAGAGTACCTGAAACGACAGGCCTGGGAAGACGGCATGCGCTTGTTTGGGCGGAAAGCTGAATGGGACCGGTTGCCCCGAAACGTGGTGATCTACTCCTCCCAGGGACGTCTGCCCAATGCTTTTGCATCCTGGGCAGATCATTTTACGAACAACACTCTTCACGGAGAAATGGAACGGGAGTTCGCCTCCGATGGAAAATTCTGGCGGGTAACCGCGACACCCCTGCCGGATGCCACAGGCAAAGAGATCGGCGTGTTGCTGGTCACGCGTGATATCTCGACCGAAAAGAGAGCCTTTGCGGACTTGATGATCTTGGGGGGGACCGGAGGTACCGTACTGCTTGCGCTGTTGTTGAGCGTTATCTATATCCTGTTGCGCCGCACGGATTCAGGCATTCGGGCCCAGCAGGAGGCACTTCGTGAAAGTGAGCAATCCTACCGCAATCAATTTGTATGTAATGCCGCAGTGATGTTGTTGATTGATCCCACGGATGCATCGATTGTTGACGCCAATCAAGCAGCCGTGAGTTTCTATGGTTACCAGCGGGAGCGCCTGTTGACCATGCGTATCACCGATATCAACACACTGCCGGCTTCCGAAGTCCGTCAGTTCATTGATTCGGTTTCACAAGGACGGAGTGCGCGGGCTCAGTTCCAACATCGTCTGGTGAATGGCTCGCTGCGGGATGTGGAAGTATCGGCAAGCAGTATTCAGTTTGTCGGACGAACGGTTTTGCACACAATTGTTCAGGATATTAGCGAACGCGTGCGGGCAGAAGAGGAATTGAAAGGCAGCAGTCAGCGCTACGAGCGTTTACGGGAACTGCTTCGGAATATTGCGGATGTCATACCCGATATGGTCTGGGCCAAGGACCTGGACCGAAAATTCATCTTTGTTAACAAGGCTGTTTGTGATGGGCTGCTCTGCGCACGGGACACGGATGAACCCATCGGCAAGACAGATATGTTCTTTGTCGAGCGAGAACGGAACTCACGACCCGACAATCCACACTGGCACACCTTCGGCGAAATATGCATCGATTCCGATGCTGCCGTTCTCGAATCGGGTACAACCGGGCAGTTTGACGAATCTGGCAACGTTCGGGGACGGTTTCTTGCTCTCGAAGTAATCAAAAGCCTCTTGCGGGACGAAACCGGCAAGATTATTGGTACCGTCGGATCGGGAAGGGATGTTACCGCGCGCAAGCGGACCGAGGAGGCGCTGGCACGCAGTCAGGTTGAGCTGAAGATTATCTACGACAATGCACCGGTGATGATGTGCCTGGTGGATACAAGCAGGCGTGTGCTCTATGCGAATTCAGCCTTCACGGCTTTCACGGACGTTCACGAATCAGACCTGATAGGAGGGCAGACGTGCGATGTGTTCGGATGCATCTATGCCCTGGATGATCCGCGCGGTTGCGGTTTTGGCTTCAATTGCCCTGAGTGTGTTTTGCGCTTGGCCATGGAAGACACCTTTAAGACCGGAATCGGCCACCACAACATCGAGCACCATACAACTTTGATACGCAATGGTGTACTGCACGACGTTACGCTGCTGGGATCCATAGCCCCTATTCCGGTAGATGATCGAAACCTCCTGCTGCTCTGTCTGCTCGACATTACTGAACACAAGCGGGTCGAAGAGGAAAAGTTCAAACTTCAGGTGCAGCTCCAACAGTCCCAGAAGATGGAAATGGTGGGCCAGTTAGCTGGTGGGGTGGCGCACGATTTCAATAACATGCTCAATGTAATCACCGGTTACACCGAGTTGAGTCTCATGAAGATGGACTCAAGCCAGCCGCTCTTTGCCTACCTTACGGAAATACTCAAGGCAGCTGAACGCTCCGCAAACCTCACGCGGCAACTGCTGGGATTCGCCCGCAAGCAGACGGTCGCTCCCCAAGTTATCGACCTGAACGAAACCGTGGCGGATATGCTCAAAATGCTGCAACGGCTGATCGGAGAGGACATAGAACTCCGCTTGCATTCTGCAGCGGACTTGTGGCCGGTTTATGTAGATCCGTCCCAGATCGACCAGATTCTGGCCAACCTGTGCGTCAATGCCCGTGATGCAATATCCGGGGTTGGTAAAATGACCATTGAGACGGAAAACAGTGCTTTCGACGAAGAGTACTGCGCTGTTCATGCGGACTTTGTACCCGGCGACTTCGTGCGGTTGAGCGTGAGCGACAACGGTTGCGGCATGGCCAAAGAAACACTGGAGCACATCTTTGAACCGTTCTTTACGACCAAGGAAACCGGTAAGGGAACCGGCCTCGGTCTGGCTACGGTCTACGGCATTGTCAGGCAAAACAACGGTTTCATCAACGTATACAGCGAACCGGGCCAGGGAACAACGTTTACGATCTATCTGCCCCGGCATATGGGCACTACCGGGCAATCGCCGCATGAAATTCTCGCTCCACCCGTGCGTGGCAACGAAACCATCCTGTTTGTGGAGGACGAATCGTCGATTCTGCAAATGACCACTAAAATGCTTGAAATGCAAGGGTACGTTGTATTGGCAGCAGGAACTCCTGACATTGCTCTCGGCTTGGCTAAGGAGCATAGTGGTGAAATCCATTTACTATTGACCGACGTGGTCATGCCTGAGATGAATGGCCGGGAGTTGTCCACCAAGATCCAGGCGCTTTACCCTGACCTTGCGTGCCTGTTTATGTCCGGTTATTCGGCCAACGTCATTGCCCACCATGGTGTATTGGATGAAGGTGTTCATTTTATCCAGAAACCATTCTCAATGCAGAACATTGCCACCAAGGTTCGCGAAGCTCTGGATGGCAAGCCAGGCAATCAAAATGAGGCTCACTGAGGAGAGTGCCCTTGCTTATGGGTGGCCAAACTCATCGCTGACCGGCTGTATTATTAATGCATGTTCAACGGCAACATAAAATCAATATTGTGAAACGTTTGAGTTTCTCATTGCCATCGGACCTCATTTACCACTTCAGGGGTGCCGCTTTCATGTGAGCGCTGGCCAGGCTCAAATCGCTTCCCGACGCACAGCGTGAATAGCAGGGCTGTCAACAACACCAATGTTATGAAGGTAGCGCACACCATGTCCAGCCAGCCGTTTCCGCTGGAATATGTGACGCCCCTTACCATGCTCCCTGCTGATCCCCTCGGTTTATTCAGAATCTGCGATATCATGAAATGCCTCGTTTTCAAGCCTTACGGAGTTTGAGACAAGGATAACCAAACGTATGCTTGCAGTAGCTGATGCCTGGACCTTCTTGATTGTTGTGTCGGTGGGCACAGAGTGCCATTTATTTTGCCACGCAGTTATGCGCGTCTGTGCCAAACGGAGTATGTATGGTGCCAAAGGAACATTTAATCTCTGGATTCATCGCATTGGTCTTATTTTGTAGTATGTCATGGGGCACAACGTCGACCGCGGCAACAGAGAACAGGGGGCTTCAAAGCAGGGGGGCTACTATTGTATGTGGTTACTTGCCTCAAGTATTCTATAACGTGGATCCCAGAGACGTTGCGGGGTTGATGGAAGCCTGGTCGCGACTGATCGAACATAAAATAAAAGGCAACTTCAAAGCTTCCTTCATTGTTTTCAAAAATATTGAGGGTGCGGAAAAGGCCCTGGCAAATAATGAAGTTGATGTGCTGGTCATGATACCAGAGGAGTTCATCCGTTTGCGGGCAAACTTTCGTTTGGTTCCGCTCTTGTCGGCGGACAATGGCGATCGATTTTACAACGACCTTGTCCTGCTGGTCCGA
Organism: Desulfuromonadales bacterium; assembly: GCA_013377095.1. Taxonomy (GTDB): domain Bacteria; phylum Desulfobacterota; class Desulfuromonadia; order Geobacterales; family Pseudopelobacteraceae; genus Pseudopelobacter. The sequence continues at coordinate 24,786 of JACAAY010000043.1, forward strand.
GAGGACAGCGGAATCACACGTATTGGTCAGTTGCGTGGTAAAAACCTGTATATTGATGTGGGGCAACAAGGATCCATCCCAATAAAATGGCTCGACACCCTTCTAAGGGCACGGCTCTCAACCAATGCACAAGGGGTATTTAATAACATTAAAGAATTCAATAAGGCTTCCCAGGTCGTCTTACCGGTTTTTTTTCATCAGGCCGATGCCTGCCTGGTAAGCCGGAACCACTTTGAAACTTTGGTTGAGTTGAATCCGCAGCTCGGACGCCAATTGCGGGTTTTGGAAACATCTCCGGGGTTTGTTACCGGGATTCTCGCTGTGCGAAAGGATCTCCAAAGCTCGAAACGTGACGCAATTGTAAAAAGCAGCCTTGAAATGCACAACGACCCAAAAGGGAAGCAGATTATGACCGTGTTTCGAATTAACCGGATGGTTCCTTTTAAGGACGAACATTTGGCATCCATTGAAAAGGTGCTCAGAGAACACCGGGGAGAAACCGACGGTGTGGCAAAGAAAAGACATTGAATCGTGGGAGTGACCAACGTTACAGCCCCGTTGACCCCAAGAACGCAATATGGCGCACACTTGAACATTCTACATACAATAGCCTTTTTTTTAGCTCACACACCTTTCGTTGATTACCTTCGCATCTCTACAGTTACACTGCAGCCAGACTGAATATAACAATATATTCATTGGATTTTATTTTAATGAAAAGGCGGGGCAAGAAATGATATCGTTTGACGAGGTCAAATACTGATAGCAATGGTATTGAATACATTCCATCGAATTGAACCATGCATGGTGGCTTAATGGAACCCCCTCGTCTTTCACTTCAGGAATATGAAGCTCTTGTTGAACAATCTCCCATATTGATATGGAGAGCGAACACAGAAGCTCTCTGTGACTATTTCAACGACCGCTGGCTCAGCTTCAGGGGACGATCCATGGAGCAGGAGCATGGTAACGGTTGGGCTGAGGGAGTCCATCCAGATGATTTTGATCGTTGCCTGAAAATATTTTTGGATAATTTCAATAGCAGACAAGTCTTTGAGATGGAATACCGTCTGATGCGGTATGATGGCGTTTACCGTTGGATATTTGACCGAGGCGTACCATTTAGTGACGCAAATGGAGAGTTCGCCGGTTTTATAGGAAGTTGCGTAGATGTAACTGAACGTGTTGAAGCACAAGAAGCACTGCGAAAAAACCTAGAACTTGAAATCAAGTCCCTGAAGGGGATCATCCCCATCTGCAGCTATTGCAAAAAAATACGCAACGACAAAGAGAGTTGGCAGCAACTAGAGGAGTATATATCTGCTCACTCAGATGCTCTTTTCAGCCATGGCATATGTCCGACATGCCTTGAAGAACAGATTAAGAACATTGAAACCCTAAAACATAAGTGAGTGTCAGACCAGGTCTTGACAACTGCACATAGACATACAATACGCATTTAGATATTGGCGGGCTTCATGAGCTACCTAACGATCCAGTATCTCTCGTACTTTCCGTAGCATTTCCATGGGCTGAACCGGTTTCATGAGCAACTCGATACCTTCCTCTGATACCCCTCGATCCTGAATGAAGTCAGCTGTATAGCCGCTAGAATACAATACCTTAACATTGGGCTTTAGTAATATGATTTCATCATACGCTTCCATGCCGTTTTTCTTCGGCATGATAACATCCATCAGAATCATGGAGACCCTGTCCATATTCTCAGCAAATGTATCCACTACATCTTGCCCATCCACAGCTTGAATAACGTTATACCCAAATTTTGTAAGCACGGTAACCATTAGATTGCGTACTCCAACATCATCCTCGGCAAGCAGGATGGTTTCAGTGCCGCCCAGTGGTTGGATAATCTGGTCAAGTTTTTCGGCATGTTCAAGCTGTCCATCCTCATAAACTGGTATGTATATCCTAAAGGTAGTGCCCTGACCCAGTTCACTGTAGACATTGATGAATCCGTTGTGCTGCTTGACTATGCCATAGACAATCGCCATGCCAAGTCCAGTACCTTTACCGACCTCCTTGGTTGTATAGAATGGCTCAAAAATTCTTTTACAGGTTTCTTGATCCATTCCGCTTCCTGTGTCGGATACTGTCACAACTGCATAGCGTCCCGGCTCAACACTGCCAGCTTCATGGATGTTTGAAGCTTCGACTGAATGGAATCCTGTCTCTATAGTCAATAGCCCGCCTTTCTGCATGGCATCACGGGAATTGGTTGCCAAGTTGATCAGGACTTGCTCCATCTGTCCAATATCAACACAAACTTTGACCGTAATTTCACTGGGGATAGTCTTGAGATGTATGTCCTCCCCAATGACTCTGACGAGAAATTTTTTAACATGTTCTATGACATCATTGAGGTTGACCGGCGTAAAGGTCATAACCTGCCTGCGGCTGAATGCCAGCAGACCTTTGGTCAACTGTGCAGCTTTTTCAGAAGCCGAAAGAATATGATCTATCTGCTCTTTTTTCCGGTCATCCAGCGTGCTGTCCATCAACAATAAGTTCCCATAGCCACTGATCACCTGCAGGATGTTGTTGAAGTCGTGGGCAACCCCACCTGCAAGCTGTCCCACTGCTTCCATTTTCTGTGACTGTCGGAGCTGCTCTTCGAGGTGGATACGCTCGTTAAGCATTCTGGATTCCTTGATCGAACTGTAGCTCAGCGATGAAACCATTCTGGTAAGTTTAGCATAGAACTGCATGCCAGAATCCGCGGCTTCTCTACTGAATCGCGGCACCCGACCGAGCGCCGCAAGATATTCAACCTCGTCGAAACCGTAGCGCCGAGCCTGCTCCCGGAAGAGCTCCACATCAGGTGTTTCATCCTCGTAGAAGAATTGTCCGATAAATACATTGCCGACGTGCCTCCCACCGACAACAAGAGGGGTAACCATGTCCCACATGTTGTTCTTGCAACGATAGTGTTTGTATGTCCCTACTTGCACGTCATTTGTGAGTACAGTGTCGCTTTCAATGCAATTTTTGAGCGTATCGGGGTGACACCTGTGAAACTTGGTACAGATATCTTGCCAGCCGACAGCAACCAGAACTTTTCCCGAAATATCGAGTACAGCACCTAACATGCCAGTTATTCTATAAAAATCTTCCAGCATGGACTGCAGCATTTCGCAGTCAATAATGTCAGAGAGCTCTAGTTCACCAATATCTCCGTCTGGTTCAAGGATGGCTCTAAGTTTATTCTGAACTATACTATTAGTCATTCAGTGGGGAGTCTCCTCTACTCTTCAACCTCTTCGTCAAGATGTTGCAAAGTCGTGTGCAGCCCCTGAGCTGCTTGTAAAGCTTCTGATTTATCATGTGAAAATGAGGGGAACTTGGTTTTTTGCCATGTTTTCAACTTTTCCTATCCGATGTTTTTCTTGTTCATCACAGGACCGTAGCGCTTGTCCAGTCCCTGGATATGATTGACGAGCCAGCTCTTGAGGAAGGTCATCACTTCCTGTCCCAGTGCGGTTCCTGCATGCTGTTTATCCTGAATTTTTTTCACCTGAGCGATCAGGGCTTCATGGGCACGCTTCTGCTCATCGTAACCGGTATAGCCTGACTGCTGCATCAATCGCTCTTCATGATCAAAGTGGGTTCTGGTGTAGTCCACCAGTTCGTCCAAGATTTTGCCTATCGCATCCTGGCTTCGGCCGGCGCGCATGGAGGCGTACAGGTTATTGATTATGTCGATCAGGCGTTGGTGCTCCCTGTCCATGGAATCAACACTTACGCTGTAACTCCTGCTCCATTCGATCAACTTGCCGCTCCCGGACAGTTTGAACTGGCCCACGACCTGCTGCAGTTCAGCAGAAAGACGCGACAGATGATCGGCCGCCTTTGCAGTCATGCGGGCTCCTTCCACGGAATTTTGGGCCACATCGGTGATGTGGTGAATGTTGCCGCTGATCTCACTGGTAGTGGCGGTTTGCTCCTCGGCCGCAGTCGCGATCTGCTGAACCTGCAGATTGACGGCATTAATTTCATCCTGAATACTCTGCAATGCCTCACCCGAACGGGCGGCTTCCCCGGTCCCCTGCTCAACCTCGGCCACACCCTCTTCCATGGCAATAACCGCTGATCTGGTCTCACCCTGGATCGCCTTGATCATGAGTCCGATTTCACGGGTGGCCTTGGTTGTGCGTTCTGCCAGCGCCCGAACCTCATCGGCCACAACGGCAAAACCGCGACCCTGCTCACCGGCACGAGCTGCCTCAATGGCAGCATTGAGGGCCAGCAGGCTGGTCTGGTCAGCGATATCCTCAATGGTGCCGACAATGGCGCCAATCTCATCGGAACGCTTGCCCAGTGCCGCAACTGTCATTGCCGAAGATTGCACCCGTTCAGCGATTCTGTGCATGACGGCAATGGAATTGTCCACCACGGCAGCTCCATGCCCCGCAGCCTGATTGGCGCGCTGAGCGCTTTCGGCAGCCATCTGACAGTTCTGGGCGATATCGCCCGAGGTGGCCGACATCTCCTCGCTGGCCGTTGCAACGGTTATGGCCTGAATAGCAACCTCTTCAGCGCCTTTTGCCATCTCTCCTGCGCTGTTACTCATCTCAGTCGAGGAACTGGAAATCTGCGCTGAGGAGTCTGCCAGTGTACCGATCATTTCGCGCAGGTTGTTGACCATTTTTTCAAATGACTCTGCCAGTAGCCCGATCTCGTCGTGGGAAAAAACCTCGACGACAACCCCCAGATCGCCCGACGCAACCTGTTCGGCATCCACGGCAAGACGCTTGAGAGGTGCGCTGATTGCCTTGGCAAAGAGGAACACAACCGAAAGACCGACGATTACGCACGTGATCACCAACAGGATAATCCAGAATTGCGTTGTGTGGGTCATGGCAAGCGCCTTGCTGCTGGCTTCCCGGGAATGTTCTCTGTGAAGCTTTTCCAGGGAATCCAGGGCTGCAAGCGCCTTGTTGAAGGTCTTGCTGGAGGCTCCCAGGACAGCGTTAGCGGCATCGATCCCCTGGGTTCCCTGGAGCGCAATATCCCGGATTTTGGGATACACGCCAAGGTAATCGTTCCAGGAGGCCATGAATTCAGTGAGCAACTTTTTTTCATCATCAGACACGACAAGTTTCTCATAGACAGTCAGTTCCGTTCGTATCTTTTCAACACTCTCCTCATTGCGCTTGATGTACTTCTCCTTGGCGTCTTTTTCCATTGCCAGCAACATCAGCATTTCGCCCCGGCGGTGACTTCCGACCAGGGCATTGATTGAGGTTACGGAGTGGATACGGGGAATATCACCTTTGGCAATGTCACTTGTGATTGAAGTTAAGCGACTGTTTTGAACAACGGCAAAACCTCCAACGATTGCCGTAAGAACAATGACTATCAAGAACGTGAGTGTCATTTTTGTGGCAATTGACAGTTGACTGAACATATGCTCCTCCCCTGACTAGTATGGTTTGAAAAACATCATTGCCGCTGACCAACTCTACCTGGAGCGGATATTTGCCCATTTCCGCTGCAACCTTTTTGATGCGACAGTTCAATGCATCACTGTATTCAATTAATTGTTCTTCAGTATTCATGCCACATGTGCACGCAGACTCGCAAGCTATCAAAAATTAAGTTTTTCAGCATGTTGGAGCCGAGGGTGTTGCAAAAGAGAGATAAAAGATGAAATGAGTATAACACAGTACGCGACACTGTTGCATACGACACCTGCTACAAAAGTGTCGCATGCGACATGAGTGATGGTAGATACGCAAGAATAAACACCACTAAACTGGTACCAAACAGTAATACTAAATTGACAAACTTTGTGTGGTTTGCTAAAAGATGCTTTCACGACAAAAATGGTGACAAACAATTTTTGAATGATGAACATAAAATATCCGGTGAAGTTTTTATTGCGGATCATGGAGAGCGCCGGGTGTCGTTATGTGTTTTAAGGGGATGATGATGGATGGATATAAAGGAGAAAAAATGAGAATCAAGAAAGCAACAACCACCCTGGCAGCACTTTCGCTGGCACTGTCCACAACGACGGCCGCCCTGGCCGCCAATGTCACCCTGTTGAACGTCTCCTACGACCCGACCCGTGAGCTGTACAGCGACATCAATAAATCATTCGCATCCTTCTGGAAGGGTAAAACCGGCGATACCGTCACCATCAAACAGTCCCACGGCGGATCCGGCAAACAGGCGAGGGCGGTCATCGACGGCCTGGAGGCCGACGTGGTGACCCTGGCCCTGGCCTACGACATCGACGCCATCGCCGAAAAGAGGCTGATAAAACCGTTGTGGCAGAAGGATTTATCACACAACAGTTCTCCCTATACATCAACCATCGTCTTCCTGGTGCGCAAGGGTAACCCCAAGAAGATCAAATACTGGGACGACCTGATCAGACCGGGTGTATCGGTCATCACCCCCAACCCCAAGACCTCCGGCGGTGCCCGCTGGAACTATCTGGCTGCCTGGGCCTATGCCCAGCATCAGCCGGGCGGTAATGATGCCAAAGCCAAAGAGTTCGTTCAGAAACTCTTCAAAAATGTACCGGTACTTGACTCCGGCGCCCGCGGTTCAACCAACACCTTTGTCCAGCGCGGGCTGGGCGATGTGCTGCTGGCCTGGGAAAACGAGGCCTTTCTGGCCATCAACGAACTGGGACCGGACAAGTTTGATGTGGTCACCCCTCCCGAGAGTATCCTGGCCGAACCGCCGGTAACCGTGATCGATAAGGTGGTGGACCGCAGGGGAACCCGCAAGGTGTCCGAAGCCTATCTAAAGTATCTCTACAGCGACGAAGGGCAAAAAATCGCTGCCAAGCATTACTACCGTCCGATCAACACCAAGATTCCGACCAGGCTGGCCAAGATCAACAAACTGTATACCATTGACAAGGCTTTTGGCGGCTGGCAGAAGGCCCAGAAAACGCACTTCAGCGATGGCGGCACGTTCGACCAGATCTACAGCACGAAAAAGTAATTACACCAGGGCGGTCCCCCCGGGCCGCCCTGGTACGGCATTTTTCATAACCGTTTCAGCATGATTCCAAGCAAGAGGAGGTGTGTGAAACCGGCTGAATCTCTCCTCAAGGTGTAAGGAGTTTCAATCATGCAACCGAAACAGATTTTTACTGCCTACGACAGGTTCGACGTCAATCAGGAACGCCATGCGTTCAGTTACTGTCCGATCTGCGCAACACCTCTTTCAACAACGGCCAGTTCTGAATACCCACGACAGTCGTGTCCGGACTGCGGCTGGATTCATTACCGCAATCCCGCGCCGGGAGTCGTTATCCTGATCACCGACGAAGTACGTGTCCTGATCGGCAAGCGGGGGGCGAGCAGCTTTGCATCAGGTTTATGGTGCCTGCCGGGTGGGTTTGTGGAGTTCGAGGAGGATTATCTCGGTGCGGCCATACGGGAGACACGGGAAGAAACAGGGCTGGAGGTCGAAATTTGCTCGGTTGTCAGCGTCTGCTCGAATTTTCTTGCCTCAAACCTGCACACCCTGGTGACGGTGCTGAAAGCACGTGTCGTGGGCGGGATTGCTCAGCCGGGAGACGACCTGGAAGAACTGCGCTGGGTCCCTCTTGACGGGCCGTTTCCCGATATGGCATTTGAGGCTGACAGCCACATCATCGAGCGCTATCGCCAGACCCGTCTGCTGGGAGCGCCGGTGGATCCGGAATATGCGCGGTTGCAATCGGGTGATGGTCGATGAACTGATGAAAGTGATTCAAACTGATATTATTTTCTTCACGAGGTCTTCTGGGTCAGAGCAAGGTGGCATTTCAGTTTTTCACGAGAGAAACCCGCCGCCGAAACCGCCTGCTTTGCGTTCGCGCAGCCACTCGTTGATCAACCCGATGGCGCAGCCCGCGCCGGCCTCGACACTGATCGCCTCAACAGGGCAGTTCATGGCGCAGGCTCCGCACTCCAGGCAGGCATCCAGATCCACGATATGGGCTTTCCGTTCCGTAATCCTGAAAACCTGGTGCGGGCAGACCTCCTGGCATTTGTAGCATCCGATGCACTCTTCCTGACATAACTTCAGGCTTGCGACATTTTCCAGATATCTGAATCCCTTCATGTTATAGAAATCTCCCCACAACAAGTATCAAAAGACCGGCAAACAGAGCAACTCCCATGATGGGTAAGCCAAGGCGCATCTCCTTTTTGACCCCCGAGCGGGATGTATACCCGGTACAACCGGTGAAATTGAGTGCGTAAAAGGCGCTGATGGCGGGCAGGGTGAGAAAACAGGCGATGGTTGTCGCCGGACTCCAGCCGGCTCCGTTGGCAAGCAGATACAGGGTGGCGCACCAGGCAAGACCTGTCTGTGCCCCTTTGACGGCAAAACTCCGGCCGGGAACCCAGGGAAGCAGGATCGGTGTCAGCGCCACGCCGGTCAGAACCGCACCACACAGGGCGGCCAAAGCGTATACTCCGACAGTAAAACCGTAGAGGAGCGTGGCGGCCAGAAACAGTACCGCACCCCAGATGCAGAGCGTCTTCAGCACCAGTATTACCTCCACCGGTATCAGCACCAGTCTCTGGCGCAGGTAAAAGGTCAGCTCCTGCATGGCCGGTGTGGTTTTCATGCCGTTGTCCAGATACTCGGGCAGATCCTCGGCCCTGATGGTAGCGTAGCTGACGATGAATCCGCTCTGGCGGATCACCTGGTGGGCAGCCACACCAGGCGCTCCCAGGATCGGCAGGATCAAGCGGCGGTGGCTGACCACCTTGGCCAGGCCGGTCGCTTCGATGCGCCGCACCAGTTCCCTGGTGCCGAAGGTTCCCTTTCCCGCCGCGCACCAGACGTTGATGCCATAGGTCTCCAGCACCAGCAGCCACAGCTTGCGCCCGGCAAGGGCGCTGCGCACGATGTCGTAGCTCATCTTGTAGTTGGCGGTAACCACCACCGGATCATCCGGGCCCGGAGTGCCGATGGCATAGAGACCTGCCGGTACAAAGTAGCTCATCCTCTTGATCGCCCAGCGGGCCTTGCAGGCGCCCAGATGGTCGGTCAGGGTCAGCTTCCCGCAAATCCGCGCTACCCTGCCTGCATCGGTGCTCAACCAGCCCAGAAAACCGGGTACATTCTCATCGATTGCTCCGCTCCCGGCGGAGGTACGTGGGCCTCAGCAGGGTGGCTTGCTTGTGGTCCTGCTACTGCCGGTTCCGCATTGGTTCACTGCCGGTGCATTGTTTTTCTCATCGCAGGCTGTCATCACTATTCCTCGAAAAACTCAAACCCTGGAAGGCTGACCAGGTGCAAACCACCTGCGCTGGAACCAGAAGGCCACATTAACCAGGGCGATCATCACCGGTACTTCCACCAGTGGCCCGATCACGGCGGCAAAGGCGGCGCCGGAATTGAGCCCGAACACGGCTACGGCCACGGCAATCGCCAGTTCGAAGTTGTTGCTGGCGGCGGTAAAAGCCAGGGTGGTGGTCTTGCCGTAGTCGGCGCCCAGTTTCTTGCCCATCCAGAAGGAAGCCAGGAACATCACCACGAAGTAGATCAACAGCGGGATAGCGATGCGCACCACATCCATGGGCAGTTGCACGATCAGGTTGCCCTTCAGGCTGAACATGACCACGATGGTGAAGAGCAGGGCGATCAGGGTCAGGGGGCTGATTTTCGCTACCACTTCGCGGTGATAGCGCTCCTTGCCCATGATCTTGACCCCGATCAGTCGGGTCAGGGCGCCGGCGATACAGGGGATGCCCAGGTAGATGAAGACGCTCTTGGCGATCTGGCCGATGCTGACGTCAACCACCACTCCCTTGAGGCCGATCATCGGTGGCAGCACCGTTATGAAGAACCAGGCATAGACGCTGAAGAACAGTACCTGGAAGATGCTGTTGAAGGCCACCAGTCCGGCAGCGTATTCGGTGCTGCCCTTGGCCAGTTCATTCCAGACGATGACCATGGCGATGCAGCGGGCCAGACCGATCATGATCAGACCGACCATATACTCCGGTTTGTCCGGCAGCAGCAGGGCAGCCAGTGCGAACATCAGCACTGGCCCGATCACCCAGTTCTGCACCAGCGACAGTCCCAGGATCTTTTTGTTCTGGAAGACCTCCGGCATCTCCTCGTACTTTACCTTGGCAAAGGGGGGGTACATCATGACGATCAGGCCAATGGCGATGGGGATGTTGGTGGTCCCGACCTGAAAGCTGTTGATGAAGGCTTCCACGCCCGGAATGAAATACCCCATCCCCACACCCACTGCCATGGCGGCGAAGATCCAGAGGGTCAGCCAGCGGTCCAGGAAGGAAAGTTTTTTTGAAACGTGTTCACTCATAATTAACCTCCGAAATAGTGGTTGGCCAGATTTTGGTCATATGGTAACGGCAGGAATTGCGGGTGCAGAGAAAGAGAATGCGCTGTTTTCATGGCGGCCCTATATTCGAGGGATTGGGGGGAGTCGTACGGATGACGAATATATATCCGCTTGTGCGGATGTGTGCAAGTAATAAATGGTGTTTGTATTCGAGATTTCATCTGTACATATCGCTATGCTCTTCATACATTGAACAAATGGGCTGATGTGGGTATGGTTTTTCCAATGAAAATATTTGCCACAGTATTCAAAAAAACTCACCGACCCAATCCGCCTCAGAATCCATGCGCTGTTGCTTAAGCATGACGAACTGTGCGTCTGTGATGTCATGACTGCCCTTCGATTGCACCAATCCTCAGCCTCGCGGCACCTGGACTATCTAAAACGGTGCGGGGGCCTGACTGCCAACACGAGATGGAGTCTGGATCTACTACCGCCTCTCAAGCTCCCTCGAAAAAAACCTTCCGATCTGCCGGAGTTTTTGAAAGGCGCCTGGAATCTAGTGATACCATTGCTGTGGATCGCGATCAGTTGAAGTAATTCCTGGTTAATAAAACTCGTTGCAGGAATGCATGCAGGCGCTTGCCCGGAACATTGAGGAACAGAGGATCACCGTTTGAAAGGGAAGGGCGCGGGGTCATGCGGCTCAACTTCGGTACTCCCCGGCCATTGCTCGTTGAGCGATTGGGGTGGATCTCCAATGCGCTTGAGTGCCGAAAGGGTAAGGGGGCTGATGCGTGCCATCATGCAGGCCTTTGATCCCAACCAGACCTTGAATCCGGGCAAAATATTCGATATGGTTTAGCCCGGTCATGGAGCGGCACGTGAATTATATGGCACACAGGGAGGCCACATGGTGAAGGAACTTTTACTGAAAAACAGGAGCTATCGCCGGTTTTTTGAAGATTACCGGCTTGAAGAAAATGTGCTGCGCGAACTGGTGGATCTGGCGCGCCTGTCATCCAGCGGCGCCAATCTGCAATCGCTGAAATACATGCTCTCCAGCGAGCCGGAGCGCAACAACACGATATTTGCCACCCTGGGGTGGGCCGGGTATCTCAATGATTGGGATGGTCCTGTGGAAGGAGAACGGCCCAGCGGCTATATCGTCATGCTGTTTGACACCTCGCTCTCAAAGACCGCCTTCTGGGACCATGGCATTGCCGCCCAGAGTATCCTGCTGGGAGCTGTGGAACGTGGTCTGGGGGGCTGCATGTTTGGCAATGTGGCCAGGGACCTGTTGCGGCAGTCCCTGGGAATTGATGAACGCTATGAAATTCTGATGGTCATCGCCATTGGCAAGCCCAAGGAAGAGGTTCGTCTCGTCCCGCTCGGGCCGGATGGGGACGTGAAGTACTACCGCGATAGCGCCGGAGTGCACTACGTCCCAAAAAGGTCGCTTGATGAGATAATTCTGGCCTGATGAGACGTTACCATCTGGAATGGGTTCCAGTGCAGCTGTCCGTCACGTAGTCTTAGCCCTCACGCTGAATGTGTAAAACGAAAAAAGGCCAGGGTGATGTCCCTGGCCTCCAGTTTCCTGGTCAGCAGCCGTGTGTGGCGTGGATGAAATGTCTATGAAATTTATGGGATTTTTATATGTTTGGTGCTGCAAATGTCAATCAAAAAATGGGCGCGCAAACTTTGAGTATTTTCATTCCTCCCTTTGAGTGGGAAAGAGAAAGCGGGGCAAGTGGCTTGAATGATTTAAAAAATAAACATATTAAGCATTGTTACATGTGCGATATTTTATTACAATCGCATCGTTTTGGTAAACACCAGAAGATGAAGCAATTAAAGCAATAATAGATTGTCATATCACTACGTTGACCTCGATAAAACTGCACGATGCGATCGGTAAAAAAATGGAAGGCATGGAAGGCATGGGGGGGCATTGCTTGCTAATTTTGTATTGCGACAATTAGAAAAATAGCAAGCAACGTTCCTCAAGACTCTACGGATAATCGTAACCCCGGCTGTCGGTATGGTTGATGATCAGCCAGAGACCGGACAGGATAAACGTGACCACCTTGAACAGCAGGGTTGGGTAGCCGAAACCGTTGACGGTCAGGCTGCCGACGGCGCACATGGCGCCCACAAACAGGTTGCAAATGCTGTTCGCAGCTGCAAACTCCTCATTCTCAGTCAGGGTGTTGATGTCCTCACCTGTTTTCGCTTGCTAAAAAATGTCATTTGGGTTGTTCTCGGGTGAAACGTATGCGGCAGCATCACGAGCCTGTTTGATTTCTTCTGAAAGAGTTCTTCTATGGCTGATACATCCCTGGCTACCCGCCTTATTGAAACACTTCCGGCCGGGCTGCCGGGACTTTTCAATCCCTGGCAAGACCATTGCCCCCATGATGCAGATTCCAATGGCCCGGCTGAGAAGCGGGAACGTCTCGCTCGTCACCTGGATTGCGATCCCGCCCTGATCCTCGTCGGAGAAGCTCCGGGATATCAGGGCTGCCGCTACAGTGGCATCGCTTTTACGAGTGAACGACTGCTCATCGAAGGTGTCATCCCACGTATAGCCGCATTGCCACATCGTCTCTCCACGCGCAGGTTACCCTTTTCGGAGCCATCGGCCACGATCGTCTGGAAGACACTTTTCCGCCTGGGCATTGCCGAACGCACTATTCTCTGGAACGCATTACAGCTCCATCCCCATCGTCCCGGTGATCCGTGGTCGAACCGGACTCCCACAGCCGATGAACTGCTTCTCGGCGCATCCGCTCTGCAATTCCTGATTGCGTCATTCCCTTGCTCCAGAATTGTTGCTGTCGGCAGGAAAGCTGAACAGCTGATGATGGCAATGAATGTTACGCCGGCTGCCACCGTGCGGCATCCTGCAAATGGCGGTGCAACTGCTTTTGCAGCAGGCATAGAAGTTTTGATGTAAGGAAGCTTGGCTAACGGTACAGTGGTCTGTCTTGAGTTATCCACATTTTTTCTGGATAAATCTGTGAACGGAGTGAAGCAAGTCAGGAAAACAACATCACTCTTTCTGGAATGATCAAAAAATAATCAGGGGTGTTGTCAAGGCAAAACCGTGTGGAGAGCTAAAAATGACAAAATCCGGATTGATTGAAAAACGTGCCAAGGATAAAAGCCTCACCCATGCAGTTGCCGAGCAGGTCGTCATGGAATTGTTCAAAGGCTATGGCTGATACCCTGATCTCCGTTGACAGGATAGAGATCAGGGGCTTCGGCAGCTTTGAGAATCGGGATTATGGCGGCCGTAACGGCAGGAATCTCAAGATCGGCGATGATGTTGTCGTCGCTGCCAAAAATCGCCCCTTCTTCAAGGTGGGCAGGGATCTGATAGAACGGACCTTGTTATGCATGATTTGGCAAATTCGAAGAAAACATGGTTTGCTGTGACGGCAATAATGTTTCTAACGGGGATTATCCTCTATCATGTGGCAATTCTTGATGTTGTGATTCTCAATTCCTACTGTTAATCCCGTTTGTTCATCTCCACGTTGCATTTACTGTTTTTCGGGTCGGAATACGTGCGTATTCGAACTCAGGGTAACCAAGCACCAATCCGCCGTACATGATATGCCCTGGCGGCAGGTTCAGGGCATCATAGAGCTCTTCGTATTTGTTGGCCGCCTGGAACAGAAATCCCGCCCAGCAGGTGCCAAGACCAAAGGAAAGGGCGGCCAGCTCCAAGGTGGTCAGAGCGATGATGGACGAATAATTGGCCGCCGGATCGTTGGCCTTGCCATGGGCGATGATCAGATGCGGCGCGTTGCGCAGAATCGGGTCTTCTCCTCGCTCCCAGGCTTTCAGCATTCCCTTGATACCCGGCGCTCCCTGGGCAAGCAACGTGTACAGCCAATCGACCGTGATCGACGTGAGCTGCTCGAGCTCCGCAGGGTCGAGGTACACCTGCCATTGGACCTGCTGGACATTCATACCGGTCGGCGCATAGCGGACAATATCCAGCAATTTTTCGATAATGGAGCGGTCAACCTGATCTGGGCGGTAGCGTCTTATTGAGCGGCGCCCCTTAACGAGTTGCTCCATCTTTTCCACAGGGGGCCGCCAATCGGACGCCAGGTCCATGCACTCCTCCGGCGCCATCCGGCAGTGGCTCAGGGCGGCTGTGGGACAGGCTGCGACGCAGTGTCCGCACGTGATGCAGCGTTTTTCGATTTTCTCCACCGTTTCCGGGAAACGCTCCCCGACGACGACAATTCCGACCGGGCAGGCAATCGCGCACAGACCGCACTGCGTGCATTTCAGATGGTTAATTTCTATGAGTCCCATGATTACTTCCCCGTGTTTTTCTGTTGTAAGACCGAGTTGAATTGAATCAGGCTGGAATGGTTTTGGCTCTTCGCCTGGGGGCTGGAGATTGCCATATGTGAATTGCTGGCACATGCTACGATTTTGTGTAATCAGGTTCCGATTGACGGTGTTACGCAAACCGGGCACTGGCTGTAGCAGCGGAAACAGGCATACTGGAAACCGATAAAACCCGCCTGGTAGATGCTCATGTATTCGGGACTCTGCAGCATGGCTTTCCGCTCGTCAGGCGATGCTTCGCCGAAGCGCATCCAGAACTTGATGTTGGTTCTTAGTCCATAGGGCTGGCTGTTCATGATGCATTTCATCATGTCGGTTTGGCCCGGCACATTCAATGCGCCTCCTGGGCACGCCTTTACACAGATTCCGCAATCGGTGCAAGGGCTGTTTTCAACTGGGGGATCAGAGGCCAGCGGGAGTTTCGTGAGTATCGCACTGAATATGACACGGGTTCCAAAACGCGGATGAACAACCAGGTTATGGCGGCCAAAGGCTCCCAGACCTGCCGCTACAGCGGCGTGGCGTAGCGAAACCTCCCCTGTGCCAGCTTTTTCCCTGCTGCTGAAATCCATCGGATAGGATGTGGGAACGGTCATGACCGGGGAGTTGAATTCCCGTTCGATGAAGCGTCCCACCCGATAGTTTGCCGAGCGTGAATACTCCATGAGGTCGAGCCTTGCGTTCATGGCCAGTTGGGGACTTGGGCTTTCACAGGCGGACAGCTCTTTGAAGACCATCACAACCATCGATTTTGCTCCGGGAAACAAAGAGTCGATTATTGGCGATTTCGGGCTTTGGTAGTCGCTTGCCGCTGCGAATCCAACATCTTCAATCCCCAAGCCGAGAACATAATCGCGGATACGTTCTTTCATGGTTCTCTCCTCTGTTTATTAGTTGTCCTTCCTGGTTACTTGTAAATAAGTTTTTTAAATCACTTCTACGCAGGCATTTGCCACCAAACCTGCTAACGTCTGGCCAATCTTTATCTGTCATGCTGCTTTCGGTAAGCATCTGATGCCTTCGCCCTGTATTCCGGGTCCAAAACAGCCGTTGCAATACGTTACAGGCGGCAGGATTCCTGTTGCCGGATCTCCAGCGGTTGATCAGTCCCGGTTCGCGGATCAGCGGGCGACAGAGCGAAGCGTGATCGGCCAAACCTGGGTAACCGCTTCTTCAGCCACTTCGGGAGAGCGAATGCCCCCACCAGCATTAACGGCATTTTGTTTTTTCTTTAAAGCGCCGCGCCGCTTCCCGGTAATAGACCTCTTGCTCCCGCGTCTTCGGAGTTCCGATCCTGCAGCAGGAACAGGCTCCCGAGGCATACAAAGCTGTAAAATAGACCGATCTACGTATATGTGATCAAAAATTATTTTTGTTTCAATTGAGCCAGGAAAACATCGAAATAGAGAAAAATGAAATTTTTTAGTGGCTCGGAAGATTTTTTTACTTTTGCACGCAATAGAGCTCCCTGCAGTGACAGGATCATGTTTTCGGCCAGCATTTCCGCGTCTAAACTTTCAGGAATTGAGCCGTCTTGCCTGGCTTCAAGAATCACGGAGGCCAGTGCATCCGACCAACTCTGCAAGGCGCTTTCAAGGCGCTGCCTGAGGACGTCGTTGCTATCCGCCATTTCCAGGCTCAGATTGCCGATCAGGCATCCTCCACTACAGTTGTTCTTCTCGAAAATATCGATCATTTGCTCGAAGCTCTTTCTGATGCGCTCAAGGGGCTTCAGAGCGTTATCCTCCAGAGAGTCCTGTATAACGTCCGTCATTTTGCCTGCGAATGCGTCAATCATTGCCAGACCGAACTCCTCTTTGCTGGAAAAGAAGTTGTAAAAAGAACCTTTGGGAATCTTGGCATGCTTTAAAACCTTCTCGACACCAGTCGCATTGTATCCTTGCTTCAGGACGAGTTCTAATCCCGCCTCGATAAGCATATCTTTACTGTGTATTTTTCTCATGGATATGGATTAGACCGGTCAATGTGATGTGTCAAGTTTTTTGTCAAAAAAGAGGGATAAATTGATATCAATCGTTTAATGCTATTCTCATTTTAGGGAAATATTTTGCCGAGCGTAACGCTCGGGATAGGCGCCAGGTCAGGCTTGTATTGTTGCATATATACCGCTCAATAGGGGGCTTGCCTCAACTTCTCACAGGTCCATAAAATGAAGCAGTCTTCGATGTCCCGCTTCATCGTCCAGGAACATGACGTCACCCCTCTCTACCGGGACTTCCATCTCGAACATAAAGGCGTCCTGAATTTTTTCAGTTAATGAAGGGAACCGGCAGGGAAGGGCGTCTGATAAAGGGGAAGGAACCGAGTGGTTGAACCGTCTGAGTCAGATGAATGAATGGACTTTCATCAGAGCTGAGTATATAAAAGATCGAAAATTCAATCGGGGAGGGTGTATGAACAAATCTGATCTCGTAGCAAAGATTGCGGAAGGCGCCGAACTGACCAAGACCCAAGCGGAAAAAGCTCTCAACACCTTTATCGCTGAAACCATTGCCGCTCTGAAAGCCGGCGACAAGATAAGCCTGGTCGGTTTCGGCACCTTCAGCGCGGTGGCCCGCGCCGCCCGCACCGGCAGAAACCCCCAGACCGGCAAAGCCATCAAGATTGCCGCCAAGACCAACGGTAAATTCACACCGGGCAAAGCCCTCAAGGATCTGAACCCCAAGCCGGTCAAGGCAGCGGCAAAGGCACTGGCCAAGAAGAAGTAGATACACCAACGGGGAACTCGACCGCAGTTCCCCGTTACTTCTGATGGCCACCTCTAGCGAGCCCCCCAATCCCACTGCAATTTTCTGCGATCGAAGATACTATGCCACCTGCTGGGATCGTGATACTTCGGCATCGTGACTTGAATTAACCATAGCAACGAGGTGACAACAGGACATGACCAAGGCAGATATCGTTGAAAAAATAATGATCGG
>JACAAY010000044.1 GCA_013377095.1 Desulfuromonadales bacterium
GCTGATGTTGTTGCTGCTGTTGCTGTTGCTGTTGTGGTGCCGGAGCGTTCTGCTGACGTGGAGCCGGCTGCCTGGGCGCCTGCTGTTGTGGACTTCTCACCGGGGGTGCTTCCTGCCTTCTCTGCTGAGCAGGCGCCGGAACTCTCTGTTCTTGCTGCTGCTTGGGTTGCTGCCTCTGGTCCTTGTTTACCGAACCTCGCTGTTGAGGAGAGGGTTGGACCGGGGCTGGTTTCCGGATAGGTGCGCCACCCTGGCGTTGCGGTTGCTGGATTGCGGGACCGCCCTGTCTGATCGGCGCTGAACGCGCTTTATCCAGCTGTTGCGGACTTTTTACCGCAGGCGCTTCCTGTCTTCCCCGCTGAGCAGGCACAGGCGCTTTATGTTCGTCCAGTTGCTTGAAGTGCTGGCTGACAACCTTGTCCCGCGGATGGTAACGATATTGCTGGCTGCGCAGCGTCTGCTGCTGCTCAAACCGGGGATACCTGTCTCCTGAATACTGCCGCTGGTAAAAGGGCAGCGGGGCTGCTGCAGGAGCAGAACCTCGATTCCACCGATCCCAACCGTTTCGCTGCCGCTCCCATCCACGACCCCAGTGCTGACCCCAGTGGGGCGGCGCATTGGATTGCCATCCGCGGAAGTACAGGGGCGGTTGGCGGTAATAGCGTACGGGAATCCTAAGAATGTACAGCGGAACAACCTCCGGCCCTACAATTCCCCAGGGGCCGTTGTACCAGGAACTGGCGTACCAGTTGTCATTCATGTAAACCCAGTACATGCCATCATAAAAGAAATAGTTGGCATCCATCCGAGGAGCATAGTAGACCGGGTAGCCCGGCACCAGGACGAGCTCCGGGTAGAGCGGAAGATTGATGCCGATGCTCACGCTGGGTAAGCCGATTCCGATGCTTACCTGGGCTGGAACTGGCGTTGCCGAGCAGACCAGCAGAGCTAGTGCAATGAGTCCGTAACGTGTGTTTTTCATTTTTTCCTCCATCTGTTGAAAATATCGGGCTTGCTAATACTCAATTGTACCTCGTAAGAACAATTTCACTGCTTGATTGTGCTTCGACCCTCATGACTGCCCCTTTTTTTTGGAGTTTTTTTGTGTCTAAAAGGTCCGGGCGGAGGACCGCCCGGAATTGCATGAAGGAGGTACTTGGGAGTACTTCGTACTGTGAGGAGTAACAACTATCATGCCAAGGGTTATCTTGGGCTTTGTCTGGCATAAGACAGTGTTTGTTCGAGATATATTGGAGAGTGATGCAAGGGGGAAGCGGGAAATCCGTCGCAGTCGGCCGTCGTATTTAACATAGCCGTCACATGTGGCGGATTTCTGGACTGGAATGGTGACTGCTTATTCGCCTGTCCTCAACAAAACCAGTGATGCTTTTTTGAATAATTGATGACTACTTATGTTGAATGTGTTCACTATCTGTACATACATGACACAGATCTTCAATTGTTTAGTTGTGTAAATACTATTGGTACATTTGAGTAAAAAATGTTAAGTTGATTTATAGTGTGAATAAATAATTTAAAAACAAGTGTTGCTTGATGTTAGTTGATAATTTACACATCAGATAGTGAAAAAGTAGTTTTGAAAGAGAGAATGCGATGGGAACCAAAAAAGTAAAAAGCGTAGCGCCGGCTGAGGCCCTTACAGGGGGGATTCTCTTCGAACGCCGTAGCGAGGAGGTGCTGCTCAAGGCGGGTGCGCTGCAGAGCGCGATCTTCAACAGCGCCAATTTTTCCAGCATTGCCACCGATGCCAAGGGCGTGATCCAGATCTTCAACGTCGGCGCGGAACGCATGCTGGGCTATACGGCTGCCGAGGTGATGAACAAGATCACGCCGGCCGATATTTCCGATCCGCAGGAGGTTATTGCCCGGGCCGAAGAGTTGAGCCTGGAGCTGGGGACCCCGATTACGCCCGGTTTCGAGGCGCTGGTCTTCAAGGCTTCGCGCGGCATTGAAGATATCTACGAGCTGACCTATATCCGCAAGGACGGCAGCCGCTTCCCGGCGGTGGTGTCGGTCACGGCCCTGCGCGACGAGCAGGACACCATTATAGGTTACCTGCTGATCGGCACAGACAACACTGCGCGCAAGCAAGCTGAAGAGGCGCTGCTCAAGGCGGGTGCGCTGCAGAGCGCGATCTTCAACAGCGCCAATTTTTCCAGCATTGCCACCGATGCCAAGGGCGTGATCCAGATCTTCAACGTCGGCGCGGAACGCATGCTGGGCTATACGGCTGCCGAGGTGATGAACAAGATCACGCCGGCCGATATTTCCGATCCGCAGGAGGTTATTGCCCGGGCCGAAGAGTTGAGCCTGGAGCTGGGGACCCCGATTACGCCCGGTTTCGAGGCGCTGGTCTTCAAGGCTTCGCGCGGCATTGAAGATATCTACGAGCTGACCTATATCCGCAAGGACGGCAGCCGCTTCCCGGCGGTGGTGTCGGTCACGGCCCTGCGCGACGATCAGGGTGTCATCATCGGCTATCTGCTGATCGGTACCGACAATACGGCCCGCAAACAGATCGAGGCAGAACAGAAGCAGCTCGGTCAGAGACTGCGAGACCATCAGTTCTACACGCGCTCCCTGTTCGAGTCCAATATCGATGCGATCATGACTACCGATCCGTCCGGCATCATCACCGATGTCAACAAACAGATGGAGGTGCTCACCGGCTGTACGCGCGATGAAATGATTGGTGCTCCGTTCAAGAACTACTTCACCGATCCTGACCGGGCCGAGAAGAGTACCAGGCAGGTGCTGCGGGAAAAGAAGGTCACCGACTACGAACTCACCGCACGCGCCAGGGATGGCAAGGAAACGGTGGTCTCCTTCAACGCGACCACTTTCTATGACAGGGACAGGAAGCTGCAGGGCGTATTCGCCGCTGCCCGCGATATCACCGAGCGCAAGCGCCTGGATCAGGTGCTGCAGGAAAAGAACGTTGAACTGGAGAGCGCCAGGTCCGTGGCGGAAAAAGCCAACCTCTCGAAATCGGAATTCCTTTCCAGCATGAGCCATGAGTTGCGTTCTCCACTCAATGCCATCCTCGGCTTTGCCCAGTTAATGGAGTCCGATTCTCCGCAGCCAACCACTCCACAAAAGGGCAATATCGAACAGATTCTCAAGGCGGGATGGTATCTGCTGGAACTGATCAACGAAATACTCGATCTCGCGCAGATCGAGTCGGGTAAACTGTCACTGTCGCTTGAACCCATTTCGCTGGTGGATGTCATGCTCGAATGCCAAGCCATGATCGAACCACAGGCGCAAAAATACGGCATCAAGATGAGTTTTCCCCTGTTCGAAATCCCCTGCTTTGTCAATGCTGATCGCACCCGGCTGAAGCAGGTTGTGATCAACCTGGTTTCAAACGCGATCAAGTACAACCGCCCCCAGGGAACGGTTGAAGTGACCTGCAGGCTGATCTCGGAAAAACGCATTCGCATCAGTATTCATGATACCGGTGAAGGCTTGTCACTCGAAGAACGCGCACAACTTTTTCAGGCGTTCAACCGTCTCGGAAGAGAGGCCGGCGTCGAGGAAGGGACCGGCATTGGCCTGGTGGTGAGCAAACGGCTCGTCGAGTTGATGGAAGGTGAAATTGGCGTTGAAAGCAGTGTCGGGGAGGGCAGTGAGTTCTGGTTCGATCTGAATCTGGCGGATGAGCCACAACCTGATGTCGGGTCAGCCAAACCGCTCGCACAGCTTCATACGCATGTTCAACATGGTGCAGTGCAGCATAGCTTGCTGTATGTGGAAGACAACCAGGCAAACATGCAGCTGGTCGAGCATCTCATTGCCCGTTGCCCCGATATGCGCCTGTTGTGTGCCGGGAATGGCCTGCTCGGCATCGAAATGGCGCGTAACCATCAACCGGAAGTGATCCTGATGGATATCAATCTGCCCGGCATGAGCGGTATCCAGGCACTGAAAATACTGCGTGAAGATCCGCTGACCGCGCATATTCCGGTGCTTGCCATCAGCGCCAATGCCATGCCGTACGATATTTCGAAAGGCCTGGATGCAGGATTTCTCAGCTATCTCACCAAGCCGATCAAAGTCAATGAGTTTTTGGATGCGCTGGACCTGGCGCTGGAATACGTAGAAAAGAGATCAGATGACAACAAGAGTACAGGAACCCTGTAATGGTGAGTAACGCTGAAATTCTGAGTGCCGGTATTCTGATCGTAGACGATCAGGAAGCCAACGTGCTGCTGCTGGAGAAAATGCTGAGGGGGGCCGGCTATACCAGCATTACGTCGACGATGGATCCCCGTGCCGTCTGCACACTGCACCATGAAAATCACTATGATCTGATCCTGCTCGATCTGCAGATGCCCGGCATGGATGGGTTCCAGGTGATGGAAAGCCTGAAGGAAATCGAAACCGATGGCTATCTGCCGGTACTGGCCGTTACTGCCCAGCCGGCTCACAAGCTGCGCGCGCTGCAGGGCGGGGCGAAAGATTTCGTCAGCAAGCCCTTCAGCCTGCCCGAGGTGCTGGTACGGGTTCATAACATGCTGGAAGTCCGCCTGCTGCACGAGGCGGCCCGCAATTACGGCAAGATGCTGGAAACCCTGGCGCTGAATGACCCGCTGACCGGTCTTGCCAACAGGCGGCTGCTGGCCGACAGAATGTCCATGTCCCTGGTGCATGCGCGCAGGAACAAGAGCGCCATGGCTGTGGTCTTCCTGGATCTGGACGGCTTCAAGCAGATCAACGATACCTTGGGACACGGTGCCGGTGACATCCTGCTGAAAATGGTTGCCGAGCGTCTGGTTGCATCGGTGCGCGAAGAGGATACGGTGGCGCGCGTGGGTGGTGATGAGTTCATTCTTGCTCTCTGGCATGTCCGCGATAGTGACTACGCTACCAGTGCGGCATTGCGAGCAATAGAAGTGGTGTCGCTACCCTATGAGATCGAGGGAAAAACCGTCAGCATAACCATCAGCGCGGGTGTCAGTATCTATCCCGACCATGGTGAGGACGCGGATACGCTGATGAAGAGCGCTGACCTGGCCTTGTACGAAGCCAAGGCTGCGGGCAAAAACGCCTGTAGAATCGCGGAGCGCACAAACGTTCAGGCTAAAGGATCGGGTTTTAGGCAGAAGGCAGCAACTACAGATTAACTGGATGAAGTCTTTCGGGGATAGGGGTAAATAATGGTTCGATTTCTGAACTCTGCTCTCTACGGCAATTACTCCATGTCGGGACTGTCGGTGTCTCTCATGCCTTGTCGCAGCTCCTCCCGGGCCTTCTTGGCCAAAGACGAATAATTCAGACGGATGCGATCGAGTTCGTCGTCTTCCAAATCTTCCAGATCCAGCAGCGCATTGTGTGCGCCGTCAATTGCGCGGATCAGCTCGTCCAACTTGACTTGCAGCGCCTCGGAATCGCGGTTCTGCGTATTTTGAATCAGGAAGACCATCAGGAACGTGACAATCGTGGTTCCGGTGTTGATAACCAACTGCCAGGTGTCGCTGAAATGGAAGAGCGGGCCGGTAACGATCCAGACGACGATGACCGTGCCCGCCAGTGCAAATGCAGCGGGGCGACCTGTCGCTCGGGAGGTTGCTTTGGCAAAGGCTGTAAACCACGAGGAAGATTTTGTGGGTCGCATGGTTGATCTCCCTGTTCAGCGCGGAAGCAATGGCCGGGGTTGATTCGGTGGTTTTCTGCAAGCGGTTATAATTTCGGCTCAGGCTGTTCCATTCCCAAGGGTGTCGGCTTTGGCTGCTCACCCAGGGATGCTGGTATCGGTTGTTTCATTCCCGCTGGTGTCGCTTTCGGTTGATCACCCAGAGGCGCAGGAGTCGGTTGTTTCATGCCGGCTGTCGCAGGTGCCGGTTGAACACCCAGCGGTTGCGGTTTCGGCTGCTTCATGCTGGGAGGCGTGGGATCTGTCTGGTCGCCGCCAAGATGCCCTTTGATTTCCGCCTGATTTTCCAGTGGTACCGTCTTATACTGTTTTCCGGGTTGGAGTGCCTTGAGCCGGTTGCGTGGAATTGCCGCCTGTGGCCTCTTTTTTCCGCTACCCCTGTATTCCTTCTGTGCCTTGGGTCTGTGGATGGTTATTTTCTCTCCCTCCTTCGTTTGGCCGCTGTAACGGGATGGAATTCGGGCAGCATTGTCAGTATAGGTGACGACTCCCTGGTCGTCGGTCCAGGTGTAGACCTCGGCTTCAGTCACGGCCGCGTAACACAGGATCAACAGAGGGAGTATCATAATTCGTTGCATGGTGTTCCTCCGCTCCTGGCAAATGCCGGAAATGGCACGCGTCCGGGCATTCATTGTGTTTCCCCTTTTTCCTCAGAATGACTTATTCCAGGTGAGGATCAGTCCGCTTCCCGACGTGCCATTGCGTATAAAACCTGTGTCCCACGAATATCCCAGGTACAGCGCGGAATTCCAGAAAAACCCGGTATCAAGGCCGATGGTTGTTGCTGCACCGAGTGTGCTTTTGAACATAAATCTGTTGGTGTCCGTTACCGCTGCCCGGTCCGCCCAGATAAACGTCTCACGCAGGTGGAGATAGATGAAGAATGCAAGTTCGCGGCGGTATTCCAGGGCCAGCAGGGCATACTTGGATACGAGTACCTGGTTGAACATGGTGCCGGGATAGTCGGGACGGCAGAGGTCATCGGACTCGCCGGGCAGAGGGCCGCCGCCGATTGAGATGGCATTGTAGCGGTCGGCGCTCTTCTGGGGTGTTACACCACCGTGGATGCTGATGAATAGCCGGTTCTTCTCCGATAGCCCCGGGATTCCGCTAACACCCATCAGATAACCGTTAAATTGCACGTAGTCCTGGGTATCTGCCTTGGAAAAGAACGCATCGGGGTTTGCGCCAAAATTTGCCCATGTGTCCCGGTGCATGTAATCCAGGTCGAAACCGGCTGCCATGCCCGTATGGGGGAGTTCCAGGATATTACGGCGCATGCCGTCATAACGGCCACGCAGTTTCACGCCGTACAGCATGGTGTCGGGCGGCAGCACCAGGTTTGGTCCGGTGTCCTTTGTCCGCTCTGCATAAAAGTAACCGACTTTACCCAGCAACTGGAGCCTCAAATCATTGTCGACCTGGAAGGGAGCCACCTTGTAACGCAGTCCGGGGCCTATCGAACCGATGGCCGTGCCCCAGATGGTATCGGATGACTTGATCTCGCGGTTGTTGACCACTTCCCGCTGGCCAAAGGGAACGGTGTTGTTTTCCAAACGGGTAATGAGTTCAAGATGCCCGAAGCTTTTGTCGAACTCCAGGTCGTTGACAAAGATACTTATTTGGTTTCGAGTTCTGGATTCCTGCCACACCCGCTTCAGAAAGAGGGCGCCGATGGGGGTGGCAGAGGTTGCGCCCTGTTTGGGGCTGTAGAATGCGCCTCCCAGCGACAGGGCAGTTACGTGACCACGATCCTGTGCCTGGATGTCTATCTGTCTGTTCATAAAGATTGTCTGAAACGGTTCTCCGGCCAGCGGAGTGTGATATTCCGTGGCTTCGCCGGAGGCTGCCACTCCTCCTTCTTCCCGGGGAACAGCAGCATCGGGCTGTTGAGCAGCACAGGCAATTCCGTGTTTCGTCCACCCGGGACACACGAGAATACCAGCAAGGATCAAAGATAAGAATGTAGTCCCCCATCTGCCTGTTATCCATTCAGCCATGGCCTGTCACTCCTCTCGATCTGTCCGGACTCCCAACTGCTCATAAACGCGAAGCCACAGTCCGATTAACGATGATCGCCACGATCATCCTGTCGTTCATGATGTTCGCCACGATGCTCCCCACGGTCTCTTCCATGGGAATCTCCGCGATTATACCCGTCATCAACCGGTACCCAGAGACATCCCGACAGCGCCGAGATTGTCAGGGCCATAATTGCCATTTTTACCAACAGTGTCTTTTTCATTTGAAATTTCTCCCTTCAATGTTACCGGATACCTCTTCTGTCCTGGAACTTTGCATTTTACAGGCCAGTTTCAGTTGTCTATAACTATTCAATACTAAAGATAAAAGTGGGTGTGGGATGGGGAAACCGTCAGGGCTAGCCGTCATATTTAGCATTATCGTTACATATGACGGGAGGTGGGAGTGGTGGCCTTGGTTCTTCTCCCGGGTGCAGACCCCTTCTACGTTGAGAGGGAAGCCCCTGCAAATGGCTGTGTATTCGCCAGACTTTTAAAATAGCGGCTACGGGTAGACAAATTGAGCCCGGCATACACCTGGCAACCGAACAGGGTGCGTTTCCATGGGGTCATGCCGAAGAATCGTTTTGTGATTGCGCCGTATGAATATGCTTGCCTGTTCAAGCGGGCGAAGCCGCTGATGAGTTCGTCAACGGTCATCCCCTTGGGTTGAAAAAGGAGTGTGTCCGGTGGGTAGCCACGCAGCCACCAGTCATTGACGAACAACCTGCCTTCGTTTGTGAGTCGTGAATATAAACGTGTTCCCGGATAGGGGGTCAGAATCCTCAGTTGGGCGCAATCCATGCTGCTCTTCAGAATGAAATCACGGGTCTGATCGAACACATGCTTGTCTTCGAAATCAAAACCAAATACAAAACAGCCCAGTATGCCGAATCCTTCGCCATGGAAACGTCGCATGGCTTCGAAAAAATCGATCTTCAGGGCCTTGATCTTATGTACTTCGTCCTGCGTATCTTTCTGGACCGATTCAAAGCCGATCAAAAGCCCCATGCAGCCCGCACGATTCATCAATCCCAGCAGTTCCGGATCCTCGGCCAACGATACCGTGCCCTGTGCCAGCCATCGCTTTCGCAGAGGAATCATCTCGGTAAAGAGTTTTTTTGCCGCATTCCGGTCCAGCCCCAGGGCGTCATCGACGAAGAAGAGATGGGGGGAGTCAATGGACTCTATCTCTGCAATCACCTCATGAACCGGCCTGACGCGATAGCGTTGACCCAAGGTCTGTCCGATGCAGCAGAATTCGCAATCAAAGGGACAGCCGCGGGATGTCTCGATACCGATCGGCACCGGTATATACGCCTGTGCCTGACCTCTGGGGAACAGGTCCCGCCGTGGTATCGGCAGGCCCTCCAGTTCGGTCGCTTTTTCGGCCTTGTATATTCGCCGCAGCTGCCCCGATTCGGCATCAGCTATAAGTTGTGGCCAGATGCCCTCCGCTTCGCCCCTGACCACGGCGTCCGCATGCTCCAGGGCCTCTTCGGGCAATACCGTGGGGTGGATCCCTCCCATCACCACCTTCACCCCCTTGCGGCGATAGCTGTCACCGATCTGATAGGCCCGGATCGCCAGTTCGGTCAGGACGGTGATGGCAACCAGATCCACATCCTGATCCATGTCATCGGCAGCAAAGGCTTCATCGACAATGGTAAGGCTGTGGCCGGGTGGGGTAAGCGCCGCCAGAAGAGGCAGATTAACCCGCTGGAGCTTGAACGGGCTGGATAACACATCTTCACCCTGATCACGCGGTGCTATAAGTTTTATTTTCATCGTTAGTACCTCTGTTAACAGGTCGTGATACACCCCAGCCCTCATTCGAAGGCGTGGAAATACTCTTCACCACAAAATCACCGCATCCATGAAGAGAGCCGCTCATATAGTAACGTTCTTTATTGTCCTCTGCCGTCAAAGCCAAGATCGATTTGCCATAGGGACGAACCCGCACAGAGTCCGGTACGCCCATCAGGTCGAGCAGGGTCGCGAAACAGTTGAGGTGTGAAACCCTGATGCCGGAAGCGATACCGTCCAGGAGTCCCTGCTTGTCATACTCCGCGCCTGACAGGAGAAAAGCGGGCACATCGACGATTTCCTGGTCGGGTTTCATATGGGTATACGTCTGGCCATGCTCGGCCAGTGTCTGGCCATGGTCCGACGTGTACAGCAGGGCATAGTTTTGATTCGTCGTTTCGGAAACGAGCAGCCGAAAGAATTCATCCACCTGAAAGCGGATCCCGTTGTCATAGGTGTTAACCAGTTTCTCGCGTCCGGTCGCGCTGGGGTCGATGGCGTGCGATGCTTTCATAACCGGCTTCCAGATCGAAGCATCCGAATTGTCCGGATATCGGTCGCGATAGTTAAAATGGAGTCCCTTCTTGTTGACGAGTATGAAATAGCCGCTTCCTTCATTCAGAAAAGAGCTGAGATAGCCGGCTACGCCCAGGTCCTTTGTGGTATCGAGATCGATCCGGAGCTCCTTGAACGACTTTTCGGTCATCCAGCGGTCCAGGCCCCGCACGGGGCCATCCCCGGCCGCTTTCACGAGGGTGGAAAGGTAGATTCGATTGATATCAATGTAGAGCGTCTCGTAGCCCATGTTCTTGGCGTAATCGAAGATGGTCGGGTTCTTGTCGGTTTGATAGTCGTCGTCCGGGAATGCGGTGTGACCGGTAATCAGATAGGCATTGCTGATGTGTGAAAAAGAGCCGGCCGAGACACAAATTCCAAGGTTTTTGAGCCGCCCCTGAGCTTCCAAATCTTGAAGGAAGGGAGTGGTGGGCCGCGGGTAGCTGTTCAGGCTGAGATTGCTGCCTCGAACCGACTCGTCGATGACATAGATGATACTGTCACGGGGGCGTTGGGAGTCCTGACCGGTTGGCAGCTCGTCACGCGGTCCGCGATATCCGCGACGCTTCTCAAACCCGCAATGGAACGCCGTTCGGAGAAAGGATGTCAGGGGATTCAGATGGAAGCTGCGTTCCGGCACGTGCAGAAAGAGGAGGAAATTGGAAACGACAAGATAGAGCACCGCCAGGAGCATGGGGAAAAGTGTCCCCGGAAAGGTATATCCAGGTGGGACGACCAGCAGTACGGAGAGAACGAGCAGGTAGGGGAGCGTATACAGGAAAACCAGCGGCTTGAAGAAGCTCAGCATGGCTGCCACCCGGTGATCGCCACTGACGGTCAGGGCCAGAAACAGGTCGGTGGCGGTCATGAACTGGGCCAGCGTCAGCCAATAGGAGAGTTGGATGACGGTAATGAAAGCAGAAAACAGGAGCACAAGCAGGCGGAGAGGTCCCGGCAGGAGGGCAACCAGATAGAAGAGGGCCACTATTTGCAGGAATACCAGCATAAAAGTCCCTGAAAACCTCACCATGCCGGCGACCGAATGCGAACACCGCAGGCTACGGTAATCCCGGAACCTCAAAACCGGATCAATGATCAGCGCCACTGTCGCTGCCAGTAAGGCGGTCATGACATGGGGATAGGGTGCCCAGGTGAGGACGCTGTGGAGGTCTAGTGCAGTCACGTACCCTCTTCCCATTTTGTTGCCAGTATGCCCAGGATGAAGACCACGGCGGCAAAGACACCAATGATAGCGGCGTTACGCAGCGAGTCGCCGTTGTCCTCAAAGACCATGGCTGCCCTGAGCCCCTCGTTCACGTAATACAACGGCAGTATTTTTGCGATCTTCTGCAGGAAACCGGGCATCAGCTCTATGGGGAAGAAGCTGCCCGAGAGGAACATCATCGGGAAACTGATGGCGTTTGCAGCTGCGGCAGCGCTCTGCGCCTCCTTGACGAAGCGGGTCAGGATCATACCGATACCGACGAACGCGAATACGTCAAGCAGGATGAAGACAAGCAGCCAGGCGTCCAGATGCAGGTTGACATCAAACACGGCATAGCTCACCAGCAGCATCGCGGTGGTGGATACGATCGCGATGATGAACTGGTAGAGGATGTCCGACAGTATCCAGTCGGTACGGGTGATGGGGGTCGTGGAGAGTTTCCTGATGATCCCCTTCTGGCGCAGTTCAGTGTTCAGATTCACCGTGCCGAACAGACTCAAGGTCATCACCGACATGGCGATGATGCCGGGAATGAAGTACTCGATGAAGCGGTATTTCCTGGTGAGTATGGATTTCTGGGCTGACTTGATGAACGGTGGAATCCCGGACATCTCCCGGTTTATTCCGGCCAGCACCGCATCCAGAATTTGAATTTTTACCGGCACAGAGGAAGAGCTGGGGTCATAGATATAGGTGATGGTGGCGGATGAGTTGAAATCGCTGAAAAACTTCCGCCGCAGAAGTGATTTTTCCAGGCCCTTGGGAATGACCAGGACCAGGTTGACCCTGTTGTTCCTGACGTACTGAACGGCGTTGACGGCCGGGTCGACTCTGGTGATCTTGAACTTCCCCTCGACTTCCAGGGCCTTGATTGACTCTGCCGACGACGTGGACTGGTCCAGATCCTGCACGCACAGGTGAAATTCCACGTTGTCCTGGCTCATGAAAATCGTGCCGAACACAAGTATCAGTATGATCGGGAAGGCAATCGTGAAGAACATGGTGGTCTTCTCGCGCCAGACGCTGATCAGTTTTACGAAGAGATTTGCAGCGATGACACGCGGGTTCATTTTATACCTCTGCTTGTGACCTGGCCGTCATGGAGCGCTTCGCCGGTGAGCTTCAGAAAGACCTCTTCCAGGTTTGGTATCCCGACCTCCAGGCCCCGGTACAATGCCCCGCTCTCCTTGAGAGCGCTCAGAATTTTCTGCACATCGTCCGTGTGCTCCACCCTGGTCTTGATGTCCCGGTGGTTGTCAATCACCGGTTTGAAGCCCATGGAGCGGATGATTTCAACTACGTTTTCATCGACGGACTGCAAGGTGAGGACCAGGTACTTCGTGTTGTTTTTGATGAGGCCCGCCGGAGAGCCCATGGCGATGATCTTCCCCTTGGAAATGATTGCGACCCTGTCCGCAAGCAGCTCGGCCTCCTCCATGTAGTGGGTGGTCAGAAAGACCGTTTTGCCCTTTTTTTTCAGGCCCAGCAGGACTTCCCACACCTCGCGGCGCGCCCGGGGATCGAGTCCCGTGGTCGGCTCGTCCAGGAAAACGACCTCCGGGTCGTTCACGAGCGCAATCGCGATTCCGAGGCGCTGTTTCAACCCTCCGGAAAGGCTCCGGTACTGCTCTTTGGACTTGTCCTTGAGATTCACCAGCTCTATTAACCCGTCAATGTCACAGTTTCTGCAACTGAATAGCCGTGAGTAATACTCCAGGGTCTCTCTGACCGTTATCCGGTCAAAGGAGTTGAATCCCTGGGGGAGGACGCCGATGCGGCGGACGATATCGTGTTTCTTTTTGGTGACATCCCTGCCAAGCAGCGTAACCTTGCCGGACGTGGGCATGCGGATTGTGTCGATGATCTCGACGGTCGTGGTCTTGCCGGCACCGTTCGGACCCAACAGGGCGAACAGTTCGCCCGTGCTGACGGTGAACGATATATCATCGACAGCAAGTAGCTCGCCGTAGCGTTTGGTAAGATTTTCGACTTCAATTGCGTATCCGGTTTCTTCGGTCATGATTCTCCAATTCGCCCATCTGGGCGACGGTACTGAAAGTCCCGATTATCGCTATTCTTCAACTGCGGCTTCAATACATCCCCCTCTCCCTGAGGACCCAAAGGGCCTAAAGGAAGAGGGTCAGGGTGAGGGGGAATAGGTGTATTTCTGGCCACCACTGCCCCCTCATCCGGCCTTCGGCCACCTTCTCCCAGGGGGAGAAGGGATTGGCTGAAGTGGTGCGGCCGCGGATTGAGCGGGCCAAAACCCGAGTCGGCTGAGGAGCTTTCCGGTCATTGCATGGGGCCAGATCAGAAGACGGTCTAACACCGGATTGCGGTGCCTGAATAACATAAAGCTCGGGATAAACGTGGCGCCCAGGTGCGTTTTAGTCTTTTCCGTGCCCTGACCCGCGTAATAGAGCGGGATTTTTTGTTCAATGCAGGTGCGGACATTTTCAATCCAGGACAGGACATACAGGTTGTATTCACGGCCCAGCCCGTAATCCATGCAGAAAAACAGATCCACCAGCCTGTCCTCTTGTACGACGAGCAGATTGAATGCAACCAGTTCTTCCTGCACAAAATAGAGCCTGTACTCGGCGCCCGGAACGTCTTCGCAGATCGTTTCAAAAAACCGGAGGCTGAGTGTGCCAAGCGCCATGGGGCTGCGCGCCACTGTTTCCAGATACAGCCTGTAGATCCGCTCCAGATAGGGAGCAATAGTGCGGCTGCCACGTACCCGGACCTGGGGGGCAACCCGCATTTTGCGGCGCAGGTCTCTTCGCGCGCCCCGTGAAAGACGCGCCAGATATTCCTCGATGCTGTTGAAATCGATCGCCAGGCAGGCGCAGGACCGATAGGGCACCCGGTTGAATTCTTGACAGAGCGCTGCGGGAAGTTTGCCGTACTGATTGAAGTTGTAACAGGCCAGGATATCGCTCTTGTGTTCGACTGCGAGCGTATGCAGGGCGCTTAAGGCCATTTTGAATGCCACATTGTGAGTCTCCGCATCGATGTGTGGATCGATCCCGATTTCACTCCATCCCCCCAGCAGCGACCCCACACTCAATACACGAGGATGGAAAAGCGAGGGGAGCAGGCGGCCGGCCACTTTGAGAACTGTTTTAAGCCTCCCCTCCACAAAAGCGGACAGGTCAAAACGGGTTTCAAACAAGGGCAACAGGAGAATCGGAACTGCATCTTGAAACACCACAATACTGGACAGCTTGAAACCGGTAATACCCGATTCCTGCAACAGGAAAAGCAGGGCGGGCGTAACGGACGGCTCCGGGAAAATCCGAGCGAGTTCTGTTGGCGATGCTCCGTCCAGGCGCGGCATGCACCTGCAGGTAAGTTTAGGCATGGCTTGTCAGGCTCCGATCCACAAGGGCAATGGAAAGCCACATCCCCCGCTGTGGAAGCGAATGCACCCATAGAGAGCGGCCGGTAGCCAGGGGAAAGCGTTGCAGGGCTTTCCCGGTTAAACTCACCGGAAAAGCGCACCAGCCTTCCCCTGTAACCAAACTCCCTGACGATTGCCGGATGCTGATCTGCAGCGGGTCCACCAGGTGGAATGCACATCCCAGCGCCTTGACAAGCGCTTCCTTGATGGACCAGAGCAAGGCTGAAGCCTCTTCCCGGTTTCCGCTCGTCAAACCCAGGGCATGTTCAAGCTCCTCCGGATGGAAGACCCGCTGAACGGGGTATCCTCCGCGGAATTCATCGCTGCCAGCCGCATCAATGCCGATTTCGGAATCATTTCCACAGAGAGCAACCCAGAGCTTTCCTCCCCCCTGGCTGAAGGAGATGGCCGGCCCGCGATGATCTCCCGACAGAAGAAAAGGCTTGCCAAGGGGGCCACGCACCAGCCGAATCGGGAAAGCAGCCCTGCTGGATGATCGCCCCTGTTTCCCCGGTGGATTTTTAGTTGTGGCACGGTAGTCCCACAGGATGGAGACGAGGCGGCTCCTGGTCTCTTCTCCGTTTGCCCCGGAACCCTCGGGTGGGGCGGGTAAGGAGGCATAGAAAACGTGCCCTCCTCCCTGAACAGGATTCAGCCTGTGGGCGGTTGCTTGGCCCCTATCCATTGTCGTTTCAACTCTCATCAGTCCACTACCCAGTGCATACGCATATTCCGGACCTGCATGACAGTACATCCCTGGTCGTCAATCCCCCGGGCGTCCCAGGTGAGTCCTTGGTCATCCTGCGCCCGCAGGCGGGCTTCCACAGTTATCTGTTCCCCGTCCCGGCACTGGCGAACAATCCTCAGTTCTCCGATCTCCAGGGGAATAATTGACCGTCGCTCCGCTGGGTCGGTTGCGGCGATCTGGAAGGCAACCAGCTGCATCAGCGCCTCGAAAAGGTAGGGCGAATACTGGTAGCGGGCGTTCCGCAGATGTGAGAAATCTATGCTCTCCCGGTAGGTCATTCTGCCCCGCACCGCTCCCGGACCGGCGCCGTCCAGGGATTCGATCACGCGATACCTCCCTGCGAGGCCGCTGTGTTCCTCGTACCATTCAAGCACTTTTTCATGAGCCATGGGCCTCGTTCGCAGTTCGTCAGTCCGGATGGGGAAATCCGGGAACTCCGCGACACAATTCTCAGCTCCGCCATCGAGGATCACCTGGCCGGTGCAGTGCGGGGTGAAGCGGTCGGTCAATCTCCCACTGGGTGAGATGTCCTGGGTTGCCAGGGAAACCTCGCACACGACCTCTTGATGGTCGTTGTCGAGCCGGCGGCAGGAGATACGGGAGGGGCGCGAAACTCCAGGTGGACAGAGGATCATATCCAACAACCGCACCTGGCGGACTCCCCGCACCTGAAGGTGGGGATAGAGTATCCGGGCGGCTTCCATGAACGTCTCCAGAATCATGACGGTTGAGACCAGCGGATGTTTGAGAAAGGTGAAAGGCTTGTGATCCTCGATCCAGAGATCCTTTTCCCGGGAGAAGGTTCTGGAGGCCTCCAGTTCTTCCCGGTGGAGGTCCAGGCAAACGATCTGCTCCACCAGGGGAAAATCCGCGGCGCCCATGGACAGTGCGCCCCCGGTCAGTTCTCCGGCGGGTGCCGGAGGGGCTGTGTCATCCAGCAGTGCCGTCTTCACGGATGGCAGACCCCTCATCAGCATCACCCACACATCTTCTGAGGGGGCTTCAAAAAGCTCCCGGCAGAAGAGAGCAGCCAGCTCATTGGTATGGATGTAACCCACTCCCTTACGCTTCAAAAATTCCCTGATCTCCGGATCATCGGCCATACCTGCTCCCTGGATGGGTGGCAGCATCAAAGCCTTGCAGCGGATGGAGCTGTTTTCGCGCTGGAGGACTCTGAGGAGCGCGGACATCATGCGGTTGGCCGCGGCATAGTTGGCCTGTCCCGGATTCCCCTGGATCGCGGCCCCCGAAGAGAGCCCCATAAAAAACTTCAAACCGGCCCCCTGCGCGGATGAGAACAGATTCCAGGCTCCCAGGTATTTGACATCCAGGACCGTGGAAAAATCATGCGGGCTCATCTGGTGTATGAAACCGTCCCTGATGACACCTGCGCCGTGGATGATGCCGTCAATCCTGCCATACCGGCTAATAACGCCAGCCATGATCCCACGGACCGCCACGGGGTCGCTCACATCGCAGCTATGATAGCAGGCCTCGATTCCCGAGCAGTGCAGGTCCGCCAGGGTTCGGTGTATCTCCTGCGCCCTGTCGCTACCCGAATCCAGGGACGTTCTCCCCAGGAAGACCAGTCGGGGTTTGAAAGGGACGAGACTGGCTGCCAGGTGGGCGCTGATCCCGGTTGCCCCCCCGGACATGACGACAACGTCTCCCGGTTTCAGCTTCAGTCCTGGCGAATCCTGGAACAGCGATGGTGCTACCTGCCCCTGTGAGGTGAAGAGCCTGCCATCGCGATCGATGGTCTCCACCACGCTGGATCCCCTGTCCAATGCCCTTGGCAGGGCAACCCGAAGGTTGGTATCGCTCCCGATTTCCAATGTGCGAAACTGTACCGAAGGATATTCCTGCGCTGCGCTCAGAAACAGCCCGAGCAACCCCTCCGCCAACAACGGCTCAAAGGAGTCGCTCTTCTCCCGGCCATGGATCAACAGCACGAATTTCTTTTTCGGTGACAGGAGGAATGCCTTCAGGGGCAGAAACAGTCCCTTGAGAAGCCGGGCAGCACCCGCCATGTCTCCTGAACTGTCCCAATTGCTGTGGGGCAGGGTGATGACCATTCCGGCCAAGGACGGCAGGCCCAAGATGCTTTCAAAAGCCAGTGCGGAGCCTTCGTCAGTCAGGATGTCGTGGCCCTCTTCTTCCGGAGCGTCGTTTGGCGTCAGGTAGGGCAGGGGCACTGTGTCAACCCCGTACGCTTTCCGGAGAATCTCCCCAACGTTTCCGGCAAGGGCGTCATTCCTGCCTGCCGAGTACAGCAGCACGGACTCGCCCGGTTCCATTTCCAGGGGCAGGGAAGCTGCCAACTCAATTTCGCTGCACGTGAATACAAGCCGCTTCAGGCTGGCTTCATCCTTCGGAGAATTCGGTACTTCACCCCGCAGCAGGTGGGGGGTGACAGGCATGCTGTCCGGCTGCAGGCCTGCGCCTCCCTGGCGGGCGATGATGACGGAGAGCCTCAGGGCAATGTCTCTGACGGTGCGGGTATCCATGAAGTCCTCCAGTTCGATGGTGATCCCGAACTGGCGTTCCGCGGCATCCATGATGATCGGCATGCGGCTGGAGCGGATGGAAAGATCCTTCCTGAGATCCATGTCAGGTTCGATCTCCTCCCTTTCGAAGCCGGTTGCATCCATGATGATTCGAATGAGCTGCTCCAACAGGTCCCTGCTCTCCGGTGTCCCGGCAGGGGCAGGCGGGGACGGTGCATCGGGAATTGCCGGGTCCGAAGTAGCCATCTTGATGGCAGTTTGCGGGTTTGTAGCTCCCCTGCGGGCGACTATCTCTGCAATCTTTACGGCGATGTCCCGCACCGTGCGGACCTGGATGAAATCCTCCAGTTCGATAATGATTTCGAACTGACGTTCCGCCGCATCCATGATGATCGGAAGACGGCTGGAGCGGATGGAGAGATCCTTGCGGAGATCCATGTCCGGTTCGATTTCATCCCTGTTGAACCCTGTGGCATCCATGATGATCTGAATCAGAGCTTCCATATGGTCCTGATACCCGGGCGTCCCGGTGAGGACAGGGGCGGGTGGCGCAATCTGAGTCGTGCGGGGGGACAGGGGAGCCTTTCCTGTTGCGGGGAGTGAAACCCACCCCGGCTCTCCCGCAACCCTCAGATGGCCTTGGACGAAGAGCTGGGCAAGGGCGGTCCTGTAGGTCAGTCTTTCCGCGTTGGGCAGGCAGGTCTGAATGCAGGCCGGTTCGGGAAGTGTGTCAGCGATCAGGTTGCTCAAGGCTTCACAGGGACCCAGTTCC
The DNA here is from genome assembly GCA_013377095.1 of Desulfuromonadales bacterium. Classification (GTDB taxonomy): domain Bacteria; phylum Desulfobacterota; class Desulfuromonadia; order Geobacterales; family Pseudopelobacteraceae; genus Pseudopelobacter. The sequence continues at coordinate 18,715 of JACAAY010000044.1, forward strand.
ACGAAGAGCCGGGCTCCGAAGTCATTCCACAGGGTGTGGACATTGTCCATCCAATGGACGGTGGATTCCAGGTGGGCCATCAGGATGCGCCTGATCCCGTCGGGATCCGCAGGATAGGGCGCCCTGGTCGTGTTGGAGATGACCGGGATCTGCGGGGCATGAAACGGGATGGAGGCAACGAACTGTTCCAGCTCATCATGGATAACCTTCATGATGGGAGAGTGGAAGGCCATGCTGACCCGCAGGGGGGTGGCCCGGTAGCCCATTTCCTTCAATCGCAGGCAGAGCTTTCTGATCGGCTCGCTGTTGCCACTCAGCACAACCTGAAGCGGTGAGTTGATATTGCCGATGTGGACATGCTCTTCGCCGCGGAGCATCTCTTTCAGCAGATCCAGGGGGGCGTCCACGGCAGCCATGATACCCGGCTCCACGTTCATGCCGGCGGCCCTGTCCATGCAGACGGCCCGCTTGTTGACGATGCGAAATCCGTCTTCCGCGGAAAAAACGCCGGCCAGACAGAGGGCGGTCAACTCGCCCAGGCTGTGACCGGCCATGGCCACCGGGTGGATCCCAAGAGCGCTGAGGTTGCGGGCCATGGCGTGCTCCATGGCGAACATGGCCGGTTGCTGCCAGCGGGTCTTCTGCAGGTTTTCCTCTTGATCGTGGAACATGAGCTGAAGGATGTCGAACTCCGCTACGGCAGCGGCCCGATCCATCCATTCCCTGATGACCGGAAAGGAGTCGTAGAGCTCCCGTCCCATTCCGGCGTACTGTGCCCCCTGACCGGGAAATACAAAGGCGAGCGGTAGCAGCGGCTGGTCCTCGCGGCCCATGAAAATCCCCTGCTGCGCCAGGGCCCGCAATGCCTTGGGTGAAAGGATTCCGGCTTCGGCAAGGACAGCAGACTTCTCGATGATGGTGAGTGCCTGCTGATCGGATTGGGCAATAACCGCCATCCGGCAGCTATGGCCGTCGAGCTCTGTCCGGAAGAATGAGATGCCCTGGATTCCGGGGGAAGTGCTGCCCTTCTCTTCGGCAATGTCAGGCGCTCTGTACTGGCTGACCATGGGCGTTGCCCTGTCATACAGGGCCTGTTCCATCTGGACAACGTAGTTGGAGCCTCCGAAGCCGAAGGCGTTGACCTGGAGCCTGCGGGGTTGGCCGTCTCTGGTCTGCCAGTCGAACGGCTCCGGTGCGATCAGCAGTCCCGAACCCCGTAAGTCCATTTCCGGGTCGGGGTGCTGATAGTTGAGGGTCGGGGGGAAAATTCCGGTCTGCATGGCCATGGTTCCCCGAATCAGGTTATTGATACCCGAGGCGCCCAGCGTGTGTCCGATCTGGGATTTGAATGAGGTCAGTACGGTGCGTTTGGCAGGTCTGAAGAAGCTTTTCAGGGCGCGAACCTCCTCCACGTCCCCTTGCCGGGTGCTCGTGGCATGGCATTCCACCAGATCAACCGCTTCCGGGCCATAGGGCGTCCCCTGGAATGAGGCGCGGATGGCGATCTCCTGGGTGATGCTGTTGGACTCCACCATGCCCAGGTTGTTATTGCTGGCGCCCATGCCGGTGATGACGGAGTGGATGCGCGCCCCCCGTGCGCGGGCCAGACTTTCCCGTTCGATGACGATCATTCCACCGCCTTCGCCCAGGACCATGCCGTCCCTTTGAGCATCAAAGGGGCGCGAGGACTCGCGGGCGGGTCGCTCCCGTCCGGACAGCCCGTAGAGTGCGCCCACGGCGGCGAATTCCAGAAAATGCATGTGGGTGAGATCCTCTTCGCCTCCGCCAACGATGGCAGCGTCGATGATGCCATTCCTGATCATCTGGATGGCGCTGTGCAGCGCCACCAATGAGGTGGCACAGGCCGCGGAGACCGCATAGCTGGGTCCCATGAATCCATAGCGATTACAGATGAAGCCGGCTGCCGCGCAGTTGATCCTGCCCAGGAGCGTGGTGTCATCAGGCGCCATTCGTCCGGCCTTCACCTCCCGTTCGACTGCCCGCTCCTGATCCGGCGTAAGTTCAACGGCTCTTTTAACTGCGGCCAGGATATCGTGGGTGTAGGCCCTGATGATGATATTGGTGAGGGTTCCCGCCGCCTCTCCCGAGTTCTGGGAGATGAGGACTCCGATCCGCTCAGGCGGGATATGCGAGTCCAGGATGCCGGATGCCCGGATAGCCTTGTCCGCCAGCCACATGGTCATCTTTGTGGCGGAGGTCATGGAGCGGAAATCCTGGGGGGGAATCCCTAGCTCGGTGCGTGAGATGGGGAAGTCCATGAAGGCGCCCACCGTGCAGAAGGTCTTGTCCGAAACGAGCGGCCGGGGGTCATAAAATAAGCTGTGATCCCAGCGGGAAGGCGGAATCAGGGTGATTCCGCTCTTCATGGCCAGGCTTGCGGTCCAGATCTCTTCCGGACTGTTTCCCAGGGAGTTGAGAATGCTCATCCCGGTGATGGCAATCCTTTCATGGGCGTCTGGGCGGGGAGCTGACTGCAGGAGTCCATAACCAAAGCTTGGGGAGGGGGGGGGGCTGTGGTGCGGTAAAGCGGGTACGGGTTCCACCCTATCCCTGCTCTCCCCCACTGCGGGCAGGTGCAGCAGGAGAGCGCCTTCGGCCAGTTCGCGGTGAAAGGAGTCCAGGGTTTGGGACTGACTGATCAGGCCGGCGCAGGCTCCACTCATGAATTGACCGCGTTCCAGGCAGCTCTTTTCATCCAGAGATGCCTCGCAGCGTTTTTCCTTGCCCCTGGCTGCTGTAAAGAGGCTCCCGGCTGCCATCTCCTCCATTTTGGTCCGGAACGCAGCCTCATCCTGGTGACCGGCGGAAAATTCCCGCTCCAGGGAGAGCATTGCTTCCACACGTGGCGTTCTCAGTGATCGCACCCGCAGCCCGGTAGCCTGTCCGGAAACGACCGTTTCACCCGGCAACGACTTCAGAATCATGCGCTGATAGAGGTCCGTAAGCGCGCCCGTTTCAACGATCTCCCGGCAGGTCAGATAGGCGGTGCCCATCTGGACGGCGTCAGCGCCGAGCATGGCGGCCATGAACGCGGTTTCACGATTGAAAATTCCCCCTGCAAGGATCAGGCGACAGCTGCGAAACAGGTCTGGCGTGCGCCGTTTCAGCTCCAGCACCATTTGGGCAAGGGTGAGTGTGCTCTGCTGTCCGACATGGCCGCCGGCTTCATACCCCTCGCAGATCACGTGGGTCACGCCCGCTTCCAGGGCGAGCTTCAACAGCGCCTCATCGGGCACGATATAGATGACCTCCAGGCCGCTTTCCCGTAATTCTCGTACGGGGGAGAGATCGCCGCCCGCAATCACGACAAAACGGGGCTGCTGCTTCTTGATCCAGGCCAGGTGCAGCTCCCTGAAAGGGTTTTCCGCCAGAGAGATGAAATTCAGCGCATAGGGCCGCCCTCCCATGACATCCGCCAGGCGCCCCAGCTTTTGCTCAAGGGTCGCGGCGTCCATCATGCCAAGGGCGATGGTGGGCAATCCGCCGGCATCGGAAATGCGTGCGGCAAACTCGGGCACATCGCTGATCCAGGTCATGGCGCCCTGGATAAAGGGATAGCGGGTTCCCATCTCCCTGGCTACGGGGCTGTCCAGAAAACAGTTCTTAGTTGCCTCGGCCAGATGGCACAGGTTGCGAATTTCCTCCATAAAGGCTTTCACGGCCTGTTCGGTTCCGTCTCCGAAACGCTCAACGAATGACGCGGCAAAGGCGGCTTCCACACCCAGGGGAATCAGCTCGTCCTGATTGAAATGGCTCTCCAGAGGGTGGATGGAGCTGTCCTGCACCCGGCTTGCGAAGGAACTGCGGTTTGGCTCGCTGAAATCTTCTCCGCAAAGGGAGTCCTCTATGGTCTTTATCTTTCTGAACGCCAGGGAATTGCCCTTGTTGAAAAGACGACAGGGAGCCTGCATGTTCAGGCCGACCAGTTCAGTGGAATCCTGGCGCAGCCGGGAGATCCGCTGACGTTGCAGATCATCGATTGCAACCAGATCAGTCAGCCAATGGGTGCTCTCAAAAACGATCCCGGCCGTGCCGGTTGACAGGAAGGCTGCTGCCGCCTCGGGGGTGGAGATGCCTCCCCAGATGAGAATGTCAGGAGCATTGGAGGTCGTTGACAGTACCTTCTTGGCCATGGCATGAAGAGCCATGGTCGTTTCAGCGCTGACGAATCCGGCGGCCTCGCATCCTTTCAGGACGATCTGCCCGACATCCGGGCAATCCTTGATAAGTGCCCCCAGGAGATCCTTGTCGCCGATAATGGGAAAGCAGCGCAGGTTTTTCGATACCTCCCTCAATCTCACGAGGAAGGTGGGTGGATCACCATGAAGAGCATGATTGTGGCACTCTACCCAGATGCTCTGTACACCGGTTTCCTTCAAAACCTGATCCAACGTTGGATCAAGGAAGGCCGGGACTGAAATTTTGATGTCCCTGACCTGGCCGGCAGGGTCAGCCTTGTGCAGGAAAGCACGTAATCCATCCACCCCCATCAGGGAAAAATCAAACACGGCTCTGCTCCCTGTCTGCCGGGCCATGCTAATCACCGCCGGAGTGACCTCCTCGGGACGCCAGACAAAACCGATGATGGAAGCAGGATGTTTTATTGTTCTGTCAGACCTGTGCTGCAATGCCATATATGTTCCTTTATGAATACTCTATATAAGTCCCCCATTGACAAAGGGGGGGAATTTCTACTTCAAAGCCAGATACCATTCCGTGACATCACTGCCGATTCCCAATCTGGCCAGCTGGCGCAAATCCGCATCCAGAACCTCAGGCGTGCCGTATTCCAGGATGCGGTATTGGGGATCCGTCCAGATACGCCGCATCCGACCCAACACCTTTGTTTCCTGCGGCAGGGTCAGGCGGATGCGGTGGATCAGGTTGATACCCGCCAGTGCCGCAGTTTTTACCACCAGGTTTGTGCAGTTATTGCTTCTCAAGCCGAACTGGTCGTACTTCCGCTGCATCACGTAGTCATGAATCAATTGATGGTGACGGCGGGTAATCGGCATCCGCCAGACGAACGTGGGGGGGCGGTTGGGCTTGCCGGTCTGGAATTGGCCATCGGCCATTGTCTGCCACAGATAGGCGATAGGATTGGCGTCCCTCTCCTTGATTTTCTGAAACACCCCCTCATGGTACCGCGGTGTTGTTATTCCAAGATCGCCGGTATGGCCGAATTCCAGGCGGTCCCGGGGACTTTCCAGGATGAGCCAACTGTGCGCCCACGGACGCATCCAGATTGTGAAAACGAGCGACGCTGCAGAACTGTAGTCCCAATTGGCATGTTCGTTCAGGATATATAAGTAGTATCCTTCGTCCCCCACAGGTGTTTTAGTGGCGGGATCCAGATCTGCATCGCTGGTAAAACGTCTCTCGACCCCGATGGGCTGGGCACTCCAGCCATCTTGTTGCAACGGAGCGTAGAGTCTGTGGGCACATCCTGCGGCAACCGCAGTCAGTACTATCTTCATCACGCAGAGAAAAACTCGATATACCCTTTCGGTCGCTTTTCCAGTCATAAGGGTTTTCTGAATATTCGATACTTCTTGTATTTCTTTGCTCCCGCTTCCTCGATCAGGGCATTGACCGACTCGTTGTCTTCCAGGGTCCAGCCCATCTCCAGATTCTGATATTGCTTTTGTTTTCTCGCGATTTCATAGATGTGCTGAAAGGCAAGCATGGGGATTCCCAGCTGGCGGTACTCCTGCTTGACCCCGAACATCAAGCACCTCAGTCCCTTGACTTCATGCCGATACATCAGATATTTGAGAATACCCGTGAGACCGAACCGCCCGTTGAAACGCTTGAGTAACGGGTTCATGTCGGGAAAGATCACGCAGACCGCTGCGGGTTTATCTTCGTAATAGATGAAAAATGCCAGATCCGGATCCGTGAAATCCATGACGTTTTTTTGGATCTCCTTCATCTCGTTATCGCTCAAGGGAACGAAACCCCAGTTATCGGCCCAGGCATCATTGTAGATCTCCCTGATCAGGGCAAACTCGGCATCCTCTTCCTTTGGACGATAGAGCCTGATGTGAACCCCCTTTTTTTTGGCGATTTTTTCAGCAAGACGATCCATCCACTCGGGCAGCCGGTATTCGCCGTCTATCAGAAAAGCCAGCAGGTCCTTTTCTTTGCCGTATCCGCATGACTCGACCAGCCCGGGGTAGTAGGGTGGGGTGTAGGCCATCATCAGGGCAGGCGGATAGTTGAATCCCTCGATCAGCAAGCCGACCTCGTAATTGGTGGACGGGCTGAGCGGGCCTCTCATGAAGGTCATGCCTTTTTGGCGAACCCAGCTCTCCACTGAGGAGAAGAGGGCTGCCGCGGCTTCCTGATCGTCAGCGCATTCGAAGAATCCCCAGGTGCCCATCTTTTCGTTGTGGAACTCGTTATTATGGCGATCTATGATCCCCGCGATCCTTCCCACCGTCTCCGAACCGCGCCGGGCCAGAAAAAGGATGCGCTCGGAAAATTCCCAGAAGGGGTGTTTGAGCGGGTCCAGCAACCGCCGAACCTCTTTCTTGAGGGGAGGAACCCAGTTGGGGTATTCGGCATAGATTCTCCAGGGCAGGTTGATGAACTCCCTTAATTCCGATCCCTTTTCTACAGCAATGATTTCTATTCCGGCCATGATCGTTCCCTTCAAGAGTTTGTCTTCGAGCCATTTAACCAGCTTCAATCTTCAGTCTGTTAACCAGACGTACTGTACGTTTGCAAATTCGCCAAATGGAGTGTACAAATCACTCACCATGCGCCCTGACTTGAATCCCCCCGAATTGCTGACGCTTTCTTTTCTTGTCCTGCTCTCCTGTCTTGCGGTTTTTTCGGTACCGGTGAATTCAGCGTTGATCGGTCTTCTCGCAACCTACGCAGTGCTGGCGGTTGCAGTGCTGGCAATTGCCGTGTATCGCTCAAAGGTGGGTTCGACAAAGCCGGGTTTCTACCTGTCTCTGTTTGCAACGGTGATAACCGTACTGATGGTTTTCAACAGTCTGGGAACGATCAACTCCGGCATGCACTCAACAACATTCGATACCCGCCTGATCGACATCGATTATGCACTCTTCGGCGTTCACCCCACGGTCTGGATGGAACGGCTGATCAGTCCGGCTCTTACGGCGCTGCTCCAGTTTGCCTATATCAGTTATTATTTCATCCCGCTCTCCCTCGGTGTCGTGCTGATTGCCAGGGGCAGGTTCGGGGAATTCGATCAGGTTCTGTTCGGCATCCTGCTCTGCTTCTATCTCTCCTATGTCGGCTACCTGCTCGTCCCGGCAATCGGTCCCCGCTTTACGCTCAGCCACCTGCAGGCCGGGGACCTGCAGGTCTCCCCGCTCATCAAGACGATTCAGGATGGACTGAACGGTCTCGAAAAGAACAAGACCGATGCCTTTCCCAGCGGTCATACGGCTGTTTCGCTGATGTGCCTCTTCTACGCCTGGAAAGAACGGGAAAGGATACTCTTTGCGTTGTTGCTTCCGGTGGTGACCGGACTGATCATCTCGACGGTCTATCTCAGGTATCACTATGTCATCGACGTGATCGCGGGGATAGCTTTGACGGGTGTGACGATTGCGCTGGCGCCGGAACTGCGGCGTCTGCTCCGGTCATGGTCATCCGGTCGATGATTGAGACGTGGGGCGGGTTTCAAACCCGCCCCTGCGGTCAGATTACGCCGAGATTTTTCCCGGCCTTCTCGATTACCCTGAGCACCCGATCAAGCATTTCGTCGGTATGGGTTGCCATGTAGCTCGTGCGAATCAGGCATCTTCCGGGTGTCGTGGCCGGCGGGACAACGGGGTTCGCAAACACACCGCCGTCGTTCAGGGCTTTCCACATCATGAAGGCCAGCTCCATCTCGCCCATGACGAGCGGGATGATGGGTGTTTCTGCAATGCCCGTGTCATAGCCCATCTGTTTCAGGGCTTTCATCATCTTGTTCGTATTGTGCCAGAGCCGCTCCCTGCGTTCCGGTTCCTGGTCGATGATATCAAGGGCCGCAATGACCGCCGCCACCGATGCCGGCGGTGGGCTGGCGGAGAAGATCAGGGGTCGCGAGGTGTGCTTGATGTAGTGGATCACCTCTTCGCTTGCCGCGACAAAGCCGCCGATGGACGCCAGTGACTTGCTGTAGGTGCCCATGATGATGTCGACTTCCTTTTCCAGCCCGAAGTGTTCCACCGTGCCGCGCCCGGTCTTGCCTAACACCCCGATGCCGTGGGCATCGTCCACCATCAGCCGTGCCCCATACTTTTTGCAGAGCTTGATGATGTCGGGGAGCGGTGCAATATCCCCCTCCATGCTGTAGACTCCGTCCACGACCACCAGTTTGCCGCGGTTTCCACCCTCCTTGAGGATGTATTCAAGACTGGCCATATCGCTGTGTCTGAACTTTTTGACCTCGGCATAGGAGAGCTTGCAGGCGTCGATGATGCTGGCATGGTCGAGCTTGTCGATCACGACTAGGTCATGTTTGCCGGCAAGGGATGTGATGATCCCCAGGTTGGTTTGGTAGCCCGTGGAAAACGTGAGTGCCGCATCCTTGCGAAAGAACGAGGCCAGCTTTTCCTCGAGTTGTACATGGATGTCGAGGGTTCCGTTGAGGAAGCGTGTACCCGCGCAGCCGCTGCCGTACTTCTTCACGGCCTCGATGGCCGCTTCCTTTACCTTGGGATGGTTGGTGAGACCCAGATAATTGTTTGAGCCGAGCATGATCATTTTTCTGCCCTCGACGATCACTTCGGGACTCTGCTCCGATTCCACAACGTGGAAATAGGGATACAGACCGGCGGCCATAACCTCCTTTGCGGTCGTGTACTGTCTGCATTTTTCGAATACATCCGGCATTCTTGCCTCAATAACCCTTAGCGTTGGCGGCGCTGCCTCTACAGCCAGTTGTTTTTTCTGTACCAGTGCCATGTGAGTTCCAGCCCTTTTGGTAGGGGATGCTCCGCCCGGAAGCGGAGGTCATTCTCAATCTTTCCAACGGTGCATAGCCAATATCGCTGAGCGGCTTCCCGCACCTTCTGCCTGTTCATCAGTACAGACCTGTTGGTGAACAGGCTGCTTGCTTCGGAAACGAGGGCCATCAGGTAGGCGACCCCGTAAGGAAGTTTGATCGTGCGAGCCGTTGCACCACCTGTGACGAGCAGCAAGGCCCTGAATTCAGTCCATGAGTAGACCCTGTTCTCGGCAACGAAATAGACGCTGCCGCTCTCGGTCGTGAGCTCGGCTGACAGGAGCAGCGCCGCTGTCAGGTCTTCGACGTAGCACAGGTTGAAATAGCGTTCACCGCCGGTCATTTCGAATGTCAGGCCGCGACCGGCCCAGCGGAACAGTTGGTATATGTCCGTGTCTCTCGGTCCGTACACGCTGGAAGGACGGAGTATCACGACGGGAAAGCGGTCTTTGAAACGGCGCGCTTCATCTTCGGCAAGCAGCTTGCTCCTGCCGTAATCAGACACGGGATGTGCCGTGTAATCCTCATTGATCATGTGCCCATCAAGGCTCGGACCTGCTGCCGCCTGGCTGGACACCAGTATGAATTTCTTGATACCGGGATTATATCGTGCACATGCTTCCAAAATATTCTTCGTGCCAAGGTGATTCACGCTGTAATAGTCGCGGGCATGGAGTGCTTTGGTGCATCCGGCGCAATGGAAAACGAAGGAGACATCCTGTACGGCTGCGGCTAGCGATTCGGGTTGTGTGCAGTCACCCTGTGTGAGTTGCACCTCCATCCCCTCAAGCCAGCGCACCTGCCGGAGATCCCTCACCAGGCAGGTTACTGAGTAGCCGTTCCTGAGCAGCCGCTCCACAAGGTGGCTTCCCACAAAGCCGGTTCCACCCGTAACCAGTACCCGTTGAGCCTCCCCCTGCGCCATCTGCTCTCCCCGTGCAATGAAAATGTCAGACTCTAAGCTGCATTGATTCCATTACGTAGCTAACGGCCCGTTTCGATCTGATTCTGGAGTGTCACCTGATTCCTGCGCTCGCGTGTCTTTAATGTGATGTAGTCCTTTTTCTCCAGATCGAAGAGCTGTTTCCGGTAGTGGTTCGTCAGATCGTACCACTGGCTGATTCTCAAGTTGAAACGGCTCTCCTCGGGATAACGTGAGGTATTCATAAAGGACTGGATCGCGAAAAAATACCGTACGGCATTGCGTTCGACCGCACCGCGCGGACCACCGATATGGATCTGTTTGCCGTTTCTGTCCGTTCCGGTCACGGTAAACCCCACCTTGCTCCGGCCGAGCGTTGCAAAATAGATCTTTGACGCCAGGCGGAGCGCAACACTGTCGCTATAGGTATAGCTGACGTGGATAAACGTCTTTCCCCCATCAAGGGGCAGGGCCTCGGTCCTCATCCTGTGGTTCTTTGTGCCGAAAGGGCCGTCATCCGCATTGAGCATGATATCCAGATAGCCTTGCTGTTGTTCAACACTCCGGTAACGGCAGATGATTTTGCGCGCGTCTTCCGGGGGTTGATACTCTTTGCGGCCCAGGTAAAAGGCCAGCTGCCATGTGTCATTCAGTTTCCGGTACGTACAGGTCTTGATATTGGGGGGCAGGAAGACGATATCGCACCAGTTGGCCGGAACCTTGAGAGCATTGGCAATGCCGATGAAGGAGTGATCGAAGATCCCGTAGACATCCACCTGTACCCTGTCCTCCTGTTCAGAGGACTCCACAACCAGGGGAAGACCGTAGCTGTTTGTTGCCAGTCTGGCCGAATACCTGCGATAGCTGTCCAGCAGCATATCCGCGCCCTGCCGGGGTTTTACTGCTGCTGAAGCGGAACCTACCGTAACAAGAATCACAGCTGCTATTATGAACAGAACCATTTTCTGAAGGTATGTGGACAGGCCCATCCGGTTCACGCAACTCTCCCCTTATCGTATAAACGTCATAACCAGCGGACGAATAAATTAACAAACCACTCTCTGGCCTTCTGCAGGCAGGGTCTTTTTTTCCATTCATCCCCGTGTATCTGTCGGGAGTTTGAAAGATCCTTGATAAACATGTTTTCCATTTCAACGGCAAACTCGCGACTCAGAACAATCGCATTCACTTCATCATTATGTAACAAACTCAGGTAGTCCATGTTGGTGGAACCGACTGTTGACCAGACCTTGTCAATCACCGCGGTTTTGGCGTGCAAGAGGGACGTGCTGTGCTCGTATACCTTCACACCCGATTTCAAAAGTCCGGAGTAGTAGTATCGCTGGGCGTGTAATGCCAAGATGGAATCGGTGGTGCCGGGGAGAATGATTTTTACGTCAACTCCTCGTCCGGCGGCATCGCCAAGGGCTTTTACCGTCTGACCGTCAGGCATGAAATAGGAGTTCGTCATGTGAATCGAATGCTCCGCAAAAGAGATGGCCGACACATACACAATAAACGGGATTCGATTGAATTCCCCCGGAGTGCTGCCGATTACCCGCACCAGGGCATTTCCTTCTTCTTTGTGGTCGGGAAAATAGGTGCGGCCGGAAAGTTTCGGCCCTTTCTGCTGCATCCAGGTGTCAAGAAAGAGTTTCTGGAATTCAGCCACGGCCGGGCCATTTATTTGAATATCCGTGTCACGCCAGTGTATGGGCGCCTTTACGTTCCGTTTTCGTTTGAGAGGGTTGCTGGAATACACCTTGCTGATATTGATACCCCCGATAATGGCGACGGTGCCGTCGACAATCAAAATCTTGCGGTGGTCCCGTTGTGTCAGTTCCCAATTGCCCTGGGCATTCAGCGGATTTACCGGATTAAACTCGACAACCTGAACTCCGCTGTTGCGCAGACGCTGAAAAAATGAGGCGGGGGTTTTCATGCTTCCCACGCTGTCAAAGATGATATTTACCTGGACCCCGCCAGCCTGTTTTTGCAGCAACAGGTCGGCAAATTTCCGGCCTGTCTCGTCATCTTCAATAATGTAGCTTTCAAGGTTGATATGGTCTTTGGCATTCTGTAAAAGTTTGAACATTGCGGCATAGGTAGCCTGACCATCGCTGAGCAGAGTGACTCTATTCCCCTTGGTCAGTGGGCTGTCGGTGATCGATTCCACCACGGCGGTATGGCGTTCCAAGATATCCGTCGGATCGACCGATCGCTTCAGTCGCTCCATGACAGCCTTACTTTTCTGCGGAGACAAGAGTCCCTTTGATGAGACGATTTGCCGCGGTTTCTGAGTGGCCGGCGACTCATCGATCGTCTCGGAGACGTTTGGCAGAGTTGCGCATCCCGTGATGGGGCTGAAGATGGATGCGAACAGGATGAATAATAAGAAATGCCTTTTAATGGTCATAACAACCCCTCCCCAGTCGGAAGTGCGTTTTCAGGCCGCTTGAGATAGGGTACATCACTCTTTTTGCCGACGGGCGCACTTCAGCGCCTGTCGGCAATGTCATTAGATTATTTGACAATGAGGTTGTTTTTTACCGCCAAGACGCCATTGACTTTGCCGGCAACGTCTGCTGCCTTTGTGGCGCTCAGGTCCGAGTCAACAAAGCCGCTCAACTGGACGACACCTTTAAAGGTCTCAACATTGATTTGCAGGACTTTCAACGAGGAATCCGCAAAAATTGCGGTTTTTACCTTGGTCGTGATGGCGGTGTCATCGACATAACCTCCGGTGCTTTCATGGGTACGTGAAGCTACACAGCCCATGAAAGAGGTTGCCAGAACCAAACAGGCCAGGAATTTCATAATGCGATGAAGTTTTAACATGATGTTTCTCCTTCTTCTTATTTCCCCACATGGATTGCGGAGATGGAACTGAGAATCCCAAAAACGCTCAGAAGCCACAAAACCACTGAGATGACTACGACTGCATTCAGAATTGATTTTATTGATCCAGCCATTGGGATATACCGGTTGATGAGCCATAAAAGAACACCAACCCCGATCAGAATCAGTACAACATTGACTAACGGCATACGCTTTATTCACCTCCCTCTGTTTGCTTTCTGAAACCAGCCTCAAATCATGCTGTTATCCTTTTCAAAGCAACAATCTGTTTCTTACCCGTAAAATACAACGGCGCTCATATCCTGTTAATGAATGACATCGCAACTAATATGCCAGAGGAGAACTATGGATACAGTATGTGCAACGCACTGATTGTATGGGTGAAACTTGAAAGGGAATAGGCAGGGTGGAGGAGAAGTCGTCAGCTGCATCCGTCATATTTAGCATAACTGTCATATGTGGCGGATCGCGTTGAGGTTTATTGTTGTGAGCCTTACATGGTTTTCATTTGTGGTACATCCTCTGGGCGAGGATGTACCACAAATCCAACTCTAATTTTTATCTGGCGCAGGGGCAGGCGCAGGCGCAGGAGCAGGCGCTCCAGGCGCTCCTGATGTTCCTGTTGGGCCAGATGCCCCTGCTGGTCCGGGCGCTCCTGCAGGACCAGGGGGGCCAGGCGCTCCCTGCTCCGGTGCAGGAGCCACTACTTTCGGCGCCTCCTGTTTTTGAGTGCAGCCAATCAATGAAAATGTTGCAGCAGACAGTAGAGCTACACATAACACCACTAATTTTTTCATATACTTGTACCTCCTTTTTTATTGAGCAGACTTTGATTTTGAAGGGTTTCCGGGATATTGAACTATCTGTTTTCCATGTCGGCAGCCCATTCAACTCGGATTGAGTTCCGGGCTGCCGAAACAGAGCCATTTACCTTGGATGAATAATGAGGGGCGGAAAAAAGATGCCGATGCCCGGCGGTGGAGGGGGAGCATAAAAGACCGGTGGTGGGACATACACCTCCTCCCGGTAGCCATACGAGCGATACACACGCCGGTCATGGCCGTAACGGCCGCGGTCATAGCCACGTCCCCGGTGATCATAGCGGCCGCGGTCATGTTCTCCACCTCGATCTTGTTTGCCTTTGGCGAAGGCTGGCGCCACATCCATGCTGCCGATCATTGTGGCTAATACGAGCCCCAACAGTATTTTTCTGCCTATGGATCTGAAATTCCATGTATGTGCTGTTTTCATAAGGTCACTCCGTTCCTGGATTGCTGCAAAACGATTGTTTGACGTCAATCTTCAGGTGTATGAATAATTTCTGATCAGTTTAACCTGTGTTTTCCGTGTTTCCCTGTCCGAAACAGTGTATCGGTAGTCTTCTTTTGTTCGTCCGACATACTGGCATAGAGCGCCTCGAAAGGCGGGAGGAACTTCTTCATTTGGTTTAAATGGGCTTCGGTCATTTGACTGTTGAATTTCAGGCTCTCGACTGCATCCATAGTCATGGCGTTTTCAGTCCGGTCCTTGGTAAGGGCATCCATCTCTTTCGCATTTTCACGCATCACCTGCGTGAGGTTGTTCCATAATGTGTCCTGCTCTCCGGTGATCTTGAGTGCACTTTGAAGCTGTTTGATGCGTGACTCAGTACGTTCGACAGCAGATATTCTCGTAACGGTTGTCGCTTTCTTTTTAGTTGAAGCTGCAAATGACGGATTTGCAGTGGCGAAAATGAAAGTGGAAAGAAATGCAGCCATCACAACAACATATGTGGCTGGAAAAACAACCTGTTTAATGATTCGTTTCATTTTTTTGTCTCCTTGTGTGTTTTGTTTCCTGTCAGGCCCTACGTCCCTGAAAGACCCCGAGAATAAGCACAATAATGGCAACGACCAGGAGTATGTGAATTAAACCTCCCAGTGTGTAACTGCTCACCAGTCCCAGCGCCCACAGAATGATCAGTAGTAAAGCTATACTCCACAACATGTGATCCTCCTTTCCGAGAGTGTATTCCCACTGCCGACTTTCGCATCAAAAACCAGCCGGCAGTGGCCATACGGTTTTCGGCGTTTCTTATTCGGACTACTCGATTGTCATGCGATTGGTTACACTTTTGACACCATGTACGTCATTGGTGAATTTGGTGGCCAGATCCGCTTCGGATGCATTTTTGGCCTTGCCATGCAACGTAACTACGCCATGCTTTGTCTCGACTTTGGTATTGAGGGCACTGGTTGAACGATGATAGAGCAACGTCATCTTGACCTGTGCGGTAATGGATGCGTCATCAATCTTCTCGCCAGTCGTTCTTTTGTTTTTGATGGTTTTTGTCACGGTCATCTCGTTGTTTACGCCGTTAACCCCTTCGATATCCTTGGCGTATTCAGCCGTCAAATCCTTTTGTGCCTGGCTGGCAGCCTCACCGCGCAGGGTCACGATGCCGTTCTTGACATCAACCTTGGTTGAAGCGCCGCTTACGCTACGATGATACAAGAGTGTGGTTTTTACTTTAGTGGTGAGCCAGGCGTCAGAGTTCTTGGAGGGGATATCACCTTTGACCTCCAGTCTGTTGTCCACACTCTTGACACCGGGGAGACTTGTTACGGTTTCCTGGGCCAATGATTTGTGGGATTCTTCGAGGACCACCCCCGTCAAGGTGACGGCGCCGTCTCGGGACTGGATTTTGATGTCATCGCCCTGAAGGTAGGTTTTGAATACATAAGAATCCTTGGCGGATGTTGCGATGCGGCTGTCCATGTTCGCTGCAATTACGGGTGCGCTGAATGCCAGAAGGGCTGCCGCTGCCAACATCATGGATAGTGATTTATGTGCTTTCATGTAATGATCTCCTTGTGGTTTCGGTTATTTTTTCTTCATCATTCTTTTGGTGTGTTTTTTCTCATCCGTCTTCATGGACATCATCTTCTTCATGTTCTTGAACTGCTCGTCAGTCAAAATTGTCCGCATTTCTTTCATGGCTTTTAGCATTTCCACATGGTGGGTCGTTTTTATCTCGCCGATTTTTTTAGCGGCAAAGGTGGCTTTCTCCAGGTCAAAATCCTTTGCTTCCATGATATCCATGAGTTCAATCTCTGCTATCTTCAGGTCAGCTTTGAAACGGGCCTGTTTTTTTTGCATGTCACTATGCAAAGGGTTTATTTTTGCCATCTGATCATCGGTAAGTCCCATCTTTTCAGCATGCTGGCTGCACATACCCACCATATCGTCCATCCTGTCCATGTCGCACGATTGCATCATCTGTCCATGTCCCTGCCGATGGTCTTTCGAAGACATGTCTTTCATCTGGGCAAACGCGGGAAGGGGGGCGCTGAATGCCAGCAGAGCTACCGTTGCTGCCATTACGTAGAGTGAATGTGTTGCTTTCATTGTTGTTTCTCCTTTAGTGTTTTCATGTTGCTTGCTGAACTCTTTTACTCCGAAGACATCGGGTTTTTCGGTTTTCTTGTTGTGGTGTATCATGCAACCGCTCTCCAGATACCAATGACACTGCTGCGCATGATTTGTCGCTTTCACTACTCACCCAATACTTTCTCTATTTGGCCGATCTTTGCCTGAACTTTTCCAGCGGCCTTTTCGCCTGTTCCTTCACCTTCCAGCTTTGGATTGTCGATGACTTTTCCTGTTGCCTCTTTAATTGCGCCCTTCACTTCGTGAAATTTGCCTTCTGCCTGGTCTTTTGTGCTGGATTTCATGGTAATTCTCCTTTTTGAATGATTACATCTAGAATTTTCATAAATCACGACCGTGATCTACGTTCTGTCAACAAGGTAAATCGCAACTAACGTGCCAGAGAGTGTTTGTAAGTTCGTAACGCGCAACATAGTGATTGTAATAGTGGTAATTGAAAGCTGGTGTGATTGGAGATAGGAAAACCGTCAGAGGAATCCGTCATATGTAGCGTAACCGTCATACCTGGTGGACCAATTCAGGGGGTGAGGCTGAAGGCTGAAAAATCTGCTCTACTGCTGGAACCTTCAGCCTATCAGTCTGAAACCGGTATTCTCACCTCGACCCAGTGTTCCCTGTGGTCGTCAACGAGCGGGATGGTCTTGTCATGTTGCTCAATGGTGTCCACGCTCACCCGCATTTCACCGCTCCCGGCAGGAGTTTGCAGAACCTCGATATGATAGACCGTCTCCCAATGTCGGTAGTGCACCTTGAATCCAGCCCATTCCGCAGGGAGGCATGGCGAAACACGCAGCTTGTTCACTTCGAGGGTCAGTCCCAGGAGCGACTCCACGATCAGCCGGTACATCCAGGAAGCCGAGCCGGTATACCATGTCCAGCCGCCACGGCCGGCATGTGGCGGTGCTCCATAGACGTCGGCGGCAACAACGTAGGGTTCCACTTTGTAAATGGCTGCCTCTTCGGCAGACCGTGCATGGTTCACCGGGTTGATCATGGTAAAGAGTTCCCAGGCGCGCCGGTTGTCTCCCAATCGGGCGAAAGCCATGGTCGCCCAGATGGCCGCATGGGTATACTGCCCCCCGTTTTCCCTGACTCCCGGGACATAGCCTTTGATGTAGCCTGGATTCATCGATGATGTATCGAAGGGTGGGTCCAGGAGTTGAATAAGCCCATCCTTCCGGCGCACGAGGCGTTTATCCACGGCTTCCATGGCCATGCGTGAGCGTTCCGGATCCCCCGCACCCGAAAGAATCGACCAGCTCTGGGCTATGGAATCAATCTGGCATTCGGGGTTTGTTGATGAACCAAGCGGAGAGCCATCGTCAAAATAGGCGCGGCGGTACCACTCGCCGTCCCAGCCATGTTTCTCGATGGCGCGGCGCACACTTTCCGCTTCCCATATGCATCGATCAGCGAAAGCCGCGTCGCCACGGGTTCGGGCAACCACGGAGAAACGCATGAGTACGTCATAGAGAAAAAAACCCAACCAGACACTTTCGCCTTTGCCCAGTTCGCCCACCCGGTCCATGCCGTCGTTCCAGTCACCGGAGCCGATCAGAGGCAGTCCGTGTTCACCGAATTTCAGGCCGTTCAGGATGGCTCTGGTGCAGTGTTCGTACAGGCTGGCCGTCTCCTCGGAGCGCCCGGGCAGATCATAGTATGAATCTTCTTCCACGTTTACCGCACGGCCCAGGAGGAAGTGGATCGGTTCATCCAATACGCCGGTGTCCCCGGTGGTGAGGACATAGCGGCAGGTTGTAAGCGGCAGCCAGAGGTAGTCGTCGGAACAGTGTGTACGCACGCCGCGACCGGTGGGAGGATGCCACCAGTGCTGAACATCACCTTCCGGGAATTGACGGGATGCGCACAACAGCAGGTGCTCTCGCACGAGGTGCGGTCTGGCGTGGACCAGCGCCATCACATCCTGCAGCTGATCACGGAAGCCAAAGGCGCCCCCCGACTGATACGTTGCGCTTCGCGCCCACAGACGACACGCCAGGGTCTGGTACAGCAGCCAGCCGTTGGCCAGCACATTCAGGGCCTGATCGGGTGTTTCCACATGTACCGCGCCAAGGGTGTGCGTCCAGTGTTGCCAGACTACATCGAGTGCGCTACGGCTGGCCGTTGTTCCCCGAAAACGATGGACCAGGTTTCTGGCATCGTCGGTATCTCTCCCCAGGCCAAGCCTGAAGACGATTTCCCGCTCCTGTCCGGCGGCCAGATCGAAGGTAACCCGGATCGCGGCGCAGGGATCGAGGGCCGCCCCAACTTTGCCGGATAGGCGCGTGCGCAGCATGGCGGCAGGGGCAGCCAGCGTCCCGTTGCGTCCCAGGAATGCAGCGCGATCGCCGCTCATGGTGCGGGGCGAGTCGTCCACATCAAAGAATGCGGTCCGGTCGCAAAATTCCGTGTTGTAGGGGTTGCGAGCGAAGAGCGCGCCGCAATCCGGGTCAATTTCGGTGGTCACGTGCATGGCCGATTTCGACCGCAGATCGCCAAGCACCCATTCAGCATAGCCGGTAGCGGAAAGTCGGCGGGATCGGTCCGACTCGTTGCGCACTTTAAGTACCGTGAACTTGATCGCCGCATCCAGGGCCACGTACACCCATAGTTCCGAGCGGATGCCGCGCTCGGTGTGTTCAAAAACGCTGTAGCCGAATCCGTGCCGGGTTACGTACGGTGTTGACCCGCGGCAGGGCAATGGCGTGGGCGACCAGAAGTGACCGCGCTCTTCATCACGGAGGTAAAATGCCTCGCCGCCCGAATCGCTGACCGGATCGTTCCCCCAGGGAGTAAGTCGGAACTCGTGGGCATTCTCGCTCCAGGTATAGGCACTGCCACTTTCCGAGATGACGGTTCCGAAGTTCGGATTGGCCAGCACGTTCACCCAGGGAGCAGGCGTCAGTTGTCCGGGCGCGGTTGTCATGACGTACTCGCGCCCATCCGGACTGAATCCGCCCAGCCCGTTGTTGAACGTCAGATCGTGGCGGGGCAACGGGGCAACCGACAGGGGGGCTTCGCGACGGGTTCGTGTTGGGGTAAGGAACGGCAGGAGTGGTTCCACCGGAATGCGACCATGGATCTGGTCTGCCAGTGACCCACGGCTGTCGGAGATGATGGCGCGAGCAACCGTCTGGATCAGGATGCGGTCTTCCTCTGCTATCTGATCCGCGGGTCGTACAAAAATTCCACCCGGTTGGTCGGTCACGTTGGCTTCGGTGTTCGAGGCAATCAGCCCCATGATCTGATCGTGGAGCAGCTGCCGGTAACCGGAGTGGTCTTCATTCCAGATCACCAGGTCCACCGCCAGACCTTTGAGACGCCAGTAGGCGTGGGCCTGCAGGAGTTGGCGTACCAGGTCGATATTGGCCGGATCTTCAATCTGCAGCAGGACAATCGGCAGATCTCCGGAGATGGCATATCCCCAGAGACCGGATTGTCCCCGCTGGTTCTTTATCAGGACGCCCGGTTCGGCTCGTAGTGAAGAATTGGCGAAGATGATCGAGCCGGCAAGCTGCCCATAGAGTTGCGCATCGGCCTGTGAAGCGTTCAGCTGACGCAGCAGTACCTGGGCATGGGTCCATGCCAGATCAAAGACGCGATCCGCGAGACGCCGATCCTGGTATTTCTCCACCAGGCTTAAGGCCGCTGCACGGGTTTCACCGACGCCGGTGACCATGTTTATGGTTACCGATTCACCCGGATCCATGGTTATCCGGTAACGGATGGCAACAATCGGGTCGAGCACGGAACCCTCGCTGCCCGACAGGGCCCCCGTAAATAATGCAGACTCACCGTTCATCACCTGTGGATCAACGACACTCTTGCCACGGCCGATGAACTGCATGCGATCGGTCTCATAGGAGACTTCTCCGGTTTTTGCCCCATGCACTGCCATCAGGTGCATCATCCAGGGCGTCTGCTCACCCTGGGAGCGGGGCCGTCGCGTGCAGAGAATTGCCCGCTGCTGCCGGATGATCTCGGTCTGCACAAAAAGGTTGCTGAACGCCTGATGGGCCGCGTCCGCGGCGGGAAGGGCAAGAACCACTTCCGCATAACTGGTAACGTCTATCTCCCGGCGCATCCGGCTGAGGTTGGTGATGCGGACGCGACGCAGTTCAATGTCATCTTCCGGCGATACGGAGATCTCGGTATGGGTATCATACTCGTGGTTGCGGTCGCGAAACTCGGCACGTCCTTCCGAGAAGATTGCCTCAAAATGCTTTGATCGTTTGAGTGTCGGCTGGTATGAGGTTGACCAGAACTCCCTGCTGCTCAGGTCGCGGATATAACAGAATGTGCCCCAGTTGTCGCAGGTGCCGTCTTCACGCCAGCGGGTGACGGCCAGATCCTTCCAGCGGCTGTAACCTCCGCCGGCATTGGTAATCATCACGTGGTACCTGCCGTTGGAGAGCAATTGGGTTTCCGGGTGTGGCGTGTCGGGGGTTGTGAATACTCGAATCGGCGTCTCCGTTGCGCTGGATTCAATCAGGTGATCGGAGACCTCGGTTGTATGCGCATAAAAAGCCGTTGCCTTGGGAATTCGTTCCTGAAGCAACAGCATGGTTGCCTGGAACTGGGGATCCGATTCGAACCGCTTCTGCATGGGGTGGTCCAGGAGCAGATGGGCCAAAGACAGGAGACTCATACCCTGATGGTGAGCCATAAAGGACCGTACCACAGCGCTCCGTTGTCCGCGCGGCAGACGCGAGGGAGTGTAGTCGACCGCCTCATAGAAGCCAAAGCGGGTTTCAAAACCATCGGCGGCAAGCCGCTCCAGATTCTGACAAGCTTCCTTGGGCGCCACCATCAACGCCAACGCGGTGGCATAGGGCGCAATTACCAGGTCCTCGGCCAGCCCGCGTTTAAGCCCCAGGCCGGGTACGCCAAAGGCACGGTACTGGTAGTTGAGATGCGTATCGATGGCATTGTAGCCACATTCCGAAATGCCCCAGGGCACGGAGAGTTTCTTTCCATATTCAATCTGCCGTGCCACAGCTGCCTTATAGGTCTGGTCGAGCAGTGTGTGTTCGTAGGTCGGCATCACCAGGAGCGGCATCAGGTATTCGAACATCGAACCGCTCCACGAAAGGAGGATCGGTTCTCCACCGGCAGTAGTAAGCAGACGTCCCAGCGCAAACCAGCTCTCCTGAGGCAGTTGTCCCTGGGCAATCGCCACAAAACTGGAAAATCTTGCCTCCGAAGCCAGAAGGTCGTAATAGCTGGCGTCCAGTCTGCATTCACCGACGTTGTAACCGATGGACAGCAGATGACGTGTCTTGTCATACAGGAAGCCATATTCCATCCGGGCAAGTGCTTCGCATTGCAGTGCCAACCCTTTAATGGTCTCAATTCTTGTGGTGGCGAACTGACTGGCTGCGGTGATGCGGCTTTGAAGTTCATCAAGCCAGGAACGCTCCTCTTGTGTGGCAGCAGAGGTGCCCAGTTTGACGAAGGTTGGCAGAAGTCTTTCCCCCAGCGCAGCCACTTCGCGCAGCGTCGGGATCTCGTACAATTCGGGAAAATCTCCGATTCTCTTTTGGGAAGTCAAAAGCTCTGTCCACGGGGCGAGAATCGACAGTTCATCGAGGGCATCTCGACATTGTGCTGCGAAGGCATGGACCCACCACTTCAATTCGTTCCCGGGGTCAACATCGAGAGCATCCACGCCGGCGATCACGACAGCAGCGGTCAATGTCAGCTGCTCAAGACTCAGCTTCATGGCTGTAAGTGTGGCAGGCTGGGTGTGGGGCGCGGATTCCAGAACCTGTTGAAGGTGAATGAGGCTGGGCGGAACAACGCTCACAGCGTCCAGGGCTATCCTGATAGTGTCGCCTGCAGCTTCAAAGAATCGAACTCCCAGTATTTTTTGATCGTCAAGTCCAAGCAGCCCCGGCCGCAATGTCAGCAGATGGCCCGCCAGGTTGCCGCTGTCCACCGATGAAATGTAGAGTGGCGTCAGGGGCTTCAGTGATTGCGTGTCATACCAGTTATAGAAGTGGCCCCGATATCGTTCCAGGATTTCCATGGTTTGGAATGTGTTTTTCGTTCGTTCGATGAGTTTTCCGGCCGAAATGAATCCAAAGTCGCAGGCGGATACATTGGCCAGCAATGCAAGACCCATGTTGGTTGGTGAGGTGCGGTGTGCAATTA
>JACAAY010000045.1 GCA_013377095.1 Desulfuromonadales bacterium
GTCAGTATGTCACAAATTAAATAAAAACGAAATATTAAGTGTTACGTGGTACTAGCTATTTTCAGCTTTTCCCAAGCCTCTGCATATTTGCCTTCTCTGAACAAGGAGTGGGACCAACGAAGCCAGGCATCAGGATACTTTGGATCGAGACCAGTGCTTTCGAGAAAATTCCGGTTCGCGAGGGTGAAATAGCGCGCACGCTCATCAAGGCGATCATGAGGAATGCTATCAGCCTTGTAAGAATAGATTGATCCAGCATCGGCGAGTAAAGCTACTTTCTGATAATTGTCATCACAGAGGTTCTTTGATTTTTCTAAATACGCGATTGCATCATCAAGCTTGTTCTGTTCGGCTACAAATCGAGCAAACCCCCAGTAGGGTTGGTAATTGTCAGGGTTAAGCAGCCATGACTGGTTATATCGCCTCATGGCATAATCCATGTTGCCTTCCCGCATGAATTTTTCTGCTTGAGCATGCCATGCCTTGCTTGCGGCTTCGCGACTGCCAAAACCACTTGTGGCTTGCTTGATAAAAACCTCATCTGCTTTTTTTAAAAACTCAGGTCGCTCAATTTGCGGCTGGCCGTACATGGGGATATTGTCAATTCTTGGCCCATGGTTTATTGCGCATCCCCCCAGTAACAGTGTCAATCCTATTAGATAACCTGCAATACCGAATCTCATCCTCATTCTAAGCTCCATTTTATTGATTAGCGGTTCGGCCGATGACCCAGCGTAGCTTTATCGCAACCGGGTCCACTGGTCTCGTTGGGAATCCATTTCTGATTTTCACTTTCAAGACCCCTCCGGTTTTCTCCATTGCTGTTGACTACCATAGCTTATGGTTGATAAAGCCATAGGTCATTATGGATAATACCGGATTCAGTGAGAGCAGGGTCATAAGCATTTCCTCCGAAAAGCCATAGATTTCCTCCATCATCGGTCCAGGAAACCGCACTATTTCGTCCTCCTGGCAGATTAGTGGCCGCTGGCATACCTTTAGTGCCATAATTATTAACCTGATTTGCTATATTTGATCCGCTGACCCAAGTCCAGTTAGTGCCGTCAAAACTCCATAGGTCGTTGAGTTGACTTCCTGAATCGGTTGAAGCATAACCCAATCCACCGAAAAGCCACAGTCTTCCACGCCCATCAGCCCACGACACTGCACGGGAACGTGCTCCGGGTATGTTCGTTGCTGCTGGCGTTCCTTTGATACCGTAGGTCCCCACCTGATTTGCCGAATTGGATCCACTCACCCAAGTCCAGTTGTTGCCATCGAATTTCCACAAGTCGTTGAGAGCGACGATGGCGGGAAGGGGTTCATAACCGTCTCCGCCGAAGAGCCACAGATTTCCGTCACCACCGGTCCAGGAAACCGCATTGACTCGTGCTCTTGGCATGTTGGTGGAGGCTGGTATGCCTTTCGTGCCAAAGTTACCATAATTATTGGATGTGTTTGAGCCGCCCATCCAAGTCCAGTTTGTGCCGTCAAACATCCACATATCGTTGAGATAACCTTCAGAGCCGGTTGAGTCATACCCAAATCCGCCAAATAGCCACAGATGCCCGATGCTATCAGTCCAAGTGACCGCACTGTATCGTCTTCCGGGCATGTTGGTAGCAGATGGAATTCCCTTCGTACCGTAGACTACCGTTGCTAGAGCTTGTGTGCTTGATCCATTCACCCAGGTCCAGTTAGTGCCATCAAACATCCACAAGTCGTTGAGGTAACCTTTTGCACCAGTTGAGTCATACCCCCCTCCACCGAACAGCCACAGGTTCCCACTCTTATCAATCCACGATGCTGCGTTTATTCGTGCTCCGGGTACGTTGGTGGCAGCAGGAATTCCTTTCGTACCATATATGCCCGCCTGACTACCTGTATTCGATCCGCTCACCCAGGTCCATTTACTGCCATCGAAATTCCATAGGTCGTTGAGAATATCGCCCGACCTCGTCGAATCATAATAACCATTCCCACCAAAAAGCCATAACTTGCCGCTTTTATCGACCCAAGAGGTTGCATTCATACGTGCACCGGGTACGTTGGTTGTCGCGGCAGTGTTTTTTGTTCCATATGATCCGGCCTGGTTACTGGAATTAGATCCGCTAACCCAAGTCCACTGACTGTGAGCAGCGGTATTCCCACCATCACTGCATGCTGAAATAATGGCCAATACAAATAAAGCTAACATCATGAATCTAAATAACTTCATCATCGCATAAGCCCCCAAACTTTTCGCTTAATTCCTATTTGACCAGTCCCAGTTCAACACTCCAAAATGGAGGTGACTAAGAGGTGACAATCGGGTAGGAGGCGGGGTCTCCCCCGCCGTCCTCCCACACCACCGTACGAACGGTTCCGTATACGGCGGTTCATGATACGCGCTGAAGCCGGTTGTACTGGTTCTGAAGCGATATCAGACCAAGGTTATCGAAGTAGGAATTCAGAAGTACACGGTGCATGACATTTGTCCCGGCGTGCCACCATGGGCCACGCTGGTTTCTTGCCAATCGCCATGATGCGTCCCCGGATAATGGCAGCAATAACAGTCGGGTATGCCACTTCTTCCCCCTCATCTCTTAGATTTTTATTAAACGATTTAACAGCAATCTCTCCTTTGACAGATTCAGCACACTAGAATTTTGCCAAAATCTGAGAGCGCATTCTGTACCATCGAAATCAATTAGAACTTGCTTGTCAATGAGTCTGATTTCAAGTGGGTTTGGAAATTCGTAATAGTTACGAAGCCACTTACCAAAATAGAATATCTCCTTTTTCAAATCAGGATTCACATCGCCCATGTATTTAAAAGATAAACTCATATTTCCTAAACTCCCAACGGGCGACAAAACAACGGCGGTTTTAGGCCACAGATTCTGCCGGTCAACTCTTTTTAGAATAACTCAATCCGCAATTTCGGCATTTAGCATGTTGCATAAAGAAAAGCGGATGACTAATTGCTTTCTTTCCGCATCGAGGACAATTCAAAATTGTCAGTCGAAATGTGATAAAAATCCAGACCGTGAACCAACTGATAAAAACAACAAAGCATGGGTATTTTTCGAATTCTCCGAAAAAAGAAGTATAGATGGCTAGGCAAGTAAAAAAGATTGGTATCCAACCAAGCCACCAGAGGTAGAAATGGATTCGTCTCTTCCTGACTTCACTCCAAAATTCTGATTCAGTCATCTATTTTCCCTATTTGAGCCAACTACATATTAGTATGTTTCCCTATGCTCCGATTTTTCCTAATAGCTGTTCAACACGAGAAGCAGCTTCCGCAAAAAAGTCATCACTACTTCCCTGTGCTAGGGCACGGTAGATTTTTAAGCTGCTTTCAGCATATTTTTTTGCTTCCGATGATTTCTTCATTTCTTGGTAAGTAATTGCGATGCACTCCTTTCCAAATGCAACAGTTCCACTGTTACCAGTTCTCTCTGCATAAGGGAGCGCCTGCTCGAAATGCATTACCGCCTTCTCCAGGTCTCCTCGGACTTTGTATTTATTGGCTTTACCGTGATGCCGCCCACATTGCATGGCAGCCCATAATGCCTTTAGCATCTACTGCCTCTCAATTCGTATCTACTTCAGCGTTATTCTTCAGAATCCGGTTCACAGTATCCATCTGGTTTTTTTACCCCGAACGCAAAGAGCTCATTCAACATTTTCCATGCTCTTTTTCGGGCTCGTTCAGCCAAATGGGACGCACGTTCTGTGTTGCCTGCCGCGATTTCTCGCTGAACCAGAGTTCCATGATGGTTCATATGAATAAGCGATTCAGCCCATTCGGTTAGCTGAGCCCTGCTAATCCTTATTTCATCATCCATCGGTTCTTATTCCTCCGCGCATAACGGGGTGAGCCTTCACCTGCCGGTTTTAGGGCAGGTGTAAGGCGTTGGTTGAGCCTCGCAGTTATTTCCAATTCATCCTTATGTCTCGTGTCAAGGACTGCCTCATTATTCTTCTCAAAGCATTTCTTGCTGTCGCAAAACACTTGAAATCAGTCTATACAACGTAGTCTTTTGAAATGAGTGGTTCTCCTCAGTAACGTAAAATGAAGCATAGGGACTGGTTCCTTTGTAGAAGGAAACATAAATACACAGGCAATTTGTTGATCTTTCTCTTGGCGTGTTTCCAGCGGGCTCGCTCATGTCTGCCCAAACACATTCATAGGGGACAACGTCATTTGGGAACGCTTGGGGGAAGTTCTGTATTTCTTCAAAAACCTGATCCATCTCTTCTTGACTTAACTGCCCATTGTAAATTCTATTTCGTGTGTGACGCCAAGTCATTCCAGGAATGGGATAGTTAACTGTGATTTGATACTGCCCGTCGTTAACAATGCCAATATTCCAGCGAGGAAGTTTCCTTGCGGCTTCTCCCCTATGAGTAGCGACGATTTGCCTTTCCCACGCAAACTGATTTGGAGTCGGGCATCCATCCTTTGTTATTTGCAACAATTTTACTTTGCAGATTATTACTGCATTTGGTGGGATTCTATCGAGGACTCCTTCTGCACCGAAGGCCAGATGAGGACTTATCTTAAGGTTTCTTGTCCCACCTTCTCGCATGCCAACAATCCCATATCGTATGCCCGGAATAAAGTCTCGCGATTTTAGGTCAATCCAAAATCGGTGATCAGGGTAGCCCTCGAAGAGATTTATTTCATCTCCCTTATGCAGAAAAAAATGTACCTCAACATGCACGGAATCATCCGACTTTTCCTCTTGCCCATCACCAATCTCAATATCTTCGAACTTAATTCCAGATTTCATTTTGCTCTTTCTTTTTTTTGGGTTCAACGGGGTGCCCGGTTCACCCGCTTCGCCCGGTCGGTTTTCCGGGCGGGGCGGTGTGCAACCGGCTGGTTATGCAATTTTAGCCTTCTCAAGCATAGCTAAAATGGATTTTCTTCTATCGTCATCCAATTCTGATTGCGGAATGGTCATTAGAAAGCTACCTCCCGACAACATCACCCAGTAATCAGGATATTGCCAAACTTCTGTTATTGTCTTCCAAGTGATCTCTGAAGAACCAATGGCAGACTGGACGATGAGGCAATTATCCGTGATGGTCAGCGTTGCAGTTGCATCTTTCATCTCAACAAGTTTACGCAGACCTATTCGGATGTGTCCGACAATTCCAGCGACTGGAATAATAAAAGCAAATCCTATTACAGCACCGATCAATCCGATGATCCAGGACTGATTTCCGTCGATTAATTCATACACGAAGTAACCGCTCAGTAGAGCAATGGCAATAAAGTAGCTTTTCCCCATTTTACGAAAAAAGTATGATAGGACGGCTCTCTTAACTAGATCTTTGGAATATCTGAGCGTGTATGTTTCTTTCATTTCTTTTCCTTTGCATAACTCGTTGATCATTGGTTTCTGCATATAAGTAACTTGTTCCCTATATAAGCAACCGGCTACCTATATAAGAAACCACGAGCCCCCCAAATAGGGGTATCCTTGACTATTTTCACTATCCCTCTATCCACACGTAATCATCTCTTTCAGCCCGGACTTCCCTGCACAATCCGTGAAACCACTCTTATGGACAATGGCTAACAAAACCACGCCACCATTTCACACGGATGCACAATCAGGTCAATGATTTTAATTATGTATTTACCCACATCGATTCGACGCAAAAAAAGCGACGGGTCCGTTTTCCGGACACCTCCGCTTTTTCAAAGCAGTTCGCTTCCCGCCTTCCCCCACCAAAATGTGGGGCATAAGGCATAAGGAGGCATAAGGGAGGGCATAAGGGGACGTTGTTGATTAGTCAACTAAGACTGTGCTAATCGACTATTCAACTACGTCCCCTTGACCCCCCATATTGTTGCCCTGCCCCCCGGGCCTTCGAGACATGGCCCGAGGGCCATGTCTCGAAGGCTTGCCGCACAAACCGGTCTAACCAACCAATGTCTGAAAGATCAAGGGTTATTATGTGTCAAAGAACTGTGGGTGAAGCTTCATTACCCGGCTACGGCCCGGTAATTCTATCGAACCGCCCGGTGCGGACCCGCATGCTGGGTGGTGTGTGGGCTGGACGAGAAAACACCCCGGCTACTCAGAAGGAATCACATATTCCACTATAAGGGCATACCCTCGCTCGCTTGCACTTATCTGACAACAATATTCTCTACCGTCACCGTGCCACCGGTTAGTGTCGCTGTTCCGGCAACAGTGGTGAAAGCCCCTGTATTTGTTCCGTAATTGCAGTCAAATCCGCCTTTCAGATCGACGGAATTTGGGTTATCCAGCGCCAGGTCTCCGGTGAAACTCACGGCATGCATCAATACGGCATGATTGCTGCCGGCCGCGTCGTACCCGCTCTGGATCGTGTCGTAATACGCCGAGGTGTTCGCATTCTTTACATGCTGCATCGAGCAGTCGAAGGTGGCGGTCACGGACTTTGCCTCTGCCACGACGATCGAACAGGTGGCGGCGGACGACGTACCACCGGTCGCATTGCAATTGCCTGACCACGCCACTGTCGATCCCACATCGGCGGTCGCAGTCAGGGTAACAGCAGTGCCGTGGATCAATGTCGCAACGTCGATAGTTGCCAATGGATAGGAGAAGCTGATCCCGCCGGCGTTCGAGGCAACATTGCCTGTTCCGGACCCGGTTGCATAGGCGGTAAGCTGATAGGTCTGTATGTCTGCGGAGCAGCTCGCCGTGGCGCCGCCGTTCAACCCGGCACAGGTCCATGACCACGGCCCGCTGCCGCTGACTGAAGATGGCGTCGAGGTTGAACAGAGATTGGCCGTCGGAGCAGATGTGAACGTGCCTCCATTACTGCTGCCGCAGGCGCCGTTGACAAGGGGCGCGATTATTTTCGCATTGCTCGGGATTCCGCCTGCGATGATGACGGCAAGATAATGGCCTGATACGAGTGAGCCGAGAGATGAAGCGGTGAAAGAGGTTGATGACCAATTGACGGCCGGGTCCGGGCTTACTATCTGCACCTCTCCCCCCTCCACTCTCTGCAGCTTCACGATGGGTATTCCGGAAGACGAGCCGTTGGCGGTTCCGGAGGAGCCCTCGGAATCTCCCCTGAATCCTGTGCCGCTCAGGACCAGTTTGCCCGATGCGGTAGTGATGCCTGAAATCACCGGCCGCCGGCCGGAGCTGTATCCGAAACCGCTATCAAAAATTTCTGCCGTGTTCAAGAAAGCGTTGCCATTACTCCCTCCGGTGACGAGCACCCTGCCGTCGGCCAAAAGCGTTGCCGTGTGTGCATAACGTCCGCCTGTCATGGTTCCCGCGGTCGCGGTAAATACCCCGGTCATAGGGTCATAGAACTCCGCCGTGTTCAAGATGGAATCACTTCCGGAATAATATCCTCCGCTTACCAGCACCTTGCCGTTCGACAGCGGTGTTGCAGCATGATAATAACGACCGATTGTCATATTCCCCGTACTGGTAAATGTGTCGCTGGCCGGATCATACAACTCGGCTACACTCAAGGAACCTCCGTAAGATCCCCCGGTAAAGAGCACCTTGCCGTTGGACAGCAGCGTTGCCGTGTGAGAAACACTGACAACGGTCATATTCCCTTTAGTGGCGGTAAATGTCCCACTGGCAGGATCATATGTCTCGGCACTTTTCAGGGAACTGCCGTTATATCCTCCGGCCAGAAGCACTTTGCCGTTGGGCAGCAGCGTTGCCGTATGTCCTTCGCGTGCGGTAGTCATGGGCCCTGTAGTCGCGGTAAATATCCTGGTCGCAGGGTCATACATCTCGGCTGTGCCCACGGTATATCCAGTATTTCGCCCTCCGGTTACCAGTACTTTGCCGTCCGGCAGCAGGGTTGCCGTGGGGTATTCCCGGGCAACGAGCATGGTCCCCATAGTCGCGGTAAACGTTCCGGCCGCTGGGTTATAAATCTCCGCCGTGTTCAAGTCACCGCTGCTGCTGTTATATCCGCCGGCGATGAGCACCGTGCCGTTAGGCAGCAGCGTTGCCGAGTGCGCCTCACGGCCGGCGGTCATGGTCCCTGCGGTCGCGGCAAATGTCCCGGTCGCCGGGTCAACAATCTCCGCCGTGTTCAAGCCGCTGCTGCTGAAGTTATATCCGCCGGCGACGAGTACCTTGCCGCTGGGTAGCAGCGTTGTAGAATGCCCGCGACGGGCATTTACCATAGTCCCGGCGGTAGCGGAAAATGTCCCTGCGGCAGGATCATACATCTCGGCTGTGTCCATGTAATGCAGCCCGCTTGCATAATAAAACCCACCGGTTATGAGCACCCTGCCATCCGGCAAAAGGGTTGCCGTGTGGCGTCCACGGGGAACAGTCATTGTCCCCGCAACCCTGGAAAAGGTGGCAGTCGCAGGGTCATACATATCCGCCGTACTCGACCAGCCTCCTGTAGATCCCCCGGTAAACAGCACCTTACCGTTTGGCAGAAGCGTTGCCGTGTGATAATAACGGGCCATATACGATGTAGGCTCGGTAAATGTCCCGGTCGCAGGATCGTAAATCTCGGCCGTATTCAAGTAGTTGCCGTTAGATCCGCCGGCAATGAGCACCGTGCCGTTGGGCAGCAGCGTTGCCGTGTGCCAACGACGGGCAGTTATCATATTCCCGTTGGTAGAGGAAAAAGTCCCGGTCGCGGGGTCATACATCTCGGCCAGGTTCGAGGCATTAGCGCCATACAGGCCTCCAGCAACGAGCACCTTGCCGCTGGGCAGCAAAGTTGCCGTGTGATACGCACGGGCACCCGCCATATTCCCGGTGGTAGCAGTAAATGCCCCGGTTGCGGGATCATAAATCTCGGCCGTGTTAGCGTAATTGCCCGAGTAAGTACTGTTCCCTCCGGCAACAAGAACCTTGCCATTGGGCAGCAGCGTCGCCGTGTGATCGGACCGGATAGCATTCATATTCCCCGTAGCGGTAAAGGTACCGGCAAGCGGGTCATATATCTCCGCCGTGTTCACGTAAGTGTCACCAGCAGTATTATAATAGTGCCCGCCGGCAATGAGCACCTTGCCGTTGGGCAGAAGCGTTGCCGTGTGATTACTACGGTTACTGGTCATATTCCCGGTGGCGGTGAATGTCCCGGCGGCAGGATCATAAATCTCGGCTGTGTTCAGGTAATGGTTACTGTCAATGTTATAGAGCCCATCATTATAGTACCCGCCGGCAATCAGAATCTTGCCATTGTTCAGTAGCGTCGCCGTTTGATCGGACCGGGTAGCATTCATAATCCCCGTAACCGGGAAGGATTCGCATACGAGCGGTGTTGACAAAAACTCCGCAGCAACAACAGCCAATATAATCAGTGCCCTCGTTATCATTTTCCACTCCTCTATGTTTCCTCGGTCGGAGGAAATTCCCAGCAGCCTTTCCCATTGCTCCGGTTTGTACCAGACAACGACAACTACCATTTTCGAGCCCCGGTTATGGCTACACTTTCTTTTCATCAAAGGCCACCTTTGAGAGCGGCGTTATGCCCTTCAAGAGTTGTAGATCAGGGCAATATTCTTTCTTCGGCCAAAGGATGTTCCATTTACCAACGGGGCAAGGCGTGCTGCACAGCGGTGTTAGCCGCGTCAAAGTCTACGCCGAAGTTGAACACAATCACATGAACTTCATTCGTTTGAAGGCCGAAATGTCGTCCGAGTGCAGCTCAAACCACTCACCGTTTTTTCTCAAACCGCTTTTGCCAATAAACCTCTATTCCTGCTGGATCGTGGGTCTTGATCGAATGGACTACTTCTGCTCTTTCTGGAAGCTGAATTGCCAATTCACGTTCTCTGCGGCCAACAGCGTTGCTGCGGTCCATTGTGTAATGGCGTCCTAATTTTAGTCTCTTACAACTTGAGAGTTGACATTATTTGAGCTGACTGTGTCATGCGGGTGCAGGAACAATGGTCTGTTCAGTCAATCGTCAGCAGGCGGCGATGACACTACGACCAAGTCGGGTGAGGTAGTAGCGAGTGGTGTGTTCTCAACGCATCGAATCAATAACACGCGCGCAGACCTTTTCGTGGGTGAGCCCCGAACAGTCAATCACCACCTGCGCGTAACGGGAATAGAGTGCACAGCGCTCCTCGTACAGATCGGCAAAACTCTGGTCCGGACGCTTGGCAATCCCCCGGGTAGCCAGCCCCAGGTCCCGTGATTCAAGTACCTGCAGGGCAACGTGGAGAAAGATGATCAGACCATCCTTGGCCAAATGCTCCATGGCGTCCTGGCTGTAGACGGCGCTCCCGCCCGTGGCAATGACGTGATTCGTACAGTTCAGGCCACAGAGAATCCGTTCCTCGATTTCCCGCAGAGCCAGATAGCCCAGAGAGTCAAGAATACTTTGCAGTGACTGTTTTTCGGAATTTTGAATCAGGATATCGGTGTCAACGAAATCGCGCGAAGTCTGCTTGGCAAGCAGAACGCCGACCGTACTTTTTCCTGAGCCGGGCATGCCGATCAGGACAATATTGGAAGATTTCATCCCCCTGTACTCCCCGGTGAAATGGACTCCACCTACGCTCATGAATCAGAAATAGTCGCACAGGAATAGAACCACCAGTGTCAAAAGAATATAGAGAACGTACTGATTGAGAAGACCGCCCTGCAGCTTGCGCACTCCACTGAAGCGCTGGTGAAGGCGCTTTAGCGCCGGTATGTAGACCAGTTCCAGCATCGCTTCCGGAACATGGCTGTGAAAACGGGTGTGCTTGGGAAAGATCCCGCTGACGGCGGGAGGATGGCTCCGCGGTTTGAGTACAAAGGCGAACAGGTCGGTCAGCATCTGGGCAAAGGACGAGGCGCTGTATTGCATGGCCGGAGACGGCCGTTGGTAGCCGCAGCCCCAGGTTGCGCTTTCCCCCAGAGGTGCGCTTGCCAGCCGGCGACGATACCAGAAGGCAAGAGCGGCCACAAACGCCAACAGAACGACACCCAGGAGCGTTACCATTGGCAACGGCGCCAGCAGGGAGAGCGGCTGAACAGCCATTGGCAAAAACGTTGGCAGTGCCGCCAGGCTGGCCCGCTGCAGAATTCCGGATAGCAGAGACGGTGCCAGTCCGATGGCACAGCAGACCAGCGCCAACAGCGTCATCGGCAGCAGCATCTGCCAACCGGCCTCATGACCGCCCGCGTGTTCTTCCGTCCGCGGCATCCCCAGAAAAACAATCCCGTAGACCTTGACAAAACAGGCCACCGCCAATCCGCCCACCAGCGCCAGCGCCGGCGCTGCCAGGGCGGTTGTGGCTGCACCGCCACCAGAACCCTGCACCCCCCGGAAACAACCGAGATAGATCAGCAGTTCACTGACAAAACCGTTCAGCGGCGGCAGACCGCAGATGGCAACGGCGCCCACCCCGAACAGCAGAGCCGTGTACGGCAGACGCCGGCCAAGCCCCCCCATCAGGTCAATTTCGCGGGTACCGCTGGCGTGAATGACGGACCCGGCCCCCAGAAAGAGCAACGCCTTGAACACGGCATGATTGAGGACATGCAACAGTGCCCCGGCCATGCCGAGCAGTATCATGGCGGGGGATTCGATTGCCCGGCCGATCAACGCCACCCCCAGCCCCATGATAATGATGCCGATGTTCTCAATGCTGTGATAGGCCAGCAGCCGTTTCAGATCGTGCTGCCCGATGGCAAAGGCTACCCCCACGACTCCGGAAACGATCCCCAGCAGCAGCAGGAAGCATCCCCACCAGAGCGGCAGAGTGTGAAAGAAGGAAAGAGTACGCACCAGACCGTAGATACCGATCTTGAGTATGACGCCCGACATGGCGGCCGAGACGTGGCTGGGTGCATTGGCATGGGCCGACGGAAGCCAGATGTGCAGCGGCATGATGCCCGCCTTAACACCGAATCCGAACAGAGCCGTCAGGAAAACAGCCGTTGCCAGGGGCGAGGAAGCGGATTGGGAACCAACAGCAGGGAAAAGCCAGGAACCGCTCAGCAGATGCAACAGCGGAAAGAGAGCAAACAGCCCAAGTGTGGCAATGTGAGTGGTTATCATGTACAGCGTTCCGGCCTCACAGACCTCGCGCTTTTCATCCTCGGTGGACACCAGGAAGTAACAGGAGAGGGCCATGATCTCCCAGGCAAACAGGAAGCTGATGCCGTCGCGGGCCACAACAACGCCAGCCATGGCAGCCATCATCAACCCGAAAAAGAAGGTCATGCTGCGAACATTGCCGGGATAGTTCTCGGCAGGCCAGTATCCGCGGGCATACAGGGCCGCACAGCCGGGGATCAGGAAGATGGGGAGCAGAAACCAGGCCGAGAGCGGATCAACACCGATCTCGACCGGTCCAAAAGGAAGGGACCAGACTGAATGGAGACGTTCTGAATTACCGGAGACAAGCGTCAGGATCGAGCCGGTCAGACCGACGCAGGAAGCCGAGAGCAGGAGAAGAATCGCCAGCTGCTGGCCGCGAACCACTCTCAACAGCGAGGGAACCAACAGCGGAACACCGGACAGAGCTGCCATGAGGATGGCGACCACTATCAGCAGACACGGTGAAACAACCTCCTGCTCCATAAGACACTTACCTCCTGATGACGGTATCCTCCAGCGCCCGGATGGCGGCCATGATCTCGGAAGCGCTCCCGGGACGGTGCAACAGCGCCTGAAACGACTGATCATGGAGTAAAAAAGCCAGCTTTGCCAGCAGATGCAGGTGCGTTTTGACGTTAGGCGTTATCAGCGTAAAAAGAATGGTCACCGGTTTACCGTCAACGGCATCGAAATCGATCGGATTTTTCAGAAAACAGAGGCTGATGGCTGATTCATGCATCTGTCCCACAATCGGATTGCGCACATGGGGGATGGCAATGCCGTTGCCCAGGGCGGTTGAACCGAGCGCCTCGCGCGCCAGAAGGGTTTGCAGCAGGAATTCAGGATCGAGACTGGGAGGCAGTTTCATGCGCGCAATGACTTCTTTCAGCGCCGACTCCGGGGATTCGCCCGGCAGCTCATAATGAATCCCCCCCTGGTTAAGCGCCTCGGAAATCGACGAAGGTTGCTGCGATTCCACATCGTTGCCGAAAACATCCGGCGGGATGGTAATACCTTGATTCGTGGCCCATTCCAGCAGGTCGACCCGATTGACCTGATAGCGATCGTTCTGCATATGAGCAGGAAGTCCCTGCTGCTTGATCCAGGTCAGAACAGTTTTTTCAGGAACTCCAACAGCCACGGCTATGTCCGCTACTTTTAAAAACATTCAGATTTCTCCATCTCGTTCGTCGCGCACGGACAGGCTTTCAGGCGCGACTGGGTAATAAAAACAATATGATATCAACCGCTAAACGTCAATGCCATTCTCGAAACCATGACAGGACATCCATGAAAAACCGCTAGCGGCGATGATGACGTGCGCTCCCCTTGAGCGACTGCCTGAACTCCCAGGGCGGCTGGGGATTTGCATCGCGCCAGAGCCCCCGGTGACGGGTACGGGCTGCCTCTTCGGAACCGATGTATGCCGACACGTACGGTCCGGCCAGATACGGACGGTAGGCCCAGGCCATGCCTTCCGAGACCATTTCGCGATTGATATCACGCCCCGCATAGCGTATGACCGCCACGGCGCGCTGGTACTGGTCGGTCTCGACAATCTCCGCCGCGACCTGTCGCCCCATTATCTTGAACATCAGGGACCGCCTGGCAACCGCACCAAAGGGTTGTCCCGGAACATCCGGATTGGCGGTTTCCGGAGCGTCGATGCCATAGAGACGCACCTTGAGACGGCTCTGCTCGCGGGTTGCCAGCAGCACCGTATCACCGTCATAGACCGCCCGCACCATCCCCTCAACAATCCGGCCGGCGCAGGCATTCGCGCAGGTCAGTAACAGAAGTATCAATGCCAACAAAAATTGGTTCATGGATTAATTCTCCCCCCCCCACACCCGTCACTTCATCGTAGCCGGATTGAACCAAAGCGAAGCGTCGGCCAACGGTGTCTCCTTTGGAAGGGCGGGGTTCTCGATCCTGATGATGCGCCGGTTTTTGAGATTAGCTTTCATGATCGACGCTCTGTTGTATTTCATGAAAATCGCGTCAAAAGAACCGTCCTTTCTCATTTTCCGGATTCCGGTTTCAACGCGTTTCGCGAGGGCAGTGTTGGATTTGTTGAAGAAGAAATAGTAGGGCCAGGGATAGTAGATAAGCAGATTCTTCTCTATGGCAAGATTGGGGATGTCTCGCCGGCGGGCGGCATACTCAGTGAACACCTCGCTGATACCGCGCGGGAAGAGATCGATGCGGTTGGCGGCCACCATGGTGAACAAACTCTCGTAACCCGCCGTGTCAACTTTGATGCCATTTGCCTCGTAAATCGCCACATCGCCCCACCCGATTCCCTGGCCAATTCGGACCTTTCTCAGATCACCAAGATTTCGGATCCTGTCCATATCCGCCTGCCTTTGTTTGGCGATCAAGGCCACGCGGTACCCGAGAATGCCTTTTCGGAGCGGTATTCGCAAGGCGCGGTACTCCTTCTCCTTTTGAACGGATGTACCACCCCAGGCTATGGTGACCATCCCGGCCGGATTGCTCAACTCGGCAAAGGAGCGCGCCTCGTTCATGCCGGACGTGCTGGGCCGGAGCGTATACGGCCCGTATTCCGCCACGGTCTTGTCGAGAGCCGTCTTCAGGATTTCGAGCAGATCGCTGTAGCGCGAATCGGTTTCCGACTCGAACGCGGGATAGACGACCATGGATTGGCCCGTTGCCATGGTGGCAGTCTGTATGATCAACAGCAGCGACAGTGCAAGCAAACGCATCATTGAATGTTCCTCGCATCGATTCGTATCCGGGGCCCGTCACGACCCCTTTTCAGAGATCAAACCTGTTCTGTAACGACAGAATGCACTACCCGTGACATTTCAACCAGGGAATACGGCTTGACAATTGCTCCACGGAAA
Source organism: Desulfuromonadales bacterium (assembly GCA_013377095.1). GTDB lineage: Bacteria > Desulfobacterota > Desulfuromonadia > Geobacterales > Pseudopelobacteraceae > Pseudopelobacter. Next base: position 14,904 of record JACAAY010000045.1, read on the forward strand.
CCGTAGTCGCGGAAACCAGCCATGACAGGGTCATTGGAATAGCCGCTTGAAGCGATCAACCGGGCAGAGGGGTCAAACGCCAGAATCTCGGCGGCGCATTCCCTGCCACCCATCCCGCCCGGTATCGTAAGGTCCATGACCACGAATGAAAAGGGGCTGTTTCCTTCCTTGGCCCCACGGTACATCCTGACCGCCTCTTCACCGCTGGCGCAGGTGGTTACCCCATAGCCCAGGTGTCCGAGTATTTCAGCTGCAAGCTCGCGGATCATCTCTTCATCGTCCATGACGAGTACTGCTCCTTCCGCTGGAACGTCACGCTGGAAGACCCTTTCAGAAATCTCCTCTTCGGATGAGGGCTTTCCGGTCGAGGGCAGGAACAGGGTAAATGCAGTCCCTTCGCCGATCTTGGAGCGAACGTCAATATGGCCACCATGCCGTTTGATGATGGAGTGGACAGAGGCGAGACCAAGACCCATGCCATGTGACTTCGTGGTGAAGTAGGGGTCGAATATCCTCTTCCGCACATCTTCCGGCATACCGCACCCTTGATCGGCGAACGAGAGCCTGACGTATTCACCGGGTGGCAGCATGAACCTGTTTTCGCTCTCCAGGGCGATATTCACCCCTTGCACAAGAATCTCCCCACCTCCTGGCATGGCTTGCACGGCATTGATAACGATGTTGTTGAACACCTGGCTGACTTGCCCTTCATCAGCTTCGATGTCGTGGAGGGAATCGGGAAGTTCAACAACCCCTTTGACGTTGGTACCCCGAATGGCCAGGGACAGTGATTCATCTACGATTTTCCGTATCGAGACCGTTTTCTTTACGGGAGCCCCACCTTTGGCGAACGTCAGCAACTGGGTGGCAAGTTCGGTTGCCCGGAGGGTCGCTTTTTCAGCATTATCCAGGAGCCGGTCCGCTTTTTCCGGTATGGCCAGAACCATGCGCGCCATGGAGATGTTTCCCATGATGCCGGTAAGGATATTGTTAAAATCATGGGCGATCCCTCCGGCAAGCACCCCCAGGGATTCGAGGCGCTGGGCATTCAGCAGCCTGTTCTGCAGAGATTCGCGCTCCGTGATATCGGTGAAAATATCAAGCCGCAGATTCCGGGCAAACTGGGTATTGACAATGACATGCCGGTCAGAGCCGTCCTTGCACGCAATTATCGATTCTAAAGGCAGGATTGGCGTACCATCAACGAGGGCTGCGCGAACAACCGCCTTACGGCGGGATATGATATATTCGCGCCTGTCCGGATCGGGATAGGCACGCAAAAACCATTCATCAAGCGTTGGAATGTCCTCGGCAGCGTAACCGAACATCTCAATGAAACAGGTGTTGACATGTTTAATGACGTCGTCGCTGTCGCTCCATCTGACACCAACCGGCATAACGTCAATGAAAGCCTTGAGGGTCTCCTCGCCCTCCCGCAACACCTGTTGCGCGGTCTTGCGGACCTGTTCCTGCCGGGCTTCGGCAAGGGAGCGGGTCATTCCGACAATTGAATGCTTGAGATTGTTCAGTTCGCCGTAAAAGTCACCTTCTGGTACATCTGCAGCTGCCGCCTCTCCCGAACTGACTTTCTGGGCATAGGATTCAATCGCCTTCAGCGGTTTGATCACTTTTCGGCGGAGGAGCTGAAAAGGAATCAAAACCAGGAAGGCATTGAGGGAAACGATTGCCACAATGGTAATGGCGGTAAAAAAGCGCAGCGACCTTTCCAGGAACCTGGGGGTCATGAAGAGATGTACTTCACCCACCTGCTTGCCGTAGATACTGATTTTTTCCGATCGGGACAATAGCCCCTTGTCCTGAATATTTTCTTTAGTCGGAACCGCCTGCCACTGTGTATCCCTCACAAAACCGGATATGCTCGCGATACCATCGGTCCCTGTAACTGTCACGCCGAAAACATCGCGATTCCGCATGGTGCTTTCGATGACCTTATCAATCTGCTTGGTGTCAAAGTTCCACAGAGGGAGTGCAAGGCTGTTTGCGAGCTGGGAGGTAGTGACAGCAAGTTCAGATTCCAAATCGCTGGTTCTCTGACTCCGTTCCCAACAGTAATTCGCAACACCGAAAGCGGACAAAACAATGGTCGTAACCGCTACCAGCGTGAAAATGATAACTTTTGTCACCGACATGTCGAGACTCTTCATGGGGTTCGGCCATATTCGAACGATATCACTCGCGGGCATTTCACGTCTTCGCTACACCAACTCGGTGGAGTAGTTGAACTCTGTCGTATCCGCAATCGGGCGACCGGCCTTGAAAGCGCCGATGATGTCGGCCCAGGAATCCCGTTTTGCCTGGCGCAGATCAATCAGAAACGAACCGCACCCCTTCTGACGCAGTTCATTGCGACGACCGGTCAGGGAGAACGGCAGGGCCGCGGTGATGGTCTGCAAACCGTCACGACTGCTGACTGAATACTCCTCCCCTCGGTCCGATTGCAGGGGAATATTGCTGTGCACATCCTTGATGCGGATCTTGGTGGTCATGACCGGCAGGGGCGCATACACGATCACGCGACGCTCAACACTTACCGGCGCAGCCAGCAAATCGCCCAGGTTGGCGGCATCATCCTCCATGTAGAGGGTCACGCTCTCCGCGCCCAGCTCCTTCCAGGCCAGCAGCGCCTGGCTGTTGAGGGTGAAACAGCGGTGCCAGGTGGAGACATGCAGGCCGTCCAGCTTTTTAAAAAGGAAAAAATGGGAGATATTGGAGGCCTCGAAACGGCGAAATCCGGCCCCGTGCAACTGGCGCAGGGTATCGCGATAGAGCGGAATGTCCCGGTCAAAAATAATAAAGGGCAGTTGCCAGACAACCCGTTCTTCCGAGCCGCGCATGCGGGGCACAACCGAGGGAAGCTGGTGGATGGTCGCCTTTGCGAGTGGAAGTACGGTACAGTCGGCGCCTAACTGGAGCGGGAAACGCCAGTCGCGGGGATTGTCCATAATCACGGATAGTGACTCTCGGCCGCCGGACGTGCGCAACGCTTCTTCCTGTGGTTTCCTCACGTCCCCCAATGCTGCCCTGCGGGCAGCTGCAATGCCTTCCCGAAAACCGTTTACCGAGACCATGTCACCCAGTGCGCCATAGAGTTGGGTACGGATGTCCTTGAAGGCTGCTGCGGGGATTAACACCGCTGGAAAATTGGGCGCTTCCAGGGATTCAAGTCGAAAGGGGGCCTCTCCCACCTTGGCAAACTGGGCCTGCAGGACCGTCTGCATGTCGCCGGTACGGGCCGGTTCAAGCGCGCCCAGGGGAAAGCTGCGCTCCAGATGGGAGCCGTCAACATCGGCGGATACCAGCAGGTCAAAGCCGTCTCCACTCTGCTGCTCTGTTTGACATGAAGGCACGAGAGAAACCTGTAACCGGCAGGGATGTTTTTCTCCCTTGACCGACTCAAGACGCCGTTTGCAGGCGTTCTCGCTCATGGTAAAGGCCTCCCGCGATGAAACCTTGTATACAGCGTCTCCCGCCACAAACCGGAAGGGGGTTTCCACCTCCACCAGTGTTCCCGGCCGGGCTTCCATGATCTTTTTGTTATTACTGTACAGGTCACGCACGGTCCAGGCCTGACCTGCCATGTCGCTTTTGGGCTGGGCCCGCAAACGGTCACCAACGAAAAGCGCATCACGGCTCTCGAAACAGATCCGGCTACCCTTGATACTCTTGATCTGTCCCACGAAGCGTCCCGTGCCCCCCTTCTGCCAGGGGTTGGCAATATCATCCGGCTGCTGTGATGCAAGGAAACCTTTGGTGGGCGTTCGGCCAAAGGAGTATTTCAACAGTTCCTTGGCAGCAGTCATGGCCTCTTTACGGGAATGCTCCGGCGTATCCAGTACCAGACGGTAGGCCTGCACCACGCTGGCCACATACTCGGCCGATTTCATGCGCCCCTCGATCTTGAGCGACCTGACACCTGCGCTGATCAGTTCCGGCAGCATGTCAATAGCCGACAGGTCGCTGGTGGAAAAAAAGTAGCCCTGTTTGCCGCGATGGTTGTAGAGCCTGCGGCAGGGCTGGGCGCAGCGGCCGCGATTGCCGCTGTGTCCGCCAAGGTAGGAGGAGAAAAAACATTGCCCTGAGATGGAAAAGCAGAGTGCGCCGTGGACAAAGACTTCGATTTCCAGTGGAGTTGCCGCGGCAATTGCGGCAATCTCGTCCACGGCCAGCTCACGCGCCAGCACCGCCCGCTGAAATCCCAGCTCATGCAGCAACTTGACACCCGGTGTGTTGTGCACAGTCATCTGTGTGGAGGCGTGCAGCGGAATCGAAGGAAAATGGGTTTGGACCAGCCTTGCCACCGCCAGATCCTGCACGATTACGCCATCGACCCGCATCCCGGCCAGGGCAGCCAGGGTTTCCACCAGCTGGGGCAACTCCTGCTCCTTGATCAGGGTATTGAGGGTAATGTAGATCCGCTTGCCGTGGCTATGGGCATAGGCCAGCATCCGCTCCATCTGGGACAGGCTGAAATTCTTGGCCCGGGCCCGGGCGGAGAAATCCTGCAGACCGGCATAGACGGCATCGGCCCCCTTTTCCATGGCGGCAAAGAACGATTCCAGCGATCCGGCCGGGGCCAGCAGTTCGGGTTTTGAAAGTTTCCTTTTCATCAACATCACATCTTTCTCAAAATAGATTCGCACTCTTCACAACCCCATCCATACCTATCAAAATACCATAGCGACAGATGGTTACATACGGAAAACACACGTCTTAAAATAAAAATCGCCCCGTAATGGAGCGATTTTTCTCTGGCGATGCCTGTGCTACATCCTGCCCGATTACGTTCATTTCAGATATTTTTCAATCAGTATCTCGGCGATCTGAACCGCGTTGGTGGCCGCCCCTTTGCGAATGTTGTCCGCCACCACCCACAGGTTAAGGCCATTTTCAATGGAATGGTCCTCGCGGATGCGGCCCACCTGGACCAGGTCCTGACCGGCAGCATCCTGGGCCAGTGGGTAGACCTGCTCGGCCGGATCATCCACCAGCTCGCAACCGGGTGCCTTGCTGATCAGTTCCCTGGCCTGGCCTGCGCTGATCTTCTTTTCCGTCTCGATGTTGATCGACTCTGAATGACCATAGAAGACCGGTACCCGTACCGCGGTGGCGGTGATTTTGATATCCGCCTCCATGATCTTGCGGGTCTCGTCGACCAGCTTCATCTCTTCACCGGTATAACCGTTGTCGCAGAAAGAATCGATCTGCGGCAAGCAATTGAAGGCGATGCGGTGCGGGTAAACCTCGCTGTCCGGTGTGCGGGTGTTGAGCAGCTCAACCACCTGCTTGTGCAGTTCCGCGATGGCCTTTTTACCGGTGGCAGAAACCGCCTGATAGGTTGAAACCACGATACGCTTTATGTTCCCGTAGTCATGCAACGGTTTGAGCGCCACCACCATCTGGATGGTGGAGCAGGCGGGTGTGGCGATGATCCCCTTGTTGCTGTAGCCGGCAATGGCCCGGGGATTGACCTCGGGCACCACCAGCGGCACCTCCGGATCCATGCGCCAGGCGTTGGATGTATCGATGCAGACCGCTCCCGCCTTCCAGGCCGAGGGGCAGAATTCCCTGGCGCGCTGACTGTCGGCCGAAAAAAAGGCGATATCGATCCCCTCGAAGGAGTCGTGCGTCAACTCCTGAATGGCAACCGCCGTACCCTTGAACTCCAGAGTTTTTCCCGCACTGCCGGAACTGGCCAGGTACTTGATTTCGCCGACCGGAAAATTGCGCTCTTCCAGACACTCGATCAGCTGTTCGCCGACCACACCGGTGGCACCAACGATTGCTATGTTCCAACGTTTTTTCGACACGCTTGTGATACTCCCTTTATTTTTCCAACAGTATTCGCAGCATGCGCCGCAACGGCTCGGCCGCCCCCCACAGGAGCTGGTCGCCGCAGGTAAAGGCCGAGATATACTGGGGTCCCAGCTTCATCTTGCGCACGCGACCGATGGGTACAGAGAGGGTGCCGGCCACTGCGGCCGGGGTCAAGCGAGCCAGTGATTCGGCCTTGGTGTTGGGTACCAGGTCAACCCACTGGTTGTCATGGGCGATCAGGTTTTCGATCTCCGCAATCGGCAGATCCCTGTTCAGTTTGATGGTCAGGGCCTGGCTATGGCAACGCATGGCGCCGACCCGTACACAGAGGCCATCCACCGGAATTGGAGTGGTGGTGCCCAGGATCTTGTTGGTTTCAACGAACCCCTTCCATTCCTCGCGGCTCTGGCCATCCTCCACCTCGCTGTCGATCCAGGGCAGCACATTGCCCGCCAGGGGGAAGCCGAATGCCTTGGTCGGCAACGCATCACTTCGCATGGTGTCGGTTACCTGACGGTCGATATCCAGAATTGCCGAGGAGGGGGTTTTGAGTTGGTCGGCAACACATTCCTTCAGAACGCCCATCTGGTTGAGCAGTTCGCGCATGTTGGGAGCGCCGGCCCCGGACGCGGCCTGATAGGTCATGGAGGAGATCCACTCCACCAGACCGGCACGGAAGAGACCACCCAATGCCATCAACATCAGACTGACAGTGCAGTTGCCGCCGACAAAATCCTTCTGCCCCTTGGCCAGTGCGGCGTCGATAACGTTGCGGTTGACCGGATCGAGAATAATGACCGCATCCGGCTCCATCCTCAGTGTACTGGCGGCATCGATCCAGTACCCCTGCCAACCCTGCCGGCGCAGTTCGCCATGGGCAGCCTTGGTATAGGAGCCGCCCTGACAGGTTACGATGATGTCCTGTTTTTTCAGTTCCTCAAAATTCAGGGCGTCGATCAACACGCCCTTGTTCATTGGGGCCGGTTGACCCTGCTGGGAGGTGGTGAAAAACACCGGTTCAATACCGTCAAAATCGTTTTCCTCCCGCATACGCTGGAGAAGTACCGAGCCAACCATGCCACGCCAACCGACCAGTCCGACTTTCATCGTCATTTCCTTTTCTTGGAGTAGATTTTTTTTCCGCGTTCAGAGCGCGGCTAGTATTGCGTCGCCCATCTCTCTGGTAGTGACCAGCTTCTCGCCCGGCTTCTGCATATAAATGTCATGCGTTCGGAAGCCCTGATCGAGCACGTCGGCCACCGCATTATCAATGGCATCGGCCGCCTCCAGCATGCCGAAGGAGAACTTGAGCATCATGGCAGTGGAGAGGATCTGGGCGATGGGATTGGCGATACCCTGACCGGCAATATCCGGCGCCGAACCACCGGATGGTTCAAACATGCCGAAGGAGCCTTCGGCCAGGGAAGCGCTGGGCAGCATGCCCAGTGAACCGGTCAGCATGGCCGCCTCATCGGAAAGGATGTCGCCGAACATGTTTTCACAGAGGATTACGTCAAACTGTTTGGGCCACTTGACCAGCTGCATGGCAGCGTTGTCAACATACATGTGGGAAAGCTCAACATCCGGGTATTCCTTCGAGATCGTCGTGACGATTTCGCGCCAGAGTACCGAGGAGGAGAGCACATTGGCCTTGTCGATGGAGCAAACCTTTTTGTCGCGCTTGCGTGCTGCCTGGAAGGCAACGTGGGTGATGCGTTCGATCTCGGGGACGCTGTAACGCAGGGTGTCGATGCCTACCCGCTCACGCCCCTCTCCCTCGATCCCCTTGGGCTGGGAAAAGTAGATGCCGCCGGTCAGCTCGCGCACGACCAGGACGTTGAAGCCCCCCTCGATAACCTCTTCCTTGAGCGATGAGGCACCAGTCAGGGAGGGGAAGATGATGGCCGGACGCAGGTTGGCGTAGAGGCCAAAGATCTTGCGCAGCGGCAGGAGTGCTCCGCGCTCGGGCTGCTCCTCGGAGGGCAGGTTTTCCCATTTGGGGCCGCCCACGGAACCGAACAGGATGGCGTCCGAGGCCCGACAGATATTCACGGTGGTTTCCGGCAAGGCCTTGCCCTCGTTGTCAATGCCGGCTCCGCCCACATTGGCATGCGTCCTCTCAAAGGAAACGCCAAACTTCTTTTCAACGGCATCCAGCACCCTGAGCGCCTCGGCCATAACCTCCGGCCCGACTCCGTCACCGGCCAGAACCGCAATTTTGTATGTTTTCGACATGATTTCTCCTTTAGAGTCGCCCACTTCTTTCAGAATCAAAAAAATATGTCATCACACAAAGGCACAAAGAGCCCAAAGGTTTAACACTATTAACAATCAGAGTTTGCAACCAATTTATGTTAAATGTTAGTGGTTTTCTGCTTTTCTTCGTGCCTCTGTGCCTTGCCTAAAGGCACCTACTTCTGGTCGTGTGAGTCACGGTTTTTGTTGTTCTTTTTTTCCAATTTTATCAATAAAACGGGGCGGTTGATGTAACCGCCCCGGCCTTGCCCAATTCCGTCACACAGAATACAGATTCAGCACACGGTCAAATCTCTCAGCAGCCCGCTTTTTCCTTGAGGATGGCGGCCTTGTCGGTCTTCTCCCAGGTAAACTCGGGCAGTTCTCGGCCAAAGTGACCGTAGGCAGCGGTTTTTTTGTAGATCGGCCGCAGCAGGTCGAGCTGCTCGATAATGGCGCGGGGACGCATGTCAAAGACCTCGCGCACCAGTTCGGAGAGACGCTCCTCCGAGACCTTACCGGTTCCAAAGGTATGGACCATGATCGAGACCGGCTGGGCCACGCCGATGGCATAGGCCACCTGCACCTCGCAACGGTCGCACAACCCGGCGGCCACCAGGTTTTTGGCCACATAGCGGCCCATGTAGGCTGCCGAGCGGTCCACCTTGGAGGGGTCCTTGCCGGAAAAAGCGCCGCCGCCGTGACGACCCATGCCGCCATAGGTATCGACGATGATCTTGCGGCCGGTCAGGCCGCAGTCACCCATGGGGCCGCCAACAACGAAACGGCCGGTGGGGTTGATGAAGTAGCGCGTATTGGCATCCAGCAGGTGAGCCGGGATAACCTTCTTGACCACCTCCGCGATGACCTGCTCCTCAATCTGCTTGTGGGTCACGTCGGGTGTATGCTGGGTAGAGATCACCACGGTATCGATGCGCACCGGCTTGTCATCAACATATTCCACGGAAACCTGGGACTTCGAGTCGGGGCGGAGAAAGGTCAGCAGCCCGGATTTACGCACTTCAGCCAGTTTTTCCACCAACTGGTGGGAAAGCTGGATCGGCATCGGCATCAACTCGGGTGTCTCGTTGCAGGCATAGCCGAACATCAGCCCCTGATCGCCGGCACCCTGCTCCTTGTGCAGGCCAGCACCTTCGTTGACTCCCTGGGCGATGTCGGGGGACTGTTTATCGATGGAGAGCAGCACGGCGCAGGTCTCATAGTCGAAGCCCATGGCTGAATCGTTGTAGCCGATCTGCTTGATAGTCTCACGAACAATGGCAGGTATATCGACTGATGCGGTTGTGGTAATTTCGCCGGCGATAACAGCCATGCCGGTTGTCACCATCGTCTCGCAGGCCACTCGGGATGCGGGGTCCTGCGCCAGCATCGCGTCCAGAATCGCATCGGAAATCTGATCGGCAACCTTGTCGGGATGCCCTTCCGAAACCGACTCGGAGGTAAAGATATATTTTTCAGCCATGATTGTGTGACTCCTCTCGTTTCCATAGGTAGGGTTTTGCCAAACTATTGAAGCATTAACGGACTGTTAAATGTATCGGCAGGTGGCTGTTTTGTCAAGCAAAGATAGCATTTCTTCAATCCATTTGACCCAAATCATACTAACGTCTATGGCAGCGCCCCGCGCTTCCTGAGCAGGTCGGCCAATGCCTCGGCCATGGCCCGGTATCCGGCCGCGTTGGGATGCACGATGTCGGATTTGAGTGACCTGGTCCCCAGGATGCGTGGCAGCATTTTGGGTTCGAGGGGGATGCCCGCCTGCGCGGCAACCTCGGCATAGAACTGGGGCGGGGAAAGCGAAAGCCCGATTTCAGGCACGGAAACCAGGACAGCGGATGCGCCCCGCTCCCGTATCAGGTTCAGCATGGACCGCAGATTATCGGCCGCACGGCGCTGATCCATGCCCCGCATCAGGTCGTTGGCGCCGTGACAGAGTATCACCAGGGACGGTTTAACCCGCTCCAGCGTCTCCGGCAGTCGGTCAAGGCCTTCAGCTGTTATCTCTCCCGGAATGCCGGCGTTCACCACCCTGCGCCCGATCAGACGTGAGAGAATGGCAGGATAGCTCTGGTTGAGCTCGGCGCCGGTTCCATAGGTCAGGCTGTCGCCGTAGGCCAGAACCACGGCGTCCACCGGCAGGGGGGGCAGCTTCGGCCCGGACGAACAGGCGGTCAGCTGAAGAAAGGTCAGTCCCAACAGAAACCCGTAATATCGTATGGCCACGGCTTACCCCCCCTCGTTATTGTGATAATTAATACGTCAGTAGCGGTACTGATCGCCCTTGAACGGCCCTTGCTTCTTGACGCCGATATAGGCGGCCTGGGCATCGGTCAGCTCGGTCAGCATGGCGCCCAGGGTCTTGAGCTGCAGACGGGCCACCTTCTCGTCCAGTTCCTTGGGCAGGGTATAGACGCCGATCGGATACTTGCCGGGGTTGCAGAAGATCTCCAGCTGGGCCAGGGTCTGGTTGGCAAACGAGGAGGACATGACGTAGGAGGGATGTCCGGTGGCGCAACCAAGGTTGACCAGACGCCCTTCCGCCAGCAGGATGATGCGCTTGCCGTCCGGGAAGATGATGTGATCCACCTGCGGCTTGATGTTTTCCCACTGGTACTGCTTCAGCTTGGCCACCTCGATCTCGTTGTCAAAGTGACCGATGTTGCAGACGATGGCGTTGTGCTTCATGGCCTTCATGTGCTCCTCGGTGATGACGTCGATATTGCCGGTGGTGGTGACAAAGATATCGGCCTTGTCAGCAGCGTACTCCATGGTCACGACCTTGTAGCCTTCCATGGCGGCCTGCAGCGCGCAGATCGGATCGACTTCGGTCACCCAGACCTGGGCCTGGAGACCACGCATGGCCTGGGAGCAGCCCTTGCCCACGTCGCCATAACCGCAGATCACAGCCACCTTGCCGGCCACCATCACGTCAGTGGCGCGCTTGATGCCGTCCATCAGCGATTCGCGGCAACCATAAATGTTGTCGAACTTGGACTTGGTAACCGAGTCATTGACATTGATGGCCGGGAACTTGAGGGTACCCTTCTTGTGCATCTCGTAGAGTCGGTGCACACCGGTGGTGGTTTCTTCGGTGACGCCCCTGATGCTGGCTGCGGTCCTGGAGTACCAGCCCGGCTGTTCGGCCAGACGCTTCTTGATGGCGGCAAACAGGAACTGCTCCTCTTCACAGGTCGGATTGGCAATCACGGCCGGATCCTTCTCGGCGTCGCTGCCCAGATGCAGCAGCAGGGTGGCGTCGCCGCCGTCATCCAGAATCATGTTGGGGCTGCCGCCGTCGTGCCATTCGAAGATTTTATGGGTGTAGTCCCAGTACTCCTCCAGTGTTTCGCCCTTATGGGCAAAGACCGGTATGCCGGCAGCGGCGATGGCTGCAGCGGCATGATCCTGGGTGGAGAAGATGTTGCAGGAAGCCCAGCGCACCTCGGCGCCCAGTGCCGTCAGGGTCTCGATCAGCATGGCGGTCTGGATGGTCATGTGCAGCGAACCGGCGATGCGGGCGCCTTTCAGCGGCTGTGTCTTGGCAAACTCCTCGCGGATGGCCATCAGACCGGGCATCTCGGTTTCAGCGATGATCATTTCCTTGCGCCCCCAGGCGGCCAGGGACATATCTTTAACGATGTAATCTTGTGACATAATGTTCTCCTTTTGAGTGTTCTCAGTTTCTCTTCACAACTATCATCGTGCACGCACCAGCAGCACCCCTTCTCTACCGGCAGCGGCGGCAATTCTTTCCATTTTAATGGCTTCGAAACCGGCTGTGCGCAACCACTCCCGCAGCTCATCCTCTTCAAAACCGAGCCACTGGTCAGCCAGCTGATCCCGCACCCATTCCCGTTCATGACGGGCCAGATCGGCCAACAGCAGCAAACCTTCGGGAGTCAGTACGCGCCTGATTTCCCGCAGCACCGCCAGGGGGTCGGCGGCATGGTGCAGCACCATGTTGGCAACGACACAGTCGACACTTTCGTTGGGAAGCGGCAGATGGGTCATCTCTCCCAAACGCAATTCAATGCCATCCAAGCCAGCTGCCACGAGCCTGCGGCGGGCCTCTTCCAGCATGGCTGGTGAATGGTCGACGCCGATCACTTTCCGGCCTTTATCAGCCAATGCCGGCAGCAGACCGCCGGTGCCGACACCCACCTCCAGCACACCTATGCCTTCCGGAATAGGCGCCACCAGTTGGCCAAGATAATCTGGTACCGGCAACAGCGAACGGCACAGGTCATCCCACTGGCGGGCATGGCGATCGAAAAACTCCAGGCTGCGCCGCCGGCGCTCCTCCAGGACCTGGGCCAGGGAGGCCATGTCATTCTCACGATGGGGAAGCTGCTCCAGTCCCAGCTCCAGCGCCGGCAGCATGGCATTGAAAAGAGTGTTGCCATCCCCCACCCGGTAGTAACTCCAGGTCCCCTGGCGCTTGACAATCAGCACCCCAGCCTCGGTCAGAATCTTCAGATGCCGGGAAATGCGCGACTGCCCCATGTCGAACATGCGGGTCAGCTCCTGAACGGTGAACTCGCCGCGCAACAGCACGGCTACCAGACGGAGGCGGCAGGGATCGGACAGGGATTTGAGAAGATCGAGCATAGAATACATCACAATAGCTTATTTTTATATATCAAGTTTTCTTGATCTAACATTGATTACATTTGCCAGTCAAGTAAAAAAGCTGCCACAAACGCAGATGGCCCGTCGGTTTTTCACCCACGGGCCACCTCTCTCTATCAAACCAGGCGCTGTTGCCTGTTCATGTATTATTCCGCCGACCGCTCTCCGAACAGTTCATCAAAGATTGCCTGAACAGTGGTGATTTTGTCCGCCTTCCAGGCGTTGGTGCCGCAAAAAAGCAGCCCGGTCTCCACATCACCACGCTGGGCGCGGTCAAGGGCCCCCACGATACAGAAACGCTCGCCGCTCTCCTTGTAGGTGCATTTCTTGAGACAGGCCATGCGGCAGACCGTGTGATTGTCCAGATCAAAGGCGCGAATGTTCTGAACGTTTTTTGTGATGATCCGTCCCGGCAGACCTGCCGGACTCATGATCAAACCGATATCCTCCTGACTGCATTCCAGGTATTGCTGTTTAAAGGCATCGTCGGCATCGCACTCCTCGGTACAGACAAAGCGGCTGGCCATCTGCACACCGTCGGCGCCTTCGGCCAGGGCATGCTCCAGATCGGCCCGGTCCCAGATGCCGCCCGCTGCGATGATCGGCACATCAGCGCCATATTCCGTGCGGAACAGCTCCTTGACCTGCCGTACCGTCTCGTACTGGTCGTACTCACCAATCCCGATGTTTTCCATCTTTTCACCCAGGTGACCGCCGGCCGTGTCCGGATCTTCAACCACCACCGCATCGGGCAGACGGTGATAACTCTTGAACCACTTCTTGGCAATCAGCTGCGCCGCACGCAAGGAAGATACAATCGGGACCAGCGCAACTTCGGGATGATCGGCAGTCAGTTCCGGCAAACCCATGGGCAGGCCTGCCCCGCAGATGATGACCTTGGCGCCGCCCACCACCGCAGCCTTGACCAGTTCTTCGTAATCAGCCAACGCCACCATCACGTTGACTCCGACAATACCATCGGGAGCGATCTCATAGGCCTTGCGGATCTCTTCCTTGAATGCCTCGGAATCAGCGTAAAAATAGTTTCTGCCATTGTAGAAGGTGCTGTTGGCGCCGATACCGGCCGCCGCAACCACACCCACACCACCGCACCTGGCCACATGACCAGCCAGACGTCCGGCTGAAATGCGTACCCCCATGCCCCCCTGAATCAGGGGATAGGGCACGGTATAACTACCAATTCGAAACGGCTGAGTCATAATTCGGAGTCCTCCCGATTGTGCAGGAAATGTGAAAGGGAGTGATCATAACAGGAGAGCAGACATGGCAATGTAATAGTTTTGTAAAATCAGCACCGTAACTTATCGCGGCAATCCGGGACCATCACCCGGTCCGATAGATTCCACCCTCGGCGCCACAGTGGAGAAGAGAGCGTCGGCCAGGGAACGCACATCTTCGGCGCTGACCGCCGCAACTCCCTCCAGCGCAACGGCCAGCGGCTCGGGAGTGCCCAGAATCGAGGTGGTATTGCATATCCTGCGCACCTGAACATCGCAATCATCGAGGGACATCAAGCGTCTGCAGCGGATCTGTTCCTTGGCGGAATTCAGGGTCTCGTCATTGACGGTCTCGCTGCAAAACCTGAGTAACTCGCCATGGCACACATCAATGGCCTCCTGGGCGCGCTCCGGGTTCGTTCCGGCGAATATCAGTAAACCGGCGGAATCGCTATAGGATACCATGCTGGAAAAAACAGAATAGGCAAGACTGCGACGCTCCCTGACCTCCCGGAACAGTCGGGAACTCATACCACCTCCCAGGATCTGGTTGAACACGGCCAGGGTGTGGCGATGCTGGTTACCCGCCGGGGGAATGGGATACCCCATGTAAAACTGGGTCTGCTCCATGGGGCGCTGGTTGTGGGCATGCTCGGCAATAGCAGGCTGCCAGCCCGGCTCCGCCGGGGTTTGCGGGATAGTTCCCGTGGGCAGGTCGCACAACAGCCGTTGCGACAGTTCCACAACCAGGTCATGTTCCACATTGCCGGCCGCCGAAACAATGGTGGCATTGGCGATATACTGGGAACGCTTGTGGGCCAACAGGCGGTCACGCTGCACGTCGCTGATCGACTCAGCCGTTCCCAGCACGCACAAGCCTAGCGGATGCGCCTTCCAGAACCTGCTGTGAAACTGGCGATAGACAAAACGGCTGGGGTTGTCGTGGGTCATGGATATCTCCTGCAGCACGACTCCCCGTTCCTTTTCCACCTCCTGCGGTGGAAAAGTCGCATTGACGTACATATCGGCCAGGATTTCAAAGGTGCGCGGAATGGTGGAAGCGAGTGACGAGGCGTAATAGAAAACCTCTTCCTGGCTGGTATAGGCATTGGCGCTGGCGCCCAGCGCGTCAAACTCCTCCATGATCTGGTCCGCGCTTCGCCTTTCCGTGCCTTTGAATAAGAGATGTTCGATGAAGTGCGATGCTCCCCCGATATCCTTCTGCTCATTTCTGGTGCTGCTGTCGATGCGTATGCCGATGGCGGCGCTCTGCATGCCGGCCACATTCTGGGTAACGACACGGACGCCGTTGTCAAGGGTGGTCATGCGGGTGCCGGGCAGATGTATCGTATGTGGCATTGCTGTTCCTTTTCATTATCCTGAAATGGGTTCGACACCAAAAAAAGGATTGGGGAGATAAATTCTTGCCATAATAGCAATTTTTGCCCGGACGCGCACAGCAAAAAAGTTCCTGCTTCAGCAAAGTTCAGAGCACCATAGTTGTTTGTGCACTGCCCAGTACGCAGACAATCGAAAAAAACAGTTGACAAATGCGCCTCTAGATTATACCTACCGATAGGTATACTACCCAGGCAAATGAATGGAACCCATGACACTTCAAACAGAGAACATACCGACTCCTCCGGACGCACGGGAGCGCCTCAGGGCAGCGGCCCTCGATCAATTTACCCAGCGTGGCTATGCCGCCACCACCATCCGTGAGCTGTGTCAGGCCGCCGGCGTAACCAAACCGGTGCTCTACTACTATTTCAAGAGCAAGGAAGGTTTGTATCTGGATCTGATGGATGGAGCCTATGCCCTGTTCGAATCCACACTGGCGGAGCTGACCATCTACTCCGGCACCCCCTTTCAGCGGATCGCCACATTCTGTGAGGGTGTCTTTGACGTGGGCATGTCCAACCTGCCGTTGCTGCGCCTGATCTACTCGATTTACTACGGAACGCCCCAGGGCGCGCCCCACTACGATCTGGACCAGTACTTCGACAGGCTGCTGGACGTCATCACCGCACTGGTGCGGGAAGGCATTGCATCGAACCAGATCACGGATGGCAACCTCAACGACATGACCTGGGCAATCCTCTCCTGCCTCAACACCACCCTGGAGGAGCAGCTCTGCCACCAACAGCCACGCATCGACCGCAGCGCCATGACCCGGATGCTGCAACTGCTGTTCAGGGGTATGGCAGCATCGCACGAGAGTTGAAGGTGCAGCCTGCACTGCTGAAGGAGTTACGCATGAACACATTCAAAAAATTGCTGATCACCGTCGCCATCGCCTGCTGTCTGGTTTCCTGCAACCGGAGTGAGGCTGGTAAACAATCGGATCAGTCCGGCAAACCGGCAATTGCCGTCGAAACCGTCACAGCGGTCCTTTCCGATCTGACCGACTGTGTCGAGGTGACCGGCAGCCTGGAACCAAAATTTTCGGTGGATGTCAAAACCCAGATTCCCGGGCTGGTCAAGCAGGTCTTTGTCACCGAATGGGTGCGGGTGCGTAAAGGACAGCCATTGGCCCGTATCGATGTGGCGGAAACGGAAGCCCTGGTCAAACGGGCCGAAGCGGGCGTTGAATCGGCCCGTGCCTCCCAGGCCCAGGCCCAGGTCAGTCTGAATCGGGCTGAACGCGAAATGGAGCGCAGCATCAAGCTCAAACAGGCCGGCCTGGCCACCCAGCAGAGTGTGGATGATGCGGGCAGTGAGCAGGATGCCGCCAGGGCACGGCTCGTGGCAAGCAGGGCCCAGCTTGCGGCTGCCGGGGAGGAGTTGCGCCAGGCACGCACACGGCTGACAAAAGGCCTGATAACCGCACCCATGGATGGTGTGGTGGCGCTGCGGGAAGTGAATGTGGGCGACTTGACCAGCGACGCTGCGGCAGCCAAACCGATTTTCCGTATCGTGGACAACCGTCTGCTCAACCTGACGGTGACGGTTTCCTCGACCGATTCGGCCCGCATCAGGGTCGGCCAGCCGCTGGAGTTCAGCGTTGATTCCCTGCCGGGCAGAACCTTCAGCGGTAAGGTCATGTATATCAATCCGGAACTCTCCTCTGTGGATCGCTCCCTGAAAGTCATAGCCGAGGTGGTCAACACACCGGAACTACTCAAGGGTGGTCTGTTCGCCAAGGGGCGGATCGTAACCGGCTCAAAGAGCGCCGTGCTGCAAGTGCCGCGCAGTGCCATCGACGCGCTTGACCTGACCACACGCAGGGGCGCGCTCTTCATCATCGAAAAAGGGCTTGCCCACAGGAGTGCTGTAGTCACCGGAGCAGCAAATGGCGAGCGGATCGAGATCGTCTCCGGCCTCAAGGCAGGTCAGCAGCTTGTTGTCCGGGGCGGGTTCAACCTCAAGGACGGTGACCGGGTCGTTGCAGCGGCGGCAAAATAACACCACTACAACACCACGGGAGACACATGAACAACCTGACCCTGACCCTGCTGATGCTCTGCGGCGGTTTTGCCATTGCAATCCAGCCCTCGATCAATGCCCGTCTGGCCCGGAAAATCGGCGACTACGAGAGCTCCATGATCTCCTTTGCCGTGGGAACCCTGGCCCTGGCAATCGTGGTCATGCTGGCCGGTCGCGGCAATCTGCGCGGGCTGGCAAGCGCCAATTGGTGGGAATTGACCGGTGGTTTTCTGGGCGCCTTCTTCGTAACCCTGACAATCATCTGCGTTCCACGACTGGGAACCACCGCGGTCATGGCAGCGATCATTACCGGACAGCTGGCCACCGGGGCGCTGCTGGACCATTTCGGCCTGTTTGGCCTGCGGCAGCTGCCGCTGACACCGCTACGACTGGCCGGAATGATTCTGCTGGCCGCCGGCGCCAGCCTGATTATCAGACGCTGAGCTGAAGGGAACCGTAACAGATGATTCTTTCCGACCTCTCCATCAAACGACCTATTTTTGCCACGGTCATGATCCTGGCCCTGGTGGTGCTGGGCATTTTTTCCTACCGACGTCTCTCCGTTGAAATGTTTCCCAATGTGGAATTCCCCGTGGTCTCGGTGGTTACCACCTTTCCCGGCGCCTCCCCGGAAACCGTGGAGCGGGAACTGTCCAAACGCATCGAGGAGGCGGTCAACCAGGTGGCCGGAGTCAAGCATGTTTTTTCCACCTCACGCGAGAGCGTTTCAACGGTGGTGGTTGAATTCCGCCTGGAAGAGAAGGTCAACGACGCCGCCCAGGAGGTGCGTGCCAAGGTAGCCTCCATCCGGGGCACTCTCCCCACCGGTATCGAAGAACCGATCATCCAGAAACTGGATTTCAACGCAGCGCCGGTGGCTGCCCTGGCAGTTCAGTCCACGGGCATGTCGGTCCGCGACCTGACCACCCTGGTGGAAAAGAAGATCAAGAAACGCTTCGAGAGTGTGGCCGGAGTCGGCAAGGTGGACATGGTCGGCGGCCAGAAACGGGAGATCAAGGTGGAATTGGACCCGGTCAGGCTTGATGCCATCGGCCTGGGGGTCAATGATGTGGTCAACGGCATCAGGTCCGAAAACACCAACACTCCCCTGGGGCGTATCACCCGCGACTCATCCGAGTATCCGCTGCGTATCGAGGGGAAACCTGACCGGGCTGATCAGTACCGTCAGATGGTCATTTCCCAGAGAAACGGCCGTCCAATCCCCCTGAGCGAGGTTGCCCAGGTCAGTGACGGTGTTGAGGAAAAACGCAAACTGGCGTTGGTCAACGGCCAGCCTGCCATCGGTCTGGATATCTACAAGCAGTCCGGCGGCAACCAGGTAGAGCTGGTGGATACTATCAAAAAAGTGATTGCCAAGGTCCAGAAGGAACTGCCCCCCGGTGTGACCATCAGTCTGGTTCGGGATGGTTCGATCATGACCCGTGAATCCCTGTCCGATGTACAGGACACCCTGATCATCGGCGGCATCCTGACCGTGCTGATCGTTTTCTGCTTCATCAACTCCTGGCGTTCCACGGTCATCACCGGCGTGACCCTGCCGATCTCGGTCATTTCAGCCTTCATCGTCATGAACGCCATGGGCATGACCCTCAACGTCATGACCCTGATGGCGCTCTCCCTAGCCATCGGTCTGCTGATCGACGATGCCATCGTGGTACGGGAGAACATCGTCCGCCATCTGGAGCTGGGCAAGGACCACATGGAGGCTTCGCGCTTCGGCACGGCCGAGATCGGTCTGGCGGTTTTTGCCACCACCATGTCGATCGTGGCCGTGTTCGTACCGGTAGCCTTCATGAAGGGGATCGTGGGGCGCTTCTTCTACCAGTTCGGCATCAGCGTTGCCTTTGCCGTGCTGGTCTCGCTGTTCGTCTCCTTTACCCTCGATCCGATGCTCTCCTCCCGCTGGCACGACCCCTCCATCCATCTGCAGGGTAAACGCAAGGGAATCGCGCGCTGGCTGGAGCTGTTCAACTGCTGGTTTGATTCCGCCAGCGAGCGCTACCGCTTCGCCATCGGCTTGGCCCTGGATCACCGCATGGCGGTCATGGGGCTGGCCTTGGCCTCGTTCGTGGCGGGCGTGGCGATCTTCCTGACCCTGGAATCGTCCTTCATGGCCCAGTACGACAAGGGAGAATTCCAGATTTCGTTCAAGAGCGCTCCCGATGCCTCCCTGGCCGAGACGGAAAACCGGATGCAGGCGGTGCTAACTGCAATCCGGGATTTTCCCGAGATAGACCACACCTACACCACCATCGGCGCCGGGGACAGCGGTACGGTGCGAGATGGGCTGCTGTACATCAAGCTCAGGGAACGGGACCAGCGTAAGAAGAATCAGTTTCTATTGCAGCGTCAGGTGCGCGAGCGCTTGCAGCAGGTTGCCGGGCTGACCTTCTCCATTGAAGAGGTAGGCCAGATCGGCGGCGCCCAAAAACCGCTCAACGTCAACCTTAAGGGTGATGATCTGGCCCTGCTCAAGCAGCTGGCAGCCAGGTTGAAGAACGAGCTTTACAAGGTACCGGGCATTGTGGATCTGGCAGTGACCCTGGAAAACGACATTCCCGAATACCGCCTGCGGGTGGACCGTGACAAGGCGCTCTCGGCCGGTGTCACCACAAGTGATATCGTCGGTGCCCTGAGTCGCATGGTGGGTGGCGAGGCCATTTCCACCTTTGAAGATGAAGATGGCGATGCGGTGGATGTGCGTGTTCGCGTGGCAGCTGACCTGCGCCGAAATCCGGCCCAGCTCGATACGCTCAAAATCTCGGTTCCGGATGGCAAAGGCGGCGTCAAGCTGATGCCGCTGGGTAGCCTGACCAGCACCGTGACAGCGACCTCGCCCACCGAGATCAACCGTCGTGATCTGGCCCGCCAGATTACGGTCAGCGCCAACCTGGACAACGTGCCCATCGGGACAGCGGTAAAGTATGTGGAAGCAGCTTCCAAACGCATCAACATGCCACCAGGGTACTCACTCAATCTGTCCGGTGAGGCCGAGGACATGGCCGAATCCTTCGGCTACATGGCCGAGTCGCTGCTGCTGGCAGTTATTTTCGTCTACCTGATCCTGGCAGCCCAGTTCGAGTCGTTTTTCGAGCCGTTTGCCATCATGCTGTCGCTGCCGCTCTCCATCGTCGGTATGGCCGGCATGCTCAAACTGACCGGGGATACGGTCAACATCATGTCGCTGATCGGCCTGATCATGCTGATGGGGCTGGTAACAAAGAACGCCATCCTGCTGGTGGACTATGCCAAGGTACTCCGTGAGAGAGATGGTATGGATCGGCGCGATGCCGTAATTCTGGCCGGTCATACCCGGCTGCGCCCGATCATCATGACCACCCTGGCCATGATCTTCGGCATGCTGCCGCTCTTCATGGCCATCGGCGCCGGCGCCGAAATGCGTGCTCCCATGGCCCGGGCAGTGGTGGGGGGGCTCCTGACCTCAACCATCCTGACCCTGCTGGTAGTGCCGGTTATGTACACGCTTCTGGATGACTTCAGCTGCTGGTTGAAGCTGAAGTGGCGCGGGAAGGAGTTTGCGAAGTGATGCGGAAAAAGACATTTGCCACAGAGGACACAGCGTTCACAGAGAAAAGCGGACATCGCTGGCCGTTTATTCAATCTCAATTATTATCGCTTTTTCCTTTACACCTTGAAACTACTTGCATGTCACCTTTATTCCGTTCCATGCTGCGCATCCTCTGTGTTCTCTGTGTCCTCTGTGGCCCAGTGTTTTTTATTCGTACTATTTACGCTGCCGAAATCCGCACACTGACCCTCGACCAAGCCCTGTCCATTGCAAGGGACAGGAACCGCGACATCGACAAAGCCCGTGAATATGGCCGATATGTGCAAGGAAGATACGTGGAGGAGCGTGCTGCCGCCCTGCCACAACTCTCGCTGAATGGTTCACTGGCCCTGGCCCAGGATGACAGCCAGAGCGCACTGATCGGCATGGCGCCCCGCCAGTTCACCCGGGCGGTGGACCTGACCCTTTCCCAGCCGCTCTTTACCTGGGGCAAGGTCGGGGCGGCCATCCGCGGCGCCAAGGTGGGACTGAAGACCGCCGACGAACAGCTGCGGCTCAGTCAGCAGGCTGCCTACCGCGATGTCAGCGCCGCCTTTTACGACATACTCTTGACCAAGGAGTTGCATACACTGGCCGTGGAAAATCTGGCCCAGAAGCAGCGTCTGCAGAATGAAGCCCGCCGGAAATACGAGGCGGGTGTGGCGACCGACTACGATGTGCTGGCAGCGGACGTGGCGGTGGAAAACGCCCGACCGGAAGTGATTCGCAGTGCCAATGCCATCCGTAACGCCCGTGAGCGGCTGCGTTTTCTTCTGGCACTGGGGGAGCAGGAGATCGATGTCAGCGGTTCCCTGACTTCACTACTCGAGCAACCACTGAGCTATGAACAAGCGCTGAAAAGGGCAGCGGTAAAACGCCCGGAACTGGCTGACGCGCGTCTCCGTATCGGCATCTACTCGGAACTGCTCACCATCGCCTCGGCTGAAAATAAGCCGCGTCTGGACCTGAAGGGGAGTGCCGGCTGGCACTGGCTGGATGTGAACGGCAGCGGACTCAGCCAGAGCATCGCCGCCAATGGTTTCGCCTGGGGTGCCGGGGTGTATCTGTCTTTTCCCTTTTTTGACGGTTTGCGCACCAGCGGCAAGGTTGTGCAAGCCACCAGCGATCTGCGCACCAGGGAGATCGAAGCGGCAAAGCTGCTGGACTCCATCGCCCTGGAAGTGCGCACCACCGGTGATGCTGTCAGGGAGTCGCTTGAAATTGTACAGTCTTTGACCGGAACGGTTACGCAGGCTGAACGTCTGCTGCAGATGGCGGAAAAGGGATATGAATACGGTGTCAAGATCAGACTGGAAGTGGATGACGCCCAGCTCAACCTGCTGCAGGCCCGCAGCAACCTGGCCAGGGCCCAGCGTAACTATCTCGTAGCCCGGGTGGAGTACGACTGGGCCATGGGTGTGGCAGGGGAGTAGATCATGGTGTGCTGGCGCACGCTTCGCCTTGCGCCGGTCTAGAAATGTTTGTTATGCCTGCCCATGAGAGTGTGATAGCGTTAGGAAGTCATCTGCATTTTGCGGTAAAGAGTGCTCCTGCAGATACCGAGTTTCCGTGCAGCAGCAGTGATATTGCCGCGGCTTTCACGCACAGCCTCCTCAATTACGATTTTTTCAATCTGTTCCAGGCTGGTTCCCTCAATCGCAATCAAGGTCGTTGCCCTGCCGCGCCTCGAAATACCTTGCCTCACATTCTTCAGAATGCCTTGCTCCAGAAAATCCTCGGGAAAATGCTCCTCGGTGATCTCATTGCCATAACCGAGCAACGCCACTGCCGTGCGAAGAACGCTGTGCATCTGACGAATATTGCCCGGCCAGGGATGGCTCTCAAAAACTTTTATCACCTGCGGACTCAGAGAGATGGGCCTTCCCGGTGTTGCCAGACTATGGATGATTGAGCGGGCCAGCTCCAGGCGATCATTCCGTTGTCTGAGACTTGGCAGAGTAACAAGCATCCCGTTCAGACGATAGTAAAGATCCTCCCGAAAACGACCCGCATCGACCTCTTCGCGCATCACGCGATTGGTTGCACAAATCAGGGCAAAATGAACCTGATAGGACTCGGATCCCCCCAGTGGTGAAACGGCGCGTTCCTGCAGCACACGCAACAACCTGGCCTGAAACGACAACGGCATATCGCCGATTTCATCCAGAAACAGGGTCCCCCCATCAGCCTGCCGAATCTTGCCGCTATATCCCTTGCGTTTAGCACCGGTGAAGGCCCCCTCCTGGTATCCAAACAGTTCCGACTCAATCAGTCCTTCGGGCAATGCGGCACAGTTGAGCGCCACAAATGGACCTTTGTGATGAGAACTGCTGTTGTGCATTGCCCGAGCGAAAATTTCCTTACCAGTTCCCGACTCACCCTCCAGAAGAACCGGAATGTCATGCTCCAGTATTTTACGGGTCCTGGAAATGATCTTACGCATCACGGAGTCACCCAGCTCCAGGTTTTCCAGAAGTGGTTTCCGTTCTGCTGAGCCGCTTGACGCAACAGCGGACACGGCCTGTCGCTCCAGTCCCAGAGTCTGATTCGAGGTGGCAATCAGCCTCGTTTTGCTACGACAGAAGATGGTTATACCGGTACAGGTGTGCAGCTCCTGTACCGGTCGAGGGAATTGACCAGGCTGACCGAAAACTGCGGTCAATGGCACATTGAACAGCGATGAAAAGGTGTGGAATTCTGCCTGGTGCTGATCCAATTCAAGGTACTGGAAAGCTGTATGATTGGCCGCGAGAAACCGACCATCCTGTCGAAAAACGATGATTCCCTCGTACATGGTTCCAAGGAACTCGGGGCGGATGTGGAATTGAAGCACCAGGTCGTGTTCAAATCCGCTTGAAAATATCCGGTTTTCAATCTGCTGGACCGAGATACGCACCAGTGCCATGGTATGCTGCTGATGAACCCGTCCATAACCCGAAACATCGAGGACCCCCAGCATTCTGCCAAATGGATCAAAAATAGGCGCCGCCGAACAGGTTAGAAAATGGTTGCTGGCAATGAAATGCTCGGCGCTGTGCACCACCACGGGCTCCCTCTCCACCAGAGCGGTTCCTATGGCATTGGTCCCGCGGATTCCCTCGGACCAGATCCCACCGGGAAGCAGCGAAACCTTGCGGGACTTTCCGTGACAATCGGGGTCACCGAAGGCATGCAATACCACACCGGAGGCGTCAGACAGCAGTACCTTACTGGAGGTCTGAATAATATGTTCATACAGGCTCTCCATCACCGGCAACGAATATGACAGCAAATCCAGGTTTTCCTCCTTGACGACCCCCAGCTCCTGGATATCGAGCCGGGGAAATTCCTGGGACTCATCTTCAGCTGATACGCCATTGATAACCGAACGTTGCCAGGAACGGACAATGAACTCCGGCACCAGGCCATCGGGAACGGTACCTTGAGAAAAAAAGAAATTTCGCGCTCGCTTAATCTTAACCAGACTGACAAGAGGGAATTGGTTCACCTGACACTCCAACAAAAAGCGATATACACATTCATATACCGCATAAACAGTACCCAAAGCAAAATACACTCTCCGATTTGCGGGATAATTTGCTCTCACAGCTGCCATTTACATTAAAAACGCCTCCGTTGTCGCATTTTGCTACAATTGCGACAGTCCTGTTACACTTTCTGCATTCATTTCATTGATTTTCATCGTTTTTTTCGCCACCCACGCCCTAACCGCCATTAAGAAATTAATTCTTCTTGTTTCTCACAACTAAGTAAGTATGCGCCGGAAAACCCGCTTAATCACCCGTTGTGAAACCCCGCGCTGTTCCCAATACTAAATAACGTAGTTATATGTGGCATATATCATGCTGACATTCAGAGAAACGCGGCTACAGCACTGCTCCGTCTTCCATGGGCACATGCGCGTATGCTGGTCACAGGTGAGCGTGCCCATAATGCACCTAGTTATTTCGGCAATCAAGGCGAGGAGAAGCGATGTCTCAAAAAAAATGTGCAACCTGTGGTGTAGCGGTGGACCCAAATGACTATCGCGTCAAGCAATGTAGCGAGTGTGGTTCCTGGTACTGTTACAAACACCTTGGGCAGTACAAGTCCCAGTGCATCCCATGCAAGACCTATTCGCTCAAAAATCTGCACGGCCGCTAAATCTGCTTTAAGTTCTTGGTTCCTTGTTCGCGGTGAAACCTTGAACTCCGAACCTTGATCGTCATTGTAAGGCGCTCACTTCGTCCCCTGCCTGGCAGGCTTAACGAAACCCGCATTGCATACCGAAAACAATCGGTAGTGGTGCGGGTTTTTTGTTTTAAAAAGCAGGGCACCCATCTCAAACGATTCACGAAAGGCGCACAACCATGATGAAAGAAATACCGGTCCAGGACGCTGTCGGGCTCGTGCTTTTTCACGACATCACCCGCATCGTTCCGGGTGAATTCGCCGGCAGGGCCTTTAAAAAAGGGCACATCATCCTGGAGGATGATATCCCAAAACTCCTCAACCTCGGTAAGGACAACATCTATGTTCTGGATCTTGAGGAGGGCTACATCCACGAAAACGATGCGGCCCAGCGGATCGCCAGGGCGGTATGCGGCAACGGCA
>JACAAY010000046.1 GCA_013377095.1 Desulfuromonadales bacterium
CACACAGCGGGGTGGAAAGGGTGAGGATGAGCAAGAGCGCCGGAAACAAAGTAATAATCAAACATCGCAGCATGGGTCGCATCAGTCTGACTCCGTGTGTGGTGAGGTGTGAAGCGTATCGCGCCGCCTGGTTAAGTGTATGGTGCTAGAGATCGAACAGGTATGCCCCGCGGAAGACCGTTTTCCCCTGTTTGCTGATCGTAAAGGTAACTTCCCAGTCTCCCGGCATGACCAGGCGCACCGGCATGAGATAGAACCCCTTGGCGGAGAGGGAATAGGCTTTTTCACCGGCGCTGTGTGCGCCCCTCATGGAGGGCATGTCCGCGTCACCCTTGACCGTAAAGGAGGTGTCCCGCTTTCCGTCGCGGGTGAAGATTTCCACCCGCATGATGGCCATGCCGAGCTTGGGCGGTTTGTCAAAGCCGAAGGTCAGGTAATGATCGCCATTGAGGGGGATTTTCTCCCCCGCCTTGGTGAGAGCCTGAAAGCCCACTTTGACGGGTGAAGCCTGAGCGGCCTGGAGGAGCGTGGGAGCAGAAACAGCCAGGCAGAGGGCAAGTGCGGCAGCACACACACAACGTATCATACGGTGGTTCTCCTGTCGGAAAGTCTCTTTAGTCGCTTACTACTCGAGTCTTTACAATATGTGAGCAAAACTGAAAAACCCAAATGCATGGAGCACGGGTCAAATCTGAAAAGGCTGGAAAAATCGGACAAATCAATCGACGTAGAATTTGATCTGACTTTATCCGATAAATCCGTTTTTTCCGTGTTCTTTAGGCCCTTCTGGTCCATTGTTTTCGATTTTCCTGATTGGTTCCGGCTTAAACGATCAGTGCAAATGCCCTTCTTCCTTGAGCTTCAACCGTTTCATCTTCCTGAATTCGCGGATCATCTTCGTATCCTGGTACATGTCGTCGTAGGCGGCCTTGATTGCTTCGTCAAAGGTGGCGATGCTGCCCCCGTTGGCCTGAATGAACTTCTCGGCCGCACTCCGTTCGCTAAAGGCCCACTTGGCTTTGGCGGTCATGACCCCTTTTTTGCTGCCCCCCAGCACCCAGACCGCCCCATCGGCGTCAACGAGCGCTTTGCTGTTGAAGTCGGCTACCGAAACCTTGACCGGGATCCGGTCGATGGTGATGGCCAGCTCCACCGCGGCGCAATGCAGGCTGCAGATGGCGATGGTTGAGCCGTCTTCATATTCAATCAGCATGCGACTGTGGCCGAACTTGTCGCGGTCCATGCCGCAGTGGTGACACGAGGGGGCAGCGGCAACATCCGCGGGAGGCGCTGCCAGCGCCTGCGCAGTGGTCAGCAGGAAAATTCCGAAAACCAGCAACAGCAGTCTGTTCATATCGTTTCTCCCTCCTCAAGGAGTGTGTAACCCTTTGATTGGACTGGCCGTATTTGATGCAATGATTGTTTTGAATTGTTTATTCGGTTAGCGGGATACGGGAAACCGGCTACAAGTCAAAATCCGATGAATAAACCTCTGCCAAGGGTTGGTTCAGAACCTGCGCCACGATGCGGTAGTGCTCAAAGCTGTGTGTCGAGGATGACGCTTCGCCCTTTGGTGTGGCCCGATACTGGTGTACGGCGGTATGCATAGCCGATGCCGCCATGGCCGTACAGTGCATTTTTTCCTCGGGCAGGCCATCCAGCGCGTCGGAAATAGATCTGTCACTGATACTCAGCACCGCGTCCAATGGCTGTCTGATGACCAGCTCGGTAACGATCGAAGAGGTGGCAACGGTTGTTTCGCACCCTTCGATCAGGAATTTTATGTCGCGTACCACATCATCCTCGATTTTGATGAAAAAAATAAGTTTGTCATCACATTCGGGGTCGCCGGCCTGAATTACCACATTGGCGTCATCCAGCAAACCGACGTTGCGCGGATTTTTTACATGATCAAGAAACGTCTCATCTCCCATTAATCCTGCTCTCCTCATTCTGTATAGTGAATCCTGGAACAATGTTCCACCGCAGTTTCGCGCAAAGCCCACCCGAAAGGCAAGCTAAAATCAGAGGGGGATTGCGTTTCCGTTCGCCAGGGGAAGCTGCTCGAACATGTGGCACAACAAAATGGATTGCCTGTTTGATGACTTTTGGCTTCGGCGCGTGGTTGCCCGGATCTGACCGGCCGCTAGTGACCGCAGCCGTTGCCATGGGCATGGCCGCCGCAGGTCTGCTGGGGAGTCAGCTCCGGCAGCATTCCCTGCAGAAACAGATCCACATTGGTGGAGACCGTACCTTCTGCCGCCCGATAGACCGTCAAGCCCATGCGCAGCAGGCCGTTCAGGGCACCGCCGCCAATGCCGCCCACAACAGCCGGGCATGGCAAAACGGTCGTTATCCAACGTGCCGGCCAGCCAGGCCCGAATCACCTCACCCAGGTCACCGGCCACGAAGGGAACCACCAGGATTCCGTTTGACACGACCATCTCATGCAGCGGTCGGGATATGGCGCCGCACACCAGGGTTGTCACGCCCAAGTGCGCCAGGCTCATCACCCTGCGCACCGGCAGGCCATCCTCCAGAATCTCGTCCGACTCTCCGACAATCCGGCCGTCACCGCTTTCCACAATGCGAATCTGGTGCGCTATGTCGAAGACCGGCGCTATGCGGTTGTCCCAGTGGGTGAACGCTGTTTTCATCGTCTGAAGTCCTTTGTTGTGGTCAAGACAGCGTAAGGATAGCAATCTCCACGCCGAGTTTGGGGTGTGGCAAATATATTTTGTAATAGCTTGTAATTACATTATAAATTGGTTCAAAGCGGTCATGTGGCGAACGATTTCAGTAGCTTGTTTGCACCTTTATGTGGTTGTGATGGGTGCACAATTGCTACTGTGGTGGTTGGTACTTTTCAGAAGTGACCAGTTAGGTTTCTTTCACCACGTAAAAATCCCCTCATCCGCCCCTTCGGGGCACCTTCTCCCGTGGGGAGAAGGGATATATCAGCATGCTTTGTTGCAAGCTGCCGAATATCTTGACGTTGCCGTCTGGGGGGTATGTATGTGGAAATGTTTACGGAGTCTCGCGGAGGGATGGTGAACTATTAATAATGCAGCTTTATGAGAGTCGCTGTATCAGGAGAGAGCTGATGCAGTGGCTTTTTTTGTGAATGAGAATTTCTGTGGCGCACCGGACGGTGCTCAAAAGGGAAAACCCTGGAATTGGAAGCCGATGCGTGAAAACGTTTGAAATACTGCAAAGGAACATTATTTCCTAAATGTCCAACTACCAATTTGGGATGATTTAAATATGGTCGTATGCCTGAAGCGTTCTGGTGTGTCTGGGAGTTTATTCTGCGGGAATAATTCGGTCAGAATAATTCGGTCACAGTAGGGTATAATTCATGCCGGGCGCCATGGTAACATACGATTCCGGGCTCCAGGAATATCATGTGAAATTGACCAGTCAGGGAGGAAGATATGCAGAATGATCTGATCAAAACCAGAACAGAAAAACGGATTGGCTGGATTACCCTGAATCGCCCTGAGGCGATGAACACCTTTACGGCTCCTTTTGCCAATCAGCTGGACGCAGCTCTCTGGCAAATGGAAAACGACCCCGAGGTGCTGGTCGTGATCATTGAAGGGGCTGGGAAAAACTTTTGTACCGGGATCTCCCTTGATCAGTTTACCCCCAGATCTCAGCGGGAATATCGCGAGTTTTTGTACGAAATTGATGCATTTTACCACACCCTTGCCCGGATGAAGAAGGTAACGATTGCAGCGGTGCATGGCTACGCCCTGGCAAATGGCGCCGGTCTGGCCTTTGGCTGTGACCTGACCGTGGCTACTGAAACGGCTGTTTTTGGCACGACGGCAATCAATGTCGGGCTGATCTGCCTGGGTCCGGCAGCGCCGATGATGCGTACCCTGGGACGCAAAAAGGTTTTGGAGATGGTGCTGACCGGTGATACGATCAATGCCTCTGATGCCATGGCGCTGGGACTGGTCAACAAAGTGGTCCCTGAGCAGGAACTTGTGAATGAAGTTCTCAAGCTGGCCAACAAGCTTGCCTCAAAGAGCCCCCTCGCTCTGCAGATCGGCAAGGAAGGGCTGAACCGGCTGCAGGATATCCCCTATCATCAGGGCCTTGATGTTATGGATGACCTGTTTGCAACCCTTGCCTCATCTGAAGATGCGGTTGAGGGGGTTAGCGCCTTTCTGGCAAAGCGCAACCCGGTCTGGACGGGACGATGACCTGCAGCACATAAAGCCTATCGAGCCTTTTACGACTGAGATCTGCAAATAACCTTGTTCGCGAGCTCAATCAATCTGGCTATTGCGCCAGCGTTGACCTCTACTCCGGGCTGAAGGTCAGCATTGCCTCACGTATTGACTTACATCTCATAACCGCACTTTTGGGGCTAAGGGGACGTTGGCAGGTAATGAAGGTTTTAGGCAATTATTCAAGCCGCCACGGATGGCTCATCGGCGGCATTATGCAAAGGGAGTTCTCGTATGAAAAAAACCGAATCAATGATTTTGTTCTGGGGGGATGAAGACGTTTTCTCGAATTTTCATCCTTCTCCTTTTGCTGTTGACGGCAAGATTTTTCATTGTTCGGAGCAGTACTTCATGTACTGCAAAGCTGGCTATTTCAATGACGCTGCTACGGCAGATAAAATCATGGCAGAGACGGAACCCATCAACTGTAAGAAGCTTGGCCGCCAGATAAAAAACTATGATGAGTCTGCGTGGGATAATGTGCGAGAATCGTTCATGTTTGCCGCTTGCTACAACAAGTTTCTTCAAAATGCAGAGCTCAAAAAGCAACTGCTCGATACGCAGAACCGTCTGTTGGTCGAGGCCTCTCCCTTTGACAAAATCTGGGGCATCGGTCTGGCTGAAGACAATGCAGATGCTGAAAATACTGCAAAGTGGCTTGGTCGTAATCTGCTTGGAAAAGTTTTGATGGAAGTTCGGGAAAAACTTGCGATAGAGCACTAAGTTGAAGGATGTTATGTCCAGCTTGCGGGTGGACTTGTACGTGATGAACCCGCACCGGTCACGCTCATGATGTTGGTTGCACGATCTAAAACGCAAAAGCAGATAGTGTGGGTCTTGCAATGAGCAATTCGTGTGTGGTGCAGCAGTTTCACCCATGCGAAACTACAGTTACTTTAAGCTTCTGGAACAATACAATGGAATGAGACACAGCATGAATATGGAATCGACTGGGCTGATCTACTTTTCTCCGACGCACACCACCAGGAAGGTGCTGGAAGGTATTGCGCAGGGGCTGCAGGCAACGGATGCGCGGCATTTTGATCTGACACAGCCCGACGCCATTCCCCAGAGCAGCCGGAATATGAATCAAGACCTGGTTGTCATCGGCGCCCCGGTTTATGCCGGAAGATTGCCCCCTGTCATGGTTTCCCGGTTCAAACGGATTCGGGGTAATGGCGTGCCGGCCGTCATTGTGGTGGTCTACGGAAACCGGGAATACGAGGATGCCCTGATCGAATTGCGGGATTTGGCACTGGAAGCCGGTTTCCGGCCCATGGCAGCCGGAGCATTTATCGGAGAGCACTCCTATTCAACCACTGATCTGCCCATAGCGGCGGGCAGGCCGGATGCCGGTGATATGGCAAAGGCCCAGGAATTCGGAAAATCGATACGCGCAAAACTCATGACAGCATCGGGGGAATTGAGCGAATGTCTTCAGGTGCCCGGAAGTATCCCGTACAAAGAGGTCAATTCGCTGCCCGGCATAGCGCCGGCCACGAATGAAGCTGTCTGTACGAAGTGTGCCACATGCGTTTCCGCCTGTCCCACCGCGGCCATTGATCGGGAAAACCCCGGCTGTACGGATACGGAACGGTGCATCAGGTGCTGTGCCTGCGTCAAAGTGTGCCCGGTCAAGGCAAAGTCATTGGATGACCCGCGCATCAAACAGATAGCCGCGTGGCTGCATGCAAACTTCAGCGACCGGAAAGAGCCGGAAACCTACGTGTAGAAACAGCCAACCGAGGGTTCATGTCCCCAGAGATCATAGTGACATGCAATAGGAGTTATCATGGAATTCATCCTCTTCGACCTGGACAATACGCTCTATTCCGCGGGACAGGACGTGTGTGATCAGGTAAGTGCCCGCATCAAACGGTATATGATCGAAGTGGTCGGCATCCCGCTGGATGACGTTGACGACTTGCGTCATTCCTACTGGAAACGCTATGGCCTTACCATGCAGGGGCTGATGCGCCACCACGGAGTCGACCCGGAGGATTACCTTTCCTACGTCCATGATGTGGACATAGCCGACATTCTCCGTCCTGATCCGGATCTTTCCCGGGCTCTGCAGTCGCTGCCCCTTCGCCGGGCGATCTTCACCAACAGTACCACGGACCATAGCGAACGGGTTCTCAATGCCCTGGGGCTTGGCGGTGCTTTCGAAGAAATCTTTGACATACGCGTGGCAAACTATCTCCCGAAACCCTTCCCGGAACCTTACCATGCCGTGCTGGACAGGTTGGGCATTGCAGCATCCGGTTGCATCATGGTCGATGACGCTCCGGATAATCTGAAGACGGCCAAGGATCTGGGCATGGGCACCATACTGGTCGGACAACAGACGTCCTCGCCCTGGATCGATGTCGCTGTTCAGGAAGCGGCCGAGGTTCCGCACGTTCTGAACTTATGGATCCAGGAGTGAAAGTTTCAGAATCCGTGATACCTTCCCGGCTTCGCTCGCTACGCCATACAGGTGTCACGGATTCAGGAGATCTTGAAAACGCGAGAAATTTTAGATTGGCCCCTTATGCAGGAACCCTGGGTGTTAGACTCGCCCTGCTGACAAAGTTAAATGTGCAGGTCTGGAGGCAGCTATGGACGTTCGAGACATGGATGGGAATCCGGGAATATGGGAAAAACTGCGCTGGTCGGAGCTGAGTAACAAAGAAAAGGAACTCTGGGCCCTTCTCGGCTGGAACCAGTATCTATGGGATAGGAACGAAGCACCTCCAAGCGCCAATAAAGCATGGAGGGACTTGAATTATCATGAACAATACGCCGCTCAGGGACTTGGGTTTTCAGAGGAGATGTGGGACGGTTTTGAGGATGAATGACAACTGCTCTCTTGTGCAATAGATGGTTGTAGCGGACTACGAAAAGACGAAACCCCTGGCCATCTGTTCTACTGAATATCCGTCCCGATATCGTTCACTAAAGCCTTTGCCGGCGCTGGCCCCGCATGCTATACACGGAAGACAATTCACCACAGGGATTTCCCCGTGGTTTTTTGTTTTGGAGAGGAAACCACCATGCAGACAACAAAACGACCCCCGGCAAAATATCAGCCCAAAGGACTCACGGTTCTGTACGAGGACCGGGATGTCATCGTGGTGGAAAAACCGGGCGGCCTGCTGACCATGGGGACCGAGCGGGACAAAACGCGTACGGCCCATACCATTCTCAACGAGTATGTCCGCAAGGGGGATCCCCGTTCCCGCAACCGGATCTACATCGTCCATCGCCTGGACCGCGAGACCTCCGGTATTTTGATTTTTGCCAAGAGCGAACAGGCCAAGACCTATTTGCAGGAGCACTGGCAGGAGACCGACAAGCGCTATCTGACGATCGTCCACGGTTCGGTCTCGCCGAAAACCGGTACAATCAGCAGCAACCTGGCCGAGAACAGCGCCTTCACGGTCTATTCCACCCCTGACCCGGCCAAGGGTAAACTGGCCCATACCGAGTATACGGTGCTGAAGGAGGCCAAAGGGTTCAGTCTGCTGGAGATCCACCTGCTGACCGGTCGCAAGCACCAGATCCGCGTGCATATGTCTGAGAAGGGGCACCCGGTCGTGGGGGACCGGAAATACGGCAAGGGCAACGATACCTTTGCCACCCTGGCGCTGCACGCACGGTCGATCTCGTTCACCCACCCGGTTAACGGCAAACGGCTGACTTTTGAAACCGGTGTCCCGGAGTTTTTTACACGCCTGATGGGCAAATCCTCTCTCTGAATTCCTGATACCCAATCAATATTTCTCCTGAAACTACCTATTTTTTCGGTGAAATATTTTTGTTTTTCACATTCCCTCAGAACTCCATTTTCGATGTGACATTTCATTTCAGTCTGGTTTATACTGGGTAAGAAGACAAGATCGGTCCTTAATTGGTTTTGTCATCCGACTGGTGGTGTTGAGAAGAGGAGAATTCAGATGAACCATCGATTTGAAAACAAAAAACTGGAGAAATAACCGGATCACTCTTCAGGAAGGAGAATGTAATCATGGAACGCACGAGAATACATGGCCTGTTGAACCCTTCCGATTGCGCACTGGCGGTAATTGATTATCAGCCGGCGATGTTTTCGGGGGTCCATTCCCATGATCGTACCTCAATTGTTCAAAACATACAGATACTCTGCAAAGCTGCCAGGCTGTTCAAGGTGCCGACAATTCTGTCCACGGTAGCCTCGGAAAGCTTCAGCGGCGCGATGATTTCCGAAATTACCGATCTCTTCCCCGGTCAGACGCCCATCGACCGGACTTCCATCAATTCCTGGCTCGACCCGCATTTCAAGGCTGCGGTCAAGCAGACCGGTCGTAGAAAAATCGTCTTGACCGGCCTCTGGACGGAAGCTTGCGTGCTGTTCCCGGCAATTGATCTGTTGCAGGCCGGGTACGAGGTCTATGTCCCCACCGATGCCTGTGGCGATATCAGCGTGGAAGCCCATGATCGCGCTGTGCAGCGACTGGTCCAGGCCGGGGCGGTCCCGGTCACCTCGCTGCAGTTCCTGTTTGAAATGCAGCAGGATTGGGCACGCAGCGAAACCTACAACGGTGTCATGGATATTCTGAAGGCTCACTCGCCTTACGGTATCGAAGTGCGCTTCGTGAAGGAGTTTCTGGGCGGACACGAAGAGGAAGAGGTCACCTGGCACAAGGCTGCCTGATAACCCCGCTGAAACGGGGAACATGTTCGGGCAACGATGCTTTACCCGAACGGGATGTTCAACGAATGACCGGCACTGGTTTACAGGCCGGTCATTCTTGTTTGAGGAGGTCATTATATGAACACAACACGTTCATCCATACCAGGTGCCGAGATGATCATACATAACGGTCGTATCGCTACTCTGGAACAGGCGCGGCCCTTTGTTGAGGCTGTAGCGATCTCCGCAGGACGCTTTGTCGCCGTGGGGAACGAGCAGGAAGTCATGGAGTATCAGGGCGCCACAACAAAAGTCATCGATGCCAGGGGGCGGACCACTGTACCCGGTCTGAACGATTCCCACATCCACGTCATCCGGGGAGGACTCAACTTCAACATGGAGCTGCGCTGGGATGGGGTGCCATCGCTCTCTTTGGCGCTTCAGATGCTGAAAAAGCAGGCCCGCCGCACTCCACCACCCCAGTGGGTGCGGGTCATTGGCGGCTGGACCGAGTTCCAGTTCGCCGAGCGCCGTATGCCTACCCTGGATGAAATCAATGCCGTATCCCCCGACACACCGGTTTTTGTCCTGCATCTCTATGACCGGGCCTTTGTCAACCGGGCCGGGTTGCGGGCATTGGGCTACACCAGGGAAACGCCCGATCCTCCGGGTGGCGAGATCCAGCGCGACAAGGGAGGCAGTCCCAGCGGGTTGCTGATCGCGAAACCGAATGCTCTGATCCTGTATGCCAGCCTGGCCATGGGGCCGAAACTCGCCTTCGAGGACCAGGTCAATTCGACGCGCCACTTCATGCGCGAGCTGAACCGGCTGGGAATCACCAGTTGCATCGATGCCGGTGGCGGTTTTCAGCGCTATCCGGACGATTACCGGGTCGTCGAGCAGTTGGCCGCGCAGGATCAGCTGACGGTGCGCATCGCCTACAATCTCTTTACTCAGCGTCCCAGGGAGGAGTACGACGATTTTGCCGGATGGACAAACATCACCTCGCCCGGCACGGGGAATGATGTTTACAAGATGAACGGAGCCGGAGAGATGCTGGTCTTCTCGGCCGCCGACTTCGAGGATTTTCTGGAGCCTCGTCCGGAACTTGTGCCGGTTATGGAGGCTGAACTGAAAAAGGTGGTCAGCCTGCTGGTGGAAAAACGCTGGCCCTTCCGGCTGCATGCCACCTACGATGAGTCGATCTCGCGTTTCTTGGACGTATTCGAGGGTATCAACCGGGAAATACCGTTCAACGGTCTGCGCTGGTTCTTCGACCATGCCGAGACTATTTCCGCTAAAAATATGGAACGGTTGCATCAACTGGGGGGCGGCATTGCTATCCAGGACCGCATGGCCTTTCAGGGCGAATACTTCGTGGCCCGCTATGGCCAGGAGGCAGCCAGGCTGACCCCGCCCATCACCGAAATGGTGCGGATGGGGATTCCGGTGGGTGCCGGTACGGACGCCACCAGGGTGTCCAGCTACAACCCGTGGGTATCGCTCTACTGGCTGGTGTCGGGCAAAACCGTCGGCGGATTGCAGTTGTACGATACAAACAACCGCCTCGACCGGACCACGGCCCTGCGGCTCTACAGCGAGGGGAGTTCCTGGTTTTCGGGCGACGACGGAATAAAAGGCAGAATCGCCGTGGGACAACTGGCAGATCTGTCGGTACTGTCTGCCGATTATTTTGAAATACCCGAGGAGGAGATCAAGGGGATCGAGGCATTATTGACCATCATGGGCGGACGTATCGTGCATGGCGCCGGTGAATTCGGCAGCCTGGCTCCGCCACTTCCGCCGGTCAGTCCGGACTGGTCACCGACCGGTGTCTATGGTGGCGCCTTCAGGAATGTACCGGTCGCACATGCCGGAGATGCTGACGCACCCGCTCACTGCTGCAGCAACCCGCTTCATCAGCATACCCACAGGGTGTTCGGGGAAAACGGCCACTGGGGGATCGGTTGTACCTGTTTTGCATTTTGAAATAATGGGCCGAATCTCCGATGGATTTACCCGACTCGCCTTCGCGGAGGAGTTGAAACTATATGAACACACCGGTCAGTTTGGATGTCGGTCAGGGCAAATCAGGTGCGTTGATCATTACTCACACCATCAGGGCAGGCGAGGAAAAACGGTACGAAAGCTGGCTCACGGAGATTCTCGATGCAGTCAGCAGCTCTCCCGGCTATCTGGGCAGGGAAATTTTCCGGCCGGCCCAAGGGACGAGGACGTACACCAGTATCATCCGCTTCGATGGTAACGACAACCTTAACGCCTGGGTTGAATCGGACGTGCGTCGAGCATTCGTCAGCCAGGTGGCTGACCTGCTGGAAAAGGGTGACCGGCATGAGATCAGGACAGGGATCGATTTCTGGTTTACTCCGCAAGGTGTGCGGCCACCCAAGCCCTGGAAACAGTTCATCCTGACCCTCTCGGCGGTCTATCCATTGAGCCTGATCATACCCCGCCTGTTCAGTATGCTGTTTCCTATCGTGCCGGTACTGGCTCTGCCGATCATCAGCGGGCTGCTGGTTGCCTCCTCCCTGACCGCACTGTTGACCTTCGTGATCATGCCGCGCTATACGCGGTTGCTGAAATGGTGGCTGTATGATGAAACAGGATGAAGGGAGGGATGGGCGTGAAGAAGCCGGGACTCTTCAAGCCGCCGCGGTTTCGCTCAGGGCAGGATACGGAAACCGAACGTCACGCCACCTGGCTGGAACTTTTCTACGACCTGGTTTTTGTGGCGGCGGTTTCTCAACTGTCCAAAGGACTCGGTGACGATTACTCGTGGAGCGGTGTTTTACGGTTTTCCGTACTCTTCGTACCGGTCTGGTGGGCCTGGGTCGGGCATACCTTCTATCTCACCCGCTTCGACACCGAGGATATGGGGCATCGGCTGCTGACCATGGCCCAGATGGCTGCGGCCGCCTCCCTGGCCGTCCATGTGCCGGCGGCGCTCGGCGCCACATCTGCCGGTTTTGCCCTCTCCTATGCCGCGGTTCGTTCTATTCTGGTGGCCGAGTATCTGCGCGCCGGACTTCACATTCCCGAGGTCCGTCCGCTGACTGGTCGCTATGCCGCAGGGTTCGGAGCAGCTGCTTCCCTCTGGGCATTGTCTGCCCTGGTCCCCGTTCCCTGGCGGTTCTTGCTCTGGGGGACAGCCCTGGCAATCGACTTTCTGACCCCGCTGACCGCCGGCCAGCTTCACGTCAGGTTCCCGCCACATTTGATGCATCTTCCCGAGCGGTTCGGGCTCTTCACCATCATCGTTATCGGCGAGGCGGTGGTAAGCGTTGTGGTGGGGATCAATCCGGCCAGGTTCACCCTCGGGTCGGGCATGGAGGGGCTGATGGGTCTCGTGGTCGCCTTTGCACTCTGGTGGGGGTACTTCGAAGGGGCCAAAGGGGCGGCGGTACGGGCGCTGAGTTCCAAAAGGCATGTGCGACGCTACCAGCTCTGGCTCTACTCCCATCTGCCGCTCCTGATGGGAATTACCGCCACGGCGGTGGGTGTCAGACATGTCATTCACCAGGCGCCGCTGGATGCACTCCCGATTTCGGAAGGATGGCTGCTCTCTCTTTCTGTTGCAGTCAGCGTACTCGCCCTGAACGCCATTTTCCTGGCTGCCTTTACGGGGAGGACCAGACAACTCCATCGTTTTCTCGTTCCCCATTACGTCATCGCAATTCTCGGTGTCCTGACAGGAACGGTGAGCACTATTCTGCCCGGAATCGCCCTGCTCGGAATCCTGACACTCCTCTGCGTGTCGCAGATATTCTTCTCGCTGCGTGAGATGCCTTCTGCGGATGTTGATTTGCCGTAATTCAGTGAATAGTGGTTTGGATGACAGTTTTGGGTGAGTTGCTGTTTATTCTGGAGGCGTTCCTGGATTTGGATTATAGTGCCGTTCGCTGCCTAAACGATCCTGTCCGGAGGTGTTTTTATGGGAGAAGCAGAGAAGGGTGTAACCACAGCGTTGCATGTCAAGGCCCGTTTTGAGAAACCTGCCGAATACCCTGAACGATTCCCCGTGCCCGATGATCTGGTCGGTTGGGAGATCCCCTATGCCGGCTATGCGCCACCCTATTATGTTTCACCGGTGGTGCTGCAGAATGATTCCTCCCGTAATCCGGCCGGGTGGGCCGACCCGGAGGGTGTGGCCCTGGTTGCGGAGCTTCCCGCGGAGAGTTTTTCGGGGGTGATCAGGTTTGACTCGGCGGGGCGGCCGTTAAACCCGGCCGGCCGGACCGGCATTGCCGGAAGGGGCCTGCTGGGGAAGTGGGGGCCGAATTTTGCTGCCGACCCGATCATTACCCGCATCAACCACCACGAGCAGAGGGTGGAGATGCTGGCTGTGCAGCGTAGGGACAACGGCCAGTGGGCCATTCCGGGCGGCATGGTGGACAGGGGAGAGGAAGTGTCCCGGACCCTGGCGCGGGAACTCCAGGAGGAGACCGGGGTTGTTCTGGATATGGGCGAGGGGGTCTTCGTCTATCAGGGGTATGTGGACGACCCGAGGAATACGGACAATGCCTGGATGGAAACCACTGCCAAACACCTGCACCTTGATCATGGGCTGGCGGAGAGGATGGATCTGCAGGCCGGGGATGATGCGCGGGCCGTGCGCTGGCTGCCACTGTCAGCGGAAAGTATCCGTGGCCTGTATGCCAGCCATTGTGCACTGGTTTCGTCGGCTCTGGCCGGACTCGGCCGGGATGAGCACAGCACGTTGTCGAAACGTGACCGGGGGATTGTGGAGTCCCTGCTCAAAATGCTGTGAGAGTGCTGAGAGTTTCGGAAAAGGTTTTTTGTCAATAGTTACCTGAAACGTGGTGTTATGCCATGAAGGAGTGAAAATGGAGTTTAGAGTCAAGGCGCTGGGTCTCATCCATACCGATCATGCCACCAAGGAACATGCACCGATCCAGGGTGCTTTCCGGCCTGATGCCCTGGGAACGGTGGAAGTCTTTCCCGAATTTGCCGAAGGTCTGCAGGACATCGAGCTGTTCAGTCACCTCTACCTCTTCTACCATTTCGACCGGGCTGAACCGGGCGAACTGGTGCGCCATCCCTTTCTGGACGATACCCCCCACGGTATCTTTGCCATGCGCCACCCCTGCCGGCCCAACAGCATCGGCATTACCGTGGTCAGGCTTCTGGGGCGGCAGGAAAATCTGCTGACGGTCAGTGGAATCGATGTTCTGGACGGCACTCCGCTTCTCGATATCAAGCCCTATGTTCCCCGCTTCGACTGTCATCCCGAGGCGTCCGAGGGGTGGTTTGCCGGAAAAAAAGAGCGGGAGAAACCGGCCAACAGGGAATAATAAAACAAAGGAGAACATTGACGTGATTACCGCATTCAGCACCGTGCAGGATTTTGATCATCTGGAACTTTACCGCGCTTTTCTTGAGCGGGAGACCGACGCCACCGGCACGGTGGTTCTGCACCACGGCCGGGTGAAGCGGCCGGGAAAGCAGGTCCCTGATTTTTCATCCGTGGAACTGAAACCGCTTGTGAAAGATGTTGACCTTCGTCTGGCCGGTATTGCCGGTCAGGCAGAGGAAAAATTCAAACTCAATCAGGTGCTGGTCGTGCACCGCTTGGGCATGATTGGCGCCTGTGATTCGGTGTTGCTGGCGATTGTTTCCGGAAAAACCCGCGATCGCTGTTTCGAGGCTTGCTCCTGGATCGTGGATGAGGTCAAGCGGGAGGAGTTTATCGAGTTGATTGAAGTGGCTTGAGCGGTTGAGACCAATTGACTTTGGATGTTGGTAAGTTGAAACAGACAAGGCCGGGGTAACTCCCGGCTTTGTCTGTTTCAGGTATGTTTAAGCTTTTGCAGGGTTGTTTTGGATCGCCCATCCTGTTCGGGCAGCGCCCCGCAGTTGACTGCGATGAACGGACCTTGACCTCGGGGACTGAGGGCGTGCAGCGTGCGCGCCACCAACTCCTTGCCGGTTCCGGTTTCACCCAGCACCAGAACCGTGCTGGGACTGGCGGCGATGGCCGGCAGGATTTCAAACAGTCGCTGCATCAGGGGGCTGCGACTGGAAAGTTCACCCACCCTGAATTTCCCCTCCAGTTCCCGTCGCAGCAATTCCACCTCGGACAGGTCACGAAATGTTTCAGCCCCGCCGACAACGGAACCATGGGCATCGCGCAGAACGGCGGTGATCTCCTCGGCTGCCCGGTTGAAGCAGGTGACGACCCACTCCATATCCACGGTAAAAACGCCATCCGAGATGCTTTCCAGGATCGCTTCGGTGGGAGACAGAACGTGCGATTTTCTGTTACTGGCGCGGGAAATGGTCATGGTGTGTGCAGCGCAGGCTTGAGCTGGGCCACCACCATGTCAACCACCGGCAGTGGCGGTACAACGGTCAGCCCGTACTTGTGCTGTTGCTTGTGGCAATCGGAGAATGTTTCAGGTTCGGTAAAGGGTGCCGATGTTTTTTCCCCTCTCAGCAGGGAAGGGTAGTAGAGGAAATAGTCCCGGTCCACCGGGAACAGATCCCGGTTTTCGGCGGCGGCCAGGGCTGTTGCGGCAATCAGGAAGAACAGGATGCAGAGGATGAAACGCTGCATGACAAACTCCTTTCAGGGGTGGATGGTGATTGGTGCTGTGGCAGCGCACTCTACCGGATTATTTTGAAAAATGCATTCCCACGTTTTCAACTACCGACCAGAATGCTTTGTATTTCGTGGAGCAGGGCTTCTTTTGAAAATGGCTTGGTGATAAAACGCATCTGACTGGCAGAGATTCCCTTGCACGCGATCATTTCTTCCGTATAGCCACTCAGGAAAATCACCTTTATGCGGGGATTGATTTTACACATTTCCTCACACAGGGTTTGTCCGTCCATTTTCGGCATGGACACGTCAGTTATAACCAGAGAAATCGTGTCCTGGTTTTCCTTGAATTTTCTCAGGGCTTCCTCGCCATCCTCTGCAAGTATCAAACGGTAGCCTGCTTTGGTCAGAGCCTTTTTCACAAAAAACTGCACAAGCGCTTCGTCCTCTGCCACCAGGATTGTCCCGCTACCTTCCGCAGGAGCTGTGGGTTCCCCGTGCGTGACACGCGGGATTTCAGCTTTTACCCTTGGAAGATAGATCCTGAAGACAGTCCCCGCTCCCGGTTTGCTGTCAACCTGAATCCAGCCCTTATGTTGTTTGATGATTCCGCTTACGATGGAAAGGCCAAGCCCGGTTCCCTTGCCAATCTCCTTGGTGGTAAAAAAAGGCTCAAAAATCTTATCCATGGTTTGTTCGTCCATACCCTTGCCGGTGTCTGAAACGGACACGACCGCGTAATCGCCCGAAACTTCACAACCATGCTTCCGTGCTGCTTCCTCATCCAGATTCTCCAACCAGGTCGAAATTTGTATCTGTCCACCATCGGTCATTGAATCCCTGGCATTGATGGCAAGGTTGATCAGTACCTGCCGTAACTGCCCGCTGTCCGCCATAACGGTCAGCGTGTCTCCGGAAAGATCCAGGGTGAAATGAATATTTTTCGGCACCATCCTGAGAAGGAGCTTCCGTGTGTCCGTAATGACGTCATTTAGCGCCACCGGTTGAAAGTTCATCTCCTGCTTTCTGCTGAAGGAAAGCAGAGCCCGGCTAAACTCCGCTGCTTGCCGTGCCGCCGATTGAATTGTTTCGATGTTGGCGTGCGAGCGTTCGTCATGCAGAGCTACCGATACCTGTAGTTCATCGGTACAGCCGAGTATGACCGTCAGAATGTTGTTGAAATCATGGATAATTCCTCCAGCCAGTACACCTATTGACTCCATTTTCTGGGCCTGGAGTAACTGATCCTGCAACCGCTTGCGCTCGGTGACATCACGCACGATCGTGATGACAGTATCTTCTGTGCAGGGGGCTACCCGGGCTTCGAAACATCTCTCCCTGCCATCGATGGTAAGACAGTAGCTCAGTTCCCGTATCGTTGCCTGTTCAAGGGCATCCACGAATGCCTTCAGGAACTGGTCGGCAATCAGCTTGGGAAGTATCTCTTCCACACTGCGATGGAGGAAGGTCTCCGGGGGCACATACAGCATGTTCGGGTCATAGGCATGCGCGCTCACATACATACCGTTGCGATGGTTCAGGAAAATGAGGTCGGGGATGGCGTTGATGAGCGCCCGATTCTGGGCCTCGCTTTCCCTCAGGGCCTCTTTTTCTTTGGCGAGTGCCGAGGTGCGCAGGGCAACCTGCCGCCGGAGGGTGCGGTTCCAGATGAGACTAGCAGTAAGCGCCGCACAAACGACGGAAAGTGCGCTCCCCACGGAAACCCAAAAGCGCCGGTCG
The DNA here is from genome assembly GCA_013377095.1 of Desulfuromonadales bacterium. Taxonomy (GTDB): domain Bacteria; phylum Desulfobacterota; class Desulfuromonadia; order Geobacterales; family Pseudopelobacteraceae; genus Pseudopelobacter. The sequence goes on from JACAAY010000046.1 coordinate 17,213, forward strand.
CTGAAGATGCTTTGGCCGGAAATACTGATCCAGCGTTTATGAATCTCCTGTCGTTCCGCATCCGTGATGGTGGCAAGACCCTTCTGCAGGATGTCGTGCAACACCGGTTCGCCAAGGGGAGTTGCCATGGAAAGGTGAATATTGTAGGTTGCTTCGCCCGCAACACGGAGATTGGTGATTCCGTTGCGCGAGATCAGGTAGGACGCCGTGGCAAGATCGATGACAGCTGCATCGGAGCGACCGAAAGAGACGTTGAGAAGCGCCGTGAGATCGTCGGGAACCAGATCGGGTACAATACCGGGAACTGTGTTGGTGAGCTGCTCCGTAACCGCGTAACTCTTGACCAGGGAGACCCTAAATCCCGCAAGATTTTCCTCACGCATCCGACCTGGACGATCCTTGCTCACGACAATGACGTTCGGCACGGATACGTAGACATCAGTAAAGGTCAGGAATTTGGAACGCCAGGGGGTTTTTGTGACGGCATTGACGATCTGTACGTTTCCGTTGCGAACTTTCTGAAAGATGTCATCCAGGGATGGAGAATAGTGCTGTTTGAAGTGAACTCCCAGTTTCGATTCCAGCAGGAGCAGGTAATCGTGGGCGAGGCCCGTGGCTTGGCCGTTTGCATCAAGGAACACGAAGGGGGCATAACCGGTCTCAACCGCAAGGACGACGCGTGGCTGGTTTTTGGTGAGCCAGAGGCGTTCAGCGGGGGTCAATAGATCTTTAACGCCATTGCTGGCCTGGGCTATGGTAGCTAGAAAAACGCCCAGCAGAACACAGATCTGGATACACCAGTGTCGCTTTCCGATGTCACGGATCGTGTGGGGAGGGGGCGATTTCATTGCAATAACCTCCTTGCCTGAAGGGGGTTGAGAGTCCGGGTTGTGTTCCGAGATGACCGTTGTAATACAGCCTGCTGAAAAACAAATATGACGTATGCGCGGGGAGCTACCCATTGGCGGGATATCCACCCCTCTAGTGTATCAGGTTTCTCCGTCTTGACATTCCTTAGTATTAGGTTATTTGGGTATGGTTATACGCATGCCAATGACGGGAGGTCGTTCTCATGAAGAAGGTTGCTCGATTTTCAGTAGGCACTCGGCTTGCTTTGGTGCAAGCGGCACTGATTGTGATTTTATTGGGGCTTTTTACCCTGTCGCTGCAAACCTATATTGCCCATCGCCTTGAAAGACGCGCAGAAAACGATCTTTCCCAACAGTTGTCACTGCTGGTCGACTGTTTCTCTTCCTATCACTCCGCCATTGCCGACAGCAGCGGAAAACTAGTCCAGGTCTTTCGTACCTATTTTCCCGGTTCATTTTCGGTGAACCCGGCTAAAACCATTGCCATTGGCGACAAACAGACACCTGCCCTGAGCGCCGGCTCCACGGTGCTCAACCTGAACACCGAGATCGTGGACCGCTTTACCGGTGTGACCAAGGCGGTGGGGACGATTTTTGTTCGTTCAGGTGACGACTTTGTGCGCATCAGTACGTCGTTGAAAAAGGAGGATGGCAGTCGCGCCATCGGTACGATCTTGGACCGGAAACACCCGGCCTACCAGGGGCTTCTGAAAGGCGAAGCGTTTGTGGGCAAGGCCAGTTTGTTCGGCAAGGACTTCATGACCGCCTACAATCCGGTCAAGGACGGGCAGGGGCGGGTTATCGCGGTGCTCTTCGTGGGACTTGATTTCACCGATAGCCTCAAGGCGCTCAAGGATAAAATTCGAAACTTCAAAAACGGAGAGACCGGTTATTTCTTCGCGCTTGACGCAAAAGAGGGCAAGGATCAGGGTATGCTGCAGATTCATCCCTTTAAAGAGGGAACAAACATCATCGACATGAAAGACTCGGACGGACGCGAATTCATCAAGTCTATGGTTACCACAAAAGAAGGTGTCATCCATTATCCCTGGGTAAACAGGGAAGCCGGTGAAAGTTTTCCCCGCAAGAAGCTGGCGGTGTATCGTCACCTGAAGGAGTGGAACTGGGTGGTTGTTATGGCAGCGAGCGTGGATGAACTGAACAGTGAAGCGCGCATATTCCGTAACGCAATGCTGGCGGCAATGGTTGTGGTGGCATTTGTTCTGGTGCTGGTGCTGATCTATCTGCAGCAACGCTGGATTTCGAAACCGCTACGAACGGCGCTGGATACCACTAACCTGCTGGGTTCGGGTGATTTTAGTCATGTCTCAAACGCTGATGGTGAGCAAACAGACTCCGCCGATGAAATTGTACAAATCTCGCAGGGCATTAATCGCATGGGGTGCGAACTGCGCCAGGTGCTTGAAAAGATAAGTTGCGCGTCACAGGAAGTATCTGCCGCCGCGGGACAGGTCAGCGCCAGCGCCGAACGGATCGCAACGGGCGCTGAAGAGGTCGCGACCCAGGCTGCCACCGTGGCAACCGCCGATGAGGAGATGTCGGCCACATCCGGCGACATCGCCCAGAACTGTCTGCTGGCGGCCGATGGAGCGCGCAAGGCGCTCGACTCTGCACGGAATGGAGCCGGAGTGGTGGACAGTACCCTGCAGGTGATGTGTCAGATCGCTGAAAAAGTCCGTGAATCGGCCAGTACTATCGAGGGTCTTGGGGAACGCAGTGATCAGATCGGCGCCATTATCGGCACCATCCAGGATATCGCCGACCAGACCAACCTGTTGGCGCTGAACGCCGCCATCGAAGCTGCCCGGGCAGGGGAGCAGGGACGCGGTTTTGCGGTGGTTGCCGACGAGGTGCGCGCCCTGGCAGAACGTACTACCCGCGCCACCCAGGAGATCGGCGGGATGATCAAGGCGATCCAGATGGAGACCAAGGGGGCAGTTGCTGTCATGGAGCAGGGGGTCCATCAGGTGGAAGCAGGCACCGGAGAGGCGACAAAATCCGGGGCTGCATTGCGCGACATCCTGGATCAGGTCAATGCCGTAGCATCACAGATCAATCAGATTGCCACCGCCGCGGAGGAACAAACCGCTACGACCAGCGAGATTTCCAGCAATATGCAGCAGATAACAGAAGTGGTACATGACACATCACGGGAAGCCCAGGAGTCGGCCACGGCTGCGTCTCAGCTTCTTGGCAATGCAGAGGAATTGCAACGATTGGTGCAACATTTTAAATTATAGATTGTAACTCGCGTTTGACGGAAACGGTAAGGGAGCTCCGCAAGAGAGCTCCCTTTTTTTTGATGGGGTTACACGAGGATTTCCTTCAGGCATTCTACGAGTCGCGCATTCTCCGCTTCCGTCCGGACGGCAACGCGGAAGAAACGGTTGGAAAGCCCGGTAAAGGTGCTGCAATCGCGAATCAGAATCATTTTTTCCATCAGCAAATGTTTCAGCTCCGTCGATGTGATGCCGGAATTGATTTGAACCAGCAGAAAATTGGCGCTGGAAGGGTAGACGGTCAATTGCGTGAACTCTGAAAGTGCCCGACTGAAGTCGTCGCGCAATCCGGAGACATACGTGATCGATCGTTTGCTGAACTCCTCATCGGCAAGAGCGGCTATGCCGGCAGCCTGGGCCAGCGTATTGACGCTCCAGGGACCGCCCATGGAGGTCAGTCTTTCGATCAGGGGCGGCGCAGCCATGGCATACCCCAGTCGCAGACCGGGTATGCCGTAGAACTTGGTCATGGAGCGCAACACGATACCCTGGTCGGATGCGATGATCAGATCCTTGGCCGAAGATTCCTCGCAGAAATCCATGAATGCCTCATCCAGCACCAGAAATGTGCCGGTTTCGCGGCACAGGTCATGGACCTGCTGGACGACCTGCCGCGAATAGAGCATTCCGCTGGGATTGCCGGGGTTGCAGAGATAGAGGGCGTCGTAATGTTGGCCGAGGATTCTCCCCAACATGTCCAGATCCAGGGTGAAGTTGTCGTTGGGTGAGAGAATCATGTGCCGTACTTCGCAGTGTTGCAGCAGCAGTGCGTGGGAGTATTCGCTAAAGGAAGGTGAGATAATCAAAACACTTTTGCCGGGCAGCAGGGCAGGGAGGGTATAGATGATCTCGGTTGAACCGTTGGCGATGGCGAAATGGTTGGACGGGATACCATGGAAGCGGGACAGGGCCTGTTTCAGCTCTCCGCAGTCATTGTCTGGGTAGTGTACCAGGCTGTCCAGGGCTCCGATAATGGCTTCCCTGACCTTCGGAGAGAATCCCAGCGGGTTGATGCTGGCGGAGAAATCGATGGAATCGGCGGGTGAAAATCCGCACTGGCGGGCCATGGAAAGGATGTTGCCGCCGTGCTCATAGGTGCGTGACATGGAAACCTCTCAGGAATGCTACCGCGCCAAGGGAAATAACAGCCATGATCAGTGTCGCGGCAAACATCAATCTGATCATGGAACGATACGCGCGTCCGTCAATGGGCTGCAGCGGATCACCGATAAACTGTTTGACCGATTCACGTCCGCCGTAGGTGGAGGGCCCACCCAGGCGGATTCCCAGGGCTCCGGCAGCGGCCGATTCGGGATGGGCGCTGTTGGGGGAGGGGTGGTTCAGGCGGTCGCGCAGGGTTATGGTGGCTGCATTACGGAACGAAAGCCCGATCAGCGGCGCGGCAATGATCATTAACAGTGCGGTCAGCCGGGCCGGGATCAGGTTCACCAGGTCATCCATGCGGGCCGAGGCCCACCCCAGTTGAAGGTAACGCTCATTCTTGTATCCCACCATGGAATCCAGTGTGCTGATCGCCTTGAAGGCCATGCCGGCCACAGGACCACCCAGGGCGAGCCAGAACAGCGGCGCAATGATGCCGTCGGTGGTGTTTTCAGCCACGGTTTCAATCAGGGCGCGCCAGATTTCCGGTTCGTCCAGATGTTCGGTGTCGCGGCCGACAATGTAGGCGAGCTTGACACGCGCCTTTACGATATCACCGGCATCGAGGGCATCGGCCACCAGGGCTGATTCGCGCTGCAGCGAGCGGGCCGCCAGGCAGGTGGAGGAGAGCAGTGCTGCGACCAGCAGGCCGAACAGTGGGTGGATCAGGGATGAAACCCACAGCGCACACCAGCTTGTTGATGCTGCGCATGTCACGGTCAGGAACAGCAGCAACACACCGGCTATCCGCTGATTGTGCATGGTTTTCCGCAGCAGATTTTCCAGAGCACTGATCAGACGGCCGATCATGACCACCGGGTGGGGCAGCCAGTGCGGATCGCCCAGGGTCAGGTCCAGCAGTAGCGCCAAGGCGAGAACGGCCGGGTCAGGCCAGATCACGGGAAAGTCCGCAGATCTCGAAGAGCTTCGGCATGTCCAGGTGCTGCTCCATGTGGCTGGAAAGCAGGTCAAAGGGATCTGTGACTGGTGCCCGGGTCTCCTCGGATTGCAGCGGCATACCCTTTTCACTCCGGATGCGGTTCAGGTAGATGTCCCGGAAGCTGGTGTTGTCGAAGATGCCGTGCAGATAGGTTCCGAAAACCCGTCCGTCGTCGGAAACACAGCCATCCAGGATGTCGACAGATTTGCCGCCGCGCTGGAAGATACGGGCAAAGGGGCGTGGGGTGTCCGTATAGTCCGTTCTTCCCATGTGGATCTCATATCCGCTCAATTCGTCGCTGCAACCGGGAGTGAGGCTCTGCCCCGGCTCTTCCAGACGCGCCAGGGCCTGATGGGTTTCCTTGCCGGCCAGCATGGTGGTTTCCACCGGCAGAAGAGCGAAACCTTTCGCCTCCGGCAGGGATGATTCCACCCGCTCTGGATCGAGCACCCGTGTGCCCAGCATCTGGTATCCGCCACAGATACCGATAATCCGCCCCGTGAAGCGTGCGATGGCGTCGAAGAGACCCTGTTCCCTCAGGAAGAGCAGATCACCGATGGTGGATTTGCTGCCCGGTATGATCAGGATGTCGAGCCCCTCGATCTGTTCCGGTCTCTTTACGTAGCTGAGAATGACGTCCTGTTCGGCCTGCAACTGGTCGAAGTCGGTGAAATTCGAGATGCGCGGCAGGCGGATGATGCCGACGCGGATCTGTTGTTGCCCATCCTTCAGTGCAGTTTTTTTGACTTCCTGGCTGAGAATGACGCTGTCTTCGGCAGGCAGGCAGAGTTCGGGGAGCCAGGGCAGGACTCCCAGCACCGGCACGCCGGTCCGTTCCTGGATGAAGTCGATACCCGGTGTAAGGATGGATGCGTCGCCACGGAATTTATTGATGATGACACCCTTGATATAGGCTTTTTCCTGGGGATCCAGCAAATCAATGGTGCCGGCGATCTGGGCAAAGACACCGCCCCGGTCGATGTCGGCTACCAGAATCACCGGGCAGCGGGCCATCAGGGCGATCTTCATGTTGGCAATGTCGTTCTCTTTGAGGTTGATTTCGGAGATGCTTCCGGCTCCTTCGGCAACGATAAAGTCATAGGCCTGGCGCAGGTTGTGAAAACTTTCCTGGATTTTTACAAAGGCCTGGGGTTTGTAGCTGTCGTATTCGCGCACATTCATGTTGGCTACCGGCCGTCCCTGCACGATGATCTGGCTGCCGGTGTCGGAGTTGGGTTTGAGCAGTACCGGATTCATGTCGGTGTGGGGTGGGATGTTGCAGGCCTGGGCCTGCATGGCCTGGGCGCGCCCCACTTCGCCCCCTTCGGGGGTGACAAAGGAGTTCAGCGACATGTTCTGGGATTTGAAGGGCGCCACGGTCAGGCCGCGTTTAAGGAGCGATCGACAGAAGCCGGCGGTCAGGATCGATTTGCCCACATCCGATGCGGTCCCGCAGAACATGAGCGTAGCGGCATCGGGCAGCGGTCCAGCGCTTTCACTGGTTGGTGAGTGTGCAGCATCGCTGTATTTTCGGGCATAGCCGCGCGGCGTGACCATGCGGCCATGGCTGTCCACAAAACTGCTGGCATTGCCGATGATTACGATGGTGGACATATCGATGTCGTGGTTCAGCAGCTCACCCAGGGTGGTGACAACAGAGGACTGGTCATCGCGACAGGCGTTGCGGACGATGCCGGCCGGGGTTTCCGCCGGGCGTGAAGCAAGGATGATCCGCCGGGCTTCCTCGATCTGGGTGACGCGGGTTTTGCTGCGAGGGTTATAGATGGCAATCACGAAGTCGGCTCGCGCCGCAGCTTCCAGCCTGGTTTTGATCAGCTCCCAAGGGGTGAGCAGGTCGGAGAGCGAGATAACCGAGAAGTCGTGCATCAACGGGGCGCCCAGGACCGAGGCTGCCGCCTGGACGGCAGAGATGCCGGGAATAACCTGCACATCCGGTTGTGAGGCCTTTTTATCGTTGTCGGCCTCATTTTCTAGTAATTCGAACACCAGACCGGCCATGCCGTAGATGCCTGCATCACCGCCGGACACAAGGCAGACGGTTTCGCCGGAGCGCGCCCTGCGTATGGCCTCGCGGCAGCGCTCCACCTCGCGCATCATGCCGGTGGAGATGGTCTCCTTGCCGTTGATGAGCGGCTTGATCAGTTCAAGGTAGTTATCATAACCGACAACAACCGTTGATGCGGCAATGGCCTGCCGTGCGGCGTCGGTCAGGTGCGCGACCGACCCAGGCCCGGTGCCGATGATGAATAGTTTTTTCATGGAATGCTGTCTCTCTTAATTGTTGTGGGTATGGGCAGGAAAAAAACGCTGAATTATGACATGCCCGGCAGGAGGGTGCAAGTAGGAATAGTGTAACGGAGATGATTGAGGGCTGTCACTGACCGTTTACGAGTTCTGACTGGAAGTGGGGACAGCGCAGGGGCTGTTGGTCAGGCCGTGAAAGATGTGTAGAGCTGTTTGACGCGTGTCAGGTAGTTGCGGGTTTCGCGCGGCAGGCGGTCGGGGTGCTTATCCACGTTACCCGGTCCCCAGTTGTAGGCTGCCAGACTGGAATCAAGATCGCCTTGGTAACGGTCGAGCAGGTCGCGTAGAAAGCGTGTCCCGGCCATGACGTTCTGTTCCGGATCAAAAGAGTCGCTGACGCCCAACCCCCGTGCTGTGCCGGGCATCAGTTGCATCAGTCCCCGGGCGCCGGCTGGGGAGACTGCGTTGGGATTAAAGTTGCTCTCGGCCTTGATAACAGCTTTTATCAGGCTGGCGTCAACACCAAAGCGGCTGGATGCCCTGGCAATGATCGGCTCAAGCCACTGGCTGCCCTCGGGTACACTGGCTGATGATGTGATCGGGGAGATTGGGTCGACCGAATCCGGCAACGGCTGAGATAGTACTGATGGTTGGTTGGAAGGCGCTGTGTTTTCCGCCTGGTTGGTGCGGTAGGCGTTTATCAGAGACTGGACGGCGGAGGCTTGGCGGTTGAACGGGAGGGGAGAGCTGGGGTCCGCCGTCTGATCACCTGCCAGCGCCAGTGTGGTGTGGAGCATCTGCAGGTTGAGGGTCTCGGCCAAGGCCTGAGCGCTGGAAGATGTTGGGCCACGTTTTTCAGCTTCACCCGTAATGGCTGCATCCAGTCTGCCGGCAAAGGCGCTATCCGGTTGAGCGCTGGAACGGGTGGTGGTCTGCTCCTGAGAAACCTTTGAGAGAAGGGAAGAGAGCAGCGATGGTTTTTCACTGATACCGAAGCTCATGGCAGTGTGTTACTCCTCAACGAAAGCCAGGTTTTTCTTCTTCAGTTTTTCGATCAAAGTGGTCCGTTTCAGATTCAGCAGGGCGGCCGCTTCTTTTTTGTTGCCTCCGGTACGAGCCAGTGCCTGGAGTATCAGGCGGTTTTCAAAATGGTCTACGGCTGTGTTGAGGCAGATCCCTTCCTGGGGCAAGTCTTCGGCTTCAGACAGATTTGGTGGCTGGATCCGCACGGAGCCGCCGGAGAGATATTTTTCCGGCAGGTCGTCGGGCGTGATGAAACCGCTGTTTTTGAGAATCACCAGACGTTCCACCAGATTCTCCAGTTCCCTGACATTTCCCGGCCATTCGTAATTACAGAGTATGTCAAGGGCTTCGCGGGAGAAACCTTTGACGGAATATCTCGAATCAGCGTTGAAGATCGTGAGAAAGTTGTGAATCAGGAGCGGTATATCTTCCCTGCGTTCCCTCAATGCCGGAATGTGGATGGGGATTACCGACAGTCGATAGTAGAGGTCTTCGCGGAAATCCTTGCTGATCACCATCTTTTCCAGGTTTTTATTGGTGGCGGCAATGATGCGCACATCCACTTTTTGTGATTTGGTTGATCCTACCGGTTCAAATTCCCTGGTCTGCAATACCCGTAATAGTTTGACCTGCAGAGCGGCTTTCATGTCTCCGATTTCGTCAAGAAAGAGTGTTCCCTTGTCCGCCATTTCAAAGCGCCCGATGCGGTTGGCGTATGCTCCGGTAAAGGAGCCCTTGACGTGGCCGAACAGCTCGCTTTCCAGCAGGTCGTCCGGGATGGCGGCGCAGTTGATTGGGACAAAGTTTTTGGTGTTTCTTCCGCTCAACTCGTGTATGGCTCTTGCTGCAAGTTCCTTGCCAGTTCCCGATTCGCCTTGGATGAGAACGGTGGCGCTTGATTCGGCCACTTTCTCAATCATCTCAAAAAGATTAAGCATCGGTCTGCTTCTGCCGATGATTGTAGAACAGATTGTGCTGGGGAGTTTTGCAGGGTCTCCCGCGGCGCCAAGTTGTTTCATGGTCTGGTATTCCCTGGCGCGCAAAACAATGCTTTCCAGTTCATCAAGGTTGAGTGGTTTCGACAGGAATAATGTGTTCCCGTCACCGGTTTGCTGGGCAGGTAATTCTTCTCTGGTCCCATAACCGATAAGAACAAGCAATGGTAGAATTTTTTTTGCACGTTCCCTGAAATCGGGGGCAATGGAGTCCAGGTATGAGATTCCGGCAATAACGATACCGACCTGTTGATTGGTGATTGTGTCAAAAAGAGAGTCGCGGCCATCAGCCGTGACAATATCATACCCTTGATACGTCAGAAATGCCGATACGAGATCCCGGCTTTTTCTGTCATTGTCCGCTATCAGGATGGTTCTGTTTGTATGCATTGTGTACCAGTGCTGGGGTGATTGGGGATTTTTTACAGGGAACGTACTGTCAAATGAATGTACCGCCTCTACCCTTAATTGTCAATTAAATGACTTGTCATGCATGCACGCTGAAAATATTTATTTCAGACAGATACAAAATGTGAATAGTGAAGCTTGTCGATACGGATAATCCAGATATAATGGTCACGTAACCGTGCTTGATTAATCTGTGGCTTACATGTTACCTTTGCTCACTTTTCAACAGATATTCATACGGCTGTAAAAATAATTTCACATTCTGAAACACATAATGGGGGAGGAAATCATGAGTAAAGCGCTGGTGGCCGTTAATACCGATGAGTCCCGTGGGGAGTTGATTCAGCTTGTCAGTTTTAGCCTTGATCAGGAAGAATATGGCGTTGACGTTTTAAAGGTTCGCGAGATTATCCGTATGCCCGTGGTCACCAGGGTTCCCAATACCCCCCACTACGTGGATGGTGTCATCAATCTTCGCGGTAAGGTAATTCCGATTATCTGCATGCGCAAGAAGTTTGGTCTGATGGAGGCTGAAAACGATAAACAGACCCGCATCATGGTTATGGATGTGGACGGGGAACTGATGGGTTTTACTGTTGATGCGGTTTCCGAGGTGATCCGGATTTCCGGCAGTGAGATACAGCCTTCACCCGCGGTGGTTGCCAGTGGTCTCGACCAGGATTGTATTGCTGGCGTGATCAACCAGGCAGAGCGCCTGCTTGTTTTGCTGGACCTTGAAAAAATGTTTTCCCCGGAAGAAAAAAGCGTCTTCGGTTCGCTTTAATTCATTACCTGTGAATTGATGTATCCAGATTTTTCTAGGAGCGTGACATGCCGCCGATTGATTGCGAAGACCAGGAGCTGTTGGAAGGCTTTCTTGCGGAGACAACCGAATTACTTGAGAAGCTTGACGACGATCTCGTGGCATTGGAGAAGTCAACAGATGACGCTGATTTGCTTAACAGAATTTTCAGGTCGATTCATACGGTAAAAGGTGCTTCAAGTTTTCTAGGTTTTGATCTGCTGGTCAAGGTAACCCACAAAACCGAAGACGTCTTGAACCGCCTCCGCAAGGGTGAGTTGTTGGTGACCCCGGAAATCATGGATGTCATTCTTGAAGCAACGGACCTGGTGAAGGTGCTGGTAAGCGATATCAAGGCTGGCGAGATCCAGGAACGGGAGGTGGATGGCACCATCACCAAGCTGCTGCCGTTGTTGACGGAAAACGCGGTAGTCCAGCCCCCTCAGGAAGAGGTGCCCGTGGCTGCAGCTGAACCTGAACCTGATGAACCATCGGTTAGTGAACCGGTGGCTTCCCCATTGCAAGACGCGCCACCTGCGCCGCTGCAAAAAAGCGGCGGCGATGTGGTGATGAAGAAAACACCGCCACCACCCAAGCCAGCCGACGGAAAGGGAGAGGAACTTTCGGATAACACCACGGTACGTGTTGACATCAAACGCCTCGACGATTTGATGAATCAGGTGGGCGAGCTGGTGTTGGAACGTAACCGCATGATCCAGATCAATCAGAATCTGCAGCAGGATGGTGTGGACAAAATTGATTTTAACGAGGAATTTGGGAAGCTTACAAAACGGATGAATTTTGTGACCTCGGAACTGCAAATGCAGGTTCTTAAGATGCGCATGCTTCCCGTTGAAAAGGTCTTCAAAAAGTTTCCCCGTATTGTTCGCAGTATGGCCCGTGATCTGGGCAAAGAGGTTGATCTTCAGATCTTTGGTGAGGAAACCGAACTTGACCGCTCCGTTGTTGACGAGATCGGAGACCCGCTGATCCACCTGATTCGCAACGCCATGGATCATGGTCTTGAAATGCCTGATCAGCGTGTTTCAAATGGCAAACCGCGGGTTGGAACATTGGTTCTGTCGGCCGTGCACGAAGGCAATCAGATTATTATCAGTATCAAGGATGATGGCGCCGGCATCGATACCGACAGAGTCGGACGCAAGGCTTTGGAAAAGGGGTTGATTACCGAAGAGCAGTTATCCGCCATGAGCCAGCGAGAATTGTTTGATCTGATTTTCCTGCCCGGATTCTCCACCAAGGACAAGGCCAGCGACCTGTCCGGCCGCGGTGTTGGCATGGACGTTGTCAGGACGAATATTAAAAAGCTGAATGGCTTGATAGAGATAAAAAGTGAGAAGGGGCTGGGGTCGGAATTCATTCTGCGTCTTCCCCTGACGCTGGCTATTATCCAGTCGTTGCTGGTCGAAGTGGAAGGGGAGGTCTATTCCATACCACTTTCCTCTGTTCTCGAAACCTTGCGGGTGGACCAGCGTCAGTTCCATATGATTGGTGGTCAGGAAGTCCTCAAGCTGCGAGATATGGTGTTGCCCCTTGTTCGTCTTGAGAGGGTTTTCAGGGTGCAAAAGCGCGACGAGCAGGGCGATTTCTGCTATGTCGTGGTTGTTGGCAGCGCTGACAAAAGGATGGGATTGGTGGTGACCCGCTTGGTGGGACAGCAGGAGGTTGCCATAAAATCTCTCGGTAACTATCTTGCCAATATTCCCGGAATTGCAGGTTCCACGATCCTGGGTGATGGTCGCGTGGCTCTGATCATCGATCCGGTGGGACTTGTAGAGAATGGTGAGTGCGGCTCCGGCCGTTGACCTGCTTTTTCAAACAGAAGCAACTTACGAAGCGAAGGGATCGACCGTGGCAATATCAGATAAGGATTTTGAACAATTACGTGATTTTATCTACAATATATGCGGTATGTATTTTCACACGTCCAAGAAGTACTTCCTGGAAAGCCGGCTGACACGCAGAATGGAAGCGACCGGTGCTAAGACGCATCAGGACTACTATTTGCTTCTCAAGTCAGCCCGTGGCGCCGGGGAACTGAAGTTTCTGATGGACGAGATTACGACCAATGAGACCTATTTCTTTCGCAATGTGCCGCAGCTTAACGCCCTTGAGACAAAGTTGCTTCCTGAGATAGTCGCCCTGAAGTCCAAGATGGGCTTCCGCAAGCTTCGAATCTGGAGCGCAGCTTCATCTTCCGGTGAAGAAGCATATACCATGGCCATGATTCTCCAGGAGAAGCGGACTACACTGTTGAAAGACTGGATCATTGAGATCGTTGGCACCGATATTAACGAAACCGTTGTCGCTCAGGCCAAGGAAGCGGTGTACAACGCCTATTCTGTCCGGAATATTCCCGATGTATACAAGCGTAAATATATACGTGAAGATAACGGGAAGTTCATTCTTGCACCCGAAATAAAAAAGTTTGTGACATTCAACAAACTCAATCTCTATGATGATAACAAAATGATTTTTATGAAGACCTTTGACATCATCTTTTGCGCAAACGTGCTGATTTATTTTGATACCGCTTCCAAGTCCAAAGTTGTCCAACATTTCTACAATAACCTGCAGCCGTACGGCTACTTTTTTGTAGGCCAGTCCGAGTCTCTGCACGGCGTCAATGACAAGTTCAAAACCGTGCATTTTCCCGGCGGGTTTGCCTATAAAAAATAGCGCCTGAAAGGTCTGATATAATGAACAAGAATGAACGGATCGAAAAAGCTGAACAGATGGTTGCAAAGGTCGAAGACCTGCCGACCATTCCGGCAGTTGCCACGCAGGTATTGCAACTCCTTGATCAGCCGGATGTAAAAATTGAGGAAGTGGCCGATCTCATGCTTTCCGATCAGGTCATGACTGCTCGAGTGATGAAAATGCTCAATTCGCCGGTTTACCGCCCGACACACGAGATCACGTCCCTTAAACGGGCTCTCGTCTTCCTCGGCCTCCGGCACATCCGCGAATTGGCGTTGACTACGTCATTCATCAGTGCGTTTGAGAAAGATACCGGAGCCTTTGAAATCAGCGCATTCTGGGAGCATGCCTTCGGTGTGGGCATGGTTTCCAAAATCATTGCTGGCAAGGTCGGATATCCTGATCTTGAAAAAGCCTATATCAGCGGCATTATCCACAATCTCGGCATCGTGTTTCTGAATATTTTTATGGCGGAAGAGTTTCAGAACGTACTGGCGGCAATCAAGGGAAAACCGATCTCCATGCGGAGCGCAGAGATTGAACAGTTTGGCACAAGCCATTGTGAAATTGGACTGTGCATGGCACGCAAGTGGAACTTTCCCGAGGTATATTGCGAGGTGATTGCGTGTCACCATTCTCCGGGCGAGGCGGTTATAGATCCTGTTCTATGTGCGATTGTCAATCTCTCGGATCTGTTCTGCAGCGTTCGAGGACTTGATTTTGGCGGAAGGGAATGGGTTAGCTTTAATCTTTCCGATGAAGAAGCCTGGAAAATCCTGAAAACAGAGTCTCCCAGCCTTGTCGAGCTGGATGTTGAGCGTTTCTGTTATGAGCTCGATGACGCCATACCCGCTGTAAAAGAGCTGGTCGTCTCGATCTTTAACACGAAGGAATAGGTGCGATTACATGTTAGCTCCCCGGTCCGGCAAAACACGCATATTGATTGTTGATGATTCATCCTTTATGCGTATGGCCATCCGCAGTATCCTCTCCAAAGACCCCTCCTTTGATATTGTCGGAATAGCGGCCGATGGTGTGGAAGGGGTGGAAAAGGCCATTGCTCTCAAACCGGACCTGATTACCATGGATGTGGAAATGCCCCGCATGGATGGTATTGCCGCCTTGCGGCAGATCATGGCCAAGGCGCCCACAAAGGTGATCATGGTCTCGACATTGACAAACGAAGGGGCCCGGTCAACGTTTGAGGCGCTTGATGCGGGCGCTATTGACTACATTCCCAAGAATGTCACCGACTCGAGCGAAGCGCAGAATATTTTCCGGGAAGAATTGGTTCGAAAGGTCAAGGAAGCGATCCGTTCCCGTTTCGGCCGGAGTACTCCGACAGCCGCTATCCGTCAAGCGGCCCCATCGGCACCGCGCTCCATCAGCAGTAAATTGGCTGGAAAGAAGATCAACTATGTGGGTATAGGGGCTTCAACCGGTGGTCCCGTGGCGCTCCAGGAAGTCCTTTCCCGTATTCCGGTTAATTTTCCCTATGGCATTATCGTCGGGATTCACATGCCCAAGGCATTCACCGGCCCTTACGCGGATCGGCTGAACGCCAAATGCTCCATGACCATACGTGAGGCGGTGGATGGCGATATCCTCAAACCAGGGCTGGCTCTGATTGCTCCTGGTGGCATGCATACTACCCTCGTTCGCCGCGGTAGCACCGTTGTCGTGAAGACCGTACCCACCAGCAGTTATCCGCAATATGTCTACATCCCTTCGGTCGATTTGATGCTGTCAAGTATGGCGGAAGCGACCAACGGTTCAATGCTGGGAGTTATACTGACCGGAATGGGTAACGACGGTTTCAAGGGGATGAAACAGCTGAAAAGCATGGGTGGGGTAACGATTGTGCAGGATGAGTCAACATCAACCATCTATGGAATGCCAAAAGCCTGTGTTGATGGAGGCGTGGCTGATGAAGTGCTCCCGCTCGGGCAGATCGGGTTTGAAATCTCCAAGTTTGCGGGATAGTGTTGTAGGGCGATCCGGTTTTGAAAAGACAACGGGCGGCCGATTTGGCCGCCCGTTGTGCGTTTATCGGTCGGCAAAAACAACCAAGCCGCCATTTTTTACGACAACACGACAATTTGAATACCCCATCCGTTTCAGGCGAAACATGATAACCGGACCTGCAAGCGCGTGCACGTTGGGAAGCATGAGAGGAAACCCGGAATACGCTGTCAGGAAGAGCGCTTTCCAGGTTGCCCAGGGTGAAGCGCCTGCACGCTGTGTCCTCACCTTTCCCGCTTCAGGGTGACCTGTGTTCATCCGGAATGCTCGCTGGTTTCATGGAATTGCAGCTCTTTCCATGTCTCCATGGTGTTGTCAAGGCGCCACTGGCTGCCTGCCATGTAGGTCAGCTTGCCCTCGCCGTCGATGTAGGTGCTCATGGCTTCTTTCTTTTCAAATTCCTCAATCTTCTTTTTCTCTCCCGTAACCCAGCGGGCAGTAACGTAGCTGACCGACTCAAAGGCGACTTTGACACCATATTCAAATTGCAGGCGATGCATAACCACCTCGAACTGAAGCAGGCCAACGGCACCGATTACCCAGTCAGCCCCCATCAACGGCCTGAAAACCTGTGTTGCGCCTTCCTCGGCCAGCTGAACCAGGCCCTTCTCCAGTGCCTTGGACTTCATCGGGTTAAGCAGCCTCACCTTGCGAAAGTGTTCGGGGGCAAAGCTGGGAATTCCGGTGAACTTCAGATCCTCACCCTGGGTGAATGTGTCACCGATTTTGATCGTGCCGTGATTGTGGATACCGATGATGTCACCTGGCCAGGCTTCTTCCACGTTGGTTCGATCCTGGGCCATGAAGATGGTGGCGTTGGCAATCTGAACATCGCGTCCCAGGCGGACATGACGTACTTTCATGCCACGGGTGAATTTGCCGGAGCAGATGCGAAAGAATGCAATCCGGTCTCGATGAGCGGGATCCATGTTCGCCTGAATCTTGAAGGTAAAACCGCTGAATGACTCCTCGTAAGGTGACACCGCTCTGGTGGTGGATTCGCGCGGCAGCGGCGAAGGGGCATATTCAGTAAAAGCGTCCAGAAGTTGCTGCACGCCAAAGGTGTTGATGGCGCTGCCGAAAAAAACCGGAGTCTGCTTGCCGTTTAGATAGGCCTCCTTGTCGAACGGATGGGCCGCTCCCTCCAGGAGTTCCACGTCGTGCCGCAACTCGTCTACCTGGCTCCCCAGAAGTTCGTCCAGGCGCGGGTCGTCCAGGCCTGCAACCGTCAGTATGCTGCCGGTGCCGTTGTCAGATTCTGGATCAAAAAAGGTCAGCTCCTTTGTGTAGAGGTGATAAGTTCCCCGAAAACGCTTGCCCATCCCCACCGGCCAGGTAACGGGAGCGGTCTGCATCTTCAAATTTCTTTCAATATCATCCAGCAGGTCAAGTGGTTCCTGCCCCTCTCGGTCAAGCTTGTTCATAAACGTGATGATCGGGGTATGACGTAGACGACAGACCTCCAACAGTTTTCTGGTCTGGGATTCCACTCCCTTGACCGAGTCGATCACCATCAGCACGGAATCCACTGCGGTAAGTACCCGGTAGGTGTCTTCCGAAAAGTCGTTGTGGCCGGGAGTGTCCAGCAGGTTGATCTCGCATCCGCCATAGGTAAATTTCATGACCGATGAGGTGACGGAAATCCCGCGCTGTTTTTCAAGTTCCATCCAGTCCGATGTTGCGTGGCGGGCAGATTTCCGTGCCCGTACCTCACCGGCCTGCTGGATGGCGCCTCCGAATAGCAGCAATTTCTCGGTTATGGTGGTTTTGCCTGCATCGGGGTGGCTGATGATGGCAAAGGTTCGACGTTTGTTAACTTCCTGCTGGTTATTCATGTTCACACAGACTCCTTGGGCAATCAAAAGGCGGGGATTGCCCGCCTGGAATGGGAATGATTCTTGGGTTTGATGTTACGACCGGAACACCAAGCGGTCTAGACACCAGTGACCTCCGCCGGCAATCATGAGGTACAGCGCCATGCCCAATAGGGCGAAGGTGTACTCGAAGCCGTGGCCGTGACCGGGAGTACACGCTGAATTCAGAAAAAAACCATTCAGCCAGTGCACCTTGTAAATGGCCACCAGCATTACCGTTGCTAAGCCGGTTGCGGACAAGCGCGTCAGAAAACCGGCCAGAACGCCGAAGCCGCCCGCGAATTCGGCAATAATGGCCAGCAGGGTAAAAATCGGAGGGATGTGCAGTTTTTCTTCAAAGCTCCTGAGCGTGCCGGTCAGACCCAGTCCTCCGAAAAGTCCCAGCAGTTTTTGCGAACCGTGCGCCATAATGATTATCCCCAACGGCAGACGGATCATCAGGGGCGCAATCATACTACTCAGGTCGGAGCCGTTTCGTGCCATGGTTACTGCCCTCCATCATAGCAGGATGTTTTCAATCGAACGTACTATGCAATAACCTGTTCTTGCCGCTCCGCTTGACTTCGTACATCAGGGCGTCGGCACTGCGGACCGCCTCTTCAACGCTCGTCGGCGGATTAAGATAGCTGGCGGCACCGACGCTGAATGTGACCGGCCAGAAATTACGCGACATTGCTTCCATTAATTTCAGCTGCAACTTGTCGAGGGTTGACCTGGCGGATTCACCGGTTGTTTCAGGAAGAAGAATAACAAACTCATCGCCGCCAAAACGCGCCAGTATATCGGTGCTTCTGATATGGGCGTTAATGGTGTTGACGACCGTTATAAGCAGTTTGTCACCTGTTGAATGCCCATGCTGATCGTTGATTTCCTTGAAGTTGTCCAGATCGATATAGGCGATGGTGAAGGGGTGCTCATAGCGCCGGGCGCGGTTGATTTCCTGTTCGGCAAGATCAAAGAAGGAGCGGCGGTTGATTGTTTTTGTCAGGGGATCGATCCGCGCCAATTCTTTTTCACTGTCCAGTTTGTTTTTGAGGGCTGAAAAGAGCAGACTCATTACAACCAGAAATGAAAACTCGATGAAGAGGTTCCAGTAGTGCAGACTTGAGCGCTGTGTTGTGCCAGACGAGGTGAAGTCAGCCGTAATCCTGGCAAGCAGTGACAGAGCACAGAAAAAGACCCCTGTTTTTTTTCCGATAAACCAGGCGGTAAAGGAAACCGGAATCAGGTAAAAAATGATCAGCGAGTAGTCGCCGGTGATATAATCGAGCAAACAGAGTAGACAAAGAAACAAGGTGCTGATAATGATGACGGTGCGTTTGCTATGCCGTGAGGCTGCTGCGACGAATTTCAGATGGATTTGTTCAATCATAACGGTTTACCTGTCAAAGGTAGCACGAAAATTTAAAGGAATCCGCATCCCCTCTGTGTGTAGATTCGGAGATGCTCCAAAATGCGAATCCAATCAGGTAACCATTTGAAATAAGTGTTTAGTATGTTGAAATAATTAAATTTATATGGTCGTTTTTATACCACATTGGACGTTGGAAAGCAAGATAAGCCTACAGATGGTCTCTTCTCCCTGTGAGGGGGGTACACTTAGAGGATAGTATTTTTATCACACTCTTCCGGTACATGAATTATGGAACCTAAATCAACATCCCCCCAAAATTTGACTGCTCTTGAGCATGCCTGGAACCGCTATGTTCAGCATGATGTCATTGAAATCCAGCGGGTGCGTCCGGAAGTTGCAAATTCCTGGCAACGATGTCGCAATTACAAGGTCAATCCTTATGGTGCGGACGAATATGCTGTCAACTCCCTCGAACTCAGGGAGCGTCTCCACCAGTATCACCATCTTGTGAAAATTGCCCGCTCGGCCATGGAAAATCTGTATGGTTTTGTACGGGGGTCGGGCTTTGAGATAGTTCTCTCGGATCCGCACGGCTATCTGCTCGAAGTAATAGGAGATCGGGAGATACTCGCCAAGGCCCGTAAGGTGCAGCTCTGTCCAGGGGGCGATTGGCATGAGTCAGCCAAGGGCACGAACGCTATTGGAACGGCTATCATGGAAAAACAGCCGGTTCAGATTCTTGCATGGGAACATTTCTGTCGACAAAATCACTTTTTGACCTGTTCTGCAGCCCCCATCTTTGATCCTGAGGGTGAAATGGTCGGGGTACTCAATATTTCCGGCGATTTTCGTTATGCCAATGCCCATACCCTCGGTATGGTGGTTGCCGCGGTAAATGCCATAGAAAAACAGCTTTGTCTTCACAAGGTCACCAGCAAGCTTTATGTCGCCTACAAGTACTCCCAAACGCTTCTCGAATCGATATCGGATGGGATTGTATCTGTTGACAACAGTGGGTTTATTGCTGAAATGAACTCCAGTGGTGGAAAAATATTGGGTATTAATCATCAGGCGGCCAAGGGAAAACATATTAATACGGTCATGCAGCAGCCTGCTCCCATCATGTCCCTGCTGGCTACCGGTGAGGGGTATCAGGACCGTGAGGTCCACCTGGAGAAGCAGGGCAAGAAAATTTTCAGTACTGCTACCATGCTTCGTGATGACTCCGGCAGCACCATCGGTGCCGTTGCTGTCCTGCGTGAAAGCCGTGAATTTCAAAAGAGTCGGCGCGCGCAGCTGTCCACGTTGCCGCCGCGCTACTCATTCGATGATATAATCGGCGACAGTGTTGCCATTGCCGAAGCCAGGGAATGGGCGAAGCTGGCAGCACAAAGTTCATCCACTATTCTGCTTATCGGAGAAAGCGGAACCGGGAAAGAGTTGTTCGCACAGTCTATTCACAATGCCAGTCCCCGCAGCAAGGGTCCTTTTGTCGCTGTAAACTGTGCATCCTTTCCCGAAGCGCTCATTGAAAGTGAATTGTTCGGGTATGAAGAGGGAGCTTTTACAGGAGCGAAAAAAGGAGGTAGCCCTGGCAAATTCGAGAGCGCTGACAGTGGCACGCTTTTTCTTGACGAAATTGGCGATATGCCGCTCAATGCCCAGGCAAAAGTGCTCAGGGTTATTCAGGAAAAGAAGGTATCTCGTATTGGCTCACATGAAGAGAGAAGCGTGGATATCCGCATTGTTGCGTCGACCCATAAGAATCTTAAAGATGAGGTTTCGAAGGGGCTGTTCCGGGAAGATCTCTACTACCGATTGAACGTTCTGGTAATTCGCTTGCCTGCTTTGCGGGACAGAATCGGTGATATTCCCCTGCTTGCCCGGCATCTGGCGGATAAGATTTTTGAAAAAAACGGCAGGCACAAGGTATGTATCGGAGATGATTTTATTCGTAAATGTTGTTCCCATGACTGGCCAGGTAATGTCCGGGAGCTTGGAAACGCCATAGAAAGTGCGACACTTCGATCGGGTGAAAATGGCGTTTTGACTGCACAGCACCTGCTACTAGATGCTCCGGAGTATTCTCATTCGGCAACCAATAGTGTTGAGGTCATTCCTCTCTGCGAACTGGAGAAACGAGCAATTTCCGCAGCGCTATCGATGTATGAAGGCAATATTCTGAAAGCTGCGGCAAATCTCGGTATCGGACGCAATACCCTCTACCGCAAGATCAAGGAGTACGGAATTGAACACGTCGCTTCTCCCTCCGTCTCACCCTGACATTGAATGGAAAAAGGGGGGATATCCCCCCCTCCCCACCTTTTCAAGCAAATTCCCCTTTCGTTATTAATAACATTTCTTCCCTACTTGTTGCGGTGTCTGATGCCGAGCGTTGTCAGGCCGGTTTGCAGGTCGTGGAGCGCCGTTTGAAGCATGGTGTTCAGGGTTTCCTGTTCACTGCCAACGGCTGTGAGGGTTATATCGATTTCCGGTGATTCGCCAAGGGTGGTGGCAAGAGATTTGATATAGATTTCAGGGTGATCAGAAGTTACACGGCTGAGCACTGGCTCCATGATTGACTCATCATTACATTCGACGGTAATTGTGTGGGCAATAGATGTGCCGCCACGAAAGGTTTCCTGGAGGTATTGTTGAAGGGAGATGGAAAAGATTCCCTTCAGTTCGGAGGGGACTCCGGGCAAGCAGATGATTGCAGTTTTGGCGGTTTGCAAGAAAACGCCTGGCGCCGTGCCAACCGGGTTGTACAGTGGCGAAGCGCCCTCGGGCAGCCAAGCCATCTTTTCACGGGGTGGATTGAGCCCGCCTTGGGCGAGAATCCCCTGAGCCGCCATGTCATCATAGCGTTCTTTAACCATTTCACGCGCCTGCTCATGGAGTCGTGTTTCAAGTCCCGCGCCTTGCGCTACGGCTGCAAGAGTCAAGTCATCCGCAGTGGGGCCGAGCCCACCCGAAGTAATGATCACGTCCGGAGCACGCAGCAGTGCAGCATGTATCTCGGCTGCAATGACATGGCTCGTATCACGCAGCATGGTGGCGCGGACAACCTGGCCGCCAAGCAAGTTGAGCTGCTTACAAAGCCAGTTTGTGTTGGTATCCTGGATCTCGCCGATAAGAATTTCATTGCCGATGATAAATAATTCTACGCTGACCGGAACTGACATTGATTTTTACCTCTCTGTTTTATTGATTTCATATCGCACAGATTACATCAGATAAAAGAGAATATACAAAAGTTTTGAAGAATCTGGGAAGTTGTGTGTGGCTTGCGAGATGTTCGGTACGTGATTCTATGGAAAAAAAGAAAAAGCCGGAATCTGTTCCAAATAAATCCACTGCTGTAATCGCGAACAGCAAGTGTTTCAAAGTGGAACAGTGTGCTGCAATGGAGTAAAAAACAGTATTCACATTAACAAACAAAAACCACACCTAAACGGGTGGTTATGCTGTGAAGTGAAAAAAACATCAGAGTTCGGTCACATCTTTGCACATGCAAAAAAAATAACGGCATTTTTTATAATGTCTCTGTCAATTGACTCGGTTGTGGAGTGTCAATTAAAAAACCATTGTTTTTGATGTTGATTGGTGTAGTCTGTCTATGCTTCTTGCATATTTGAGTTGCAGTGAATATGTCTCGCCCGAGTATGCCGAAAATGTCTTTGCGTTGCCATTGTTTGTTTAAGCGATTGGTGTCTTTTTGTCGTTAAGCTGTTGTATTTTCTGTGTATTGCCATGGCAGTGCGAAGCCTTGAGTCGATGCTGCGAGGGTCGTATGCCTGTGGTTAACGGGTAGAAATTACCGTTTTAAGATGGCCGAAATGACAGATCCCGATGGATTGAAAAAAAATCAAAATTTATATTGCATATTTTTTTGAATGTGGTAAATCAATAACAGAACCTGGTTTTAAATCCTGCAGGGAAGGAGGTTCGTTAGTAAGGCGGGATTAGTATTTCAGGAAATGAAGATTGCCAGCTTCTGGCAACTAAACAGGATGGCAACATCCTGTACAACCAACAAGGAGGAAGTACACATGGCATTAGCAGATCAGGTTTATGGCTTTTTCATTCCGAGCGTAACACTGTTGGGTCTTGGTGCATCTAAGGAAGCCGGTGAGCAGGCAAAAGCACTCGGCGCAACGAAACTGCTGATCGTCACCGATGCAGGCCTTAATAAGATTGGTGTTGCCGACACGATCAAAGGTTATGTAACTGCAGCTGGCCTTGAGGCTGTTA
>JACAAY010000047.1 GCA_013377095.1 Desulfuromonadales bacterium
TCACCTCACGACACATAGCCGCCCACACCAACGCCCCCGGATTCCTGCAGACCCTCTCCGGTCGTGGCATCATCCCACCACCGGACCGCGACCTCTGGCCGGCCCAGCAGTATTTGGCCGAACATCGCCGAACGTTCAGATTGTCATGAGCCAGTGACCACCATGCCCCGCTTCGTCGTCCACGAACACCACGCAACCCGCCTCCACTGGGACTTCCGCCTCGAACATGACGGCGTCCTCAAGTCCTGGGCAACCCGACGGCGGATCTGATCGATCTGGCGCTCGGCGTGAATGACATAACTGTCAAGGGCGCAAAAGAGAGCGAGTTCCCCGGACAGTGGGCTTAATAGCAGGCGCGTGGTGCGGGCACGTTCCAAGAATCCTTCCGCTTTTTCAATGTAGCGTTGATGGGCTTGTTTTATGGACTCTTCCTGTTTTTTACGCTTCTTTTCATCTTTGGATGTTGAGTGCTTCAGTTTTTGGATTACGCGATATTGTGTTTTGAACGTTTTGATATTGTGGCGACTTTGCCGCCAGTTTGTAAAATCATGCCGATCACATTAAAACGCGCATTCTTCGATGGTTTTGCGTATAGCGTCGTAGAGCAGATTGATATCGGTAGGAAAGTGGACATCGGTTTTGACAACAAAAGAGTCACAGCGGCCGCTGAGGTCGGAGGCGTTTTTTTTAACAGAAGGTGCCCCGCCTTCACTACTTCCTGATTGATCCGATCCAGTATCTCTGGGGTGAACAAGCACAGATTGTCCTTGAGACTTTGCAGATTGTACTCTTTCATATCGTCCATGAAGCCATGGCCAAGCATCTGGCGAATCGTGTGGTGCTGGTTGGCCAGTTCATGGATGCGATCATAGTCAGCATTCAAGCCCAGGCGCAATGTGCCCAAGACCAGGATCTTCCACTGCTCCATACCTGGTCGGCCCTTGTCCTTGCTGGCCTTACCTTCTTTGCCGATTCGATAAGGAACAATCTCTTCAAGAATTTTGAAGACGGCCTGGCGTAACTAAGGAGTCATGTAAATGTATTGCAATCCAGAAAGGAGTTGCGGGATATCATCACGGGATTTGGTATCAAGCTTGATCTTTGCGATATCCTCCTCACCAAGTCCCATTTGATTATGCAATACTAATCTCATCGTGACCTCATCAATTTTCAAATTGGGAAGATTTCGGATCGTGTTGAATGATTTATTTTACAAGTACTAAACCACAAAGAAGAACAAGTCATCAACTAGCAATAAAGGTGTCAAGATCATCAATTTCAACATGGCGAAGTTTAATCTTTGCCTGGCTTATTGTTCATAACTATTTGATATTTATGAGTAAATAAAATACCGTTCAAGCACTACATAAACTTTTCGCTTTGGGTTTAGGCCTTTTGTCTACATATCTTTCCTCACCACAAAAAAGCAACTGCGCGCTTGCCCAGGATGTAGTCATTGAATATTGTTGAAGCCGGTTTGTCCGCCATACCGAGACACACATGGAGTGGCAACAAATGCTCTTCGCGAGGGTGGCAGTAGCGCGCTGATGGGGCTTTCTCCCACTCAATCAGGCGCTGTTCACGCTCGGACTGGAGTATTGGGCCGGTGCATACCTCGATCAGCCAATTTTGAAAGGCATCATTGGCTGGATCAGGAGTGTTGATCTCATTCCAAGAAAATGCTGCCATGTTGTGGAATGAAAACCCGGACCCGATCACCAGGATATTCTCATGCATCAATTCCCGCAACGCTCTGCCCAGGGATATATGAGCGTCCGGATTAAGGCCCTGCAATAACGAAAGTTGCAATGCAGGAATATCAGCTTGAGGGTACATCAGTTTAAGCGGGATGAACAAGCCATGGTCAAATCCTCTCTGAGAATCTATACGCGCCGATATATTGTTTTTATTCAATATGCTGGCTACCCTGTTCGCAACCTCGGGACTTCCAGGGGCTGAATACGTGATTCCATACGCCTCATCAGGAAAACCATAATAATCGTAAAACATGGGAGGAGTTTGAGAGCCTAACAGTGTTGCTGAGCTTTCTTCCCAATGGGCACTGATGACGAGGATAGCATCTGGTTTCCTCAGCTGAGATGGAAGCTGCAGCATAAAATTTACCATCGCTTTGTGGCTGGCATCCCCGAGAATTGGCAAGGGGCCTCCTCCATGGGAGAAATAGACAATTTGGGCTTGATTTTGCTGATTCTTTTGATTCATCTTTGAGACCTCCCTATTAAATTACTTCTACCATTTTTTTAAGGTCTGTGCCGGCGTTGGCCGCATCTCAACTGCTGCGCGTACCGACTTCGCAGAAGATGCAGAACTGTCTTGACGTTGGACGTTTCTCCGGACAGAACGTTCTGGCTGCTATAGAGTTTTTTTGCAGGACGGGGATGTTGGCTGTCACTGAATGTCCTTCGCCACTCCAGCCTAAACCATCACTGCTGACTGAAAAGCCAGCTCTGATCAAGGTCTGCGAGGCATAATCGGCGCTTTCTTGGCGCAGCCCCAAAGAATGAAGGAGCAAAGAGCCAGCAAGACAAAGTTAATCGGCGCTACATATGTAAAAAAACTTAAGCAGGTTAATCCTGGCACAGGTTACGTCGTTTGGTACTCCAGAGTTTTACCGCCTCCCTCATGATATCGGAGATGCTTTTTGATGTAGCCTTGGATAACTTTTCCAGAGTTGTTTTCTGTTGATTGCTGATTCGAAGCGAGATTACGTTCTGTAAGTGATCTTTTTTACTCTTTTTACTTCGAATTACCTTGGTTTCATTTGTTTCCAGTTTTTTGATTCGTGCCATAGCACCTCCTTGATGGATTGATGTATTGGAACATTGCGGATTATGTTGAATGTATGTGTCGGGCTGCTGTTGGATGACGATAGGTGGCTCAGCATAGTACGGGTAATATGGTGAATAGGGATAATAGGGCCCCACCACCCTACAATTGGGGATTCTCGTATGCAGTCTGCAAGTCAACTGAGTTTATTAATCAGCCTTCCCAGTTCCCTTACCACAGTGGAAGAATTAAACGGTTTCGGTATTGCGCCACTGAAACCATATTGACGATAGTTAGCAACGATAGGGTCGGTCGAATATCCACTGGAAACAATAAGCAATGCATCAGGATCAATTTCCAGGAGACGAACTGCCGTCTCTTTCCCCCCCATTCCGCCAGGAACAGTCAAGTCCAGAATGACGGCATCAAAGGGATCATTGCGCTGTATTGCACTTCTAAACAATTCGATGGCCTCCCTGCCGTCAGCGCAGCTTTCGACGTAATACCCAGAGAACTCCAAAATTTCCGTTGCGATGATACGAATAAAATCATCATCATCCATGACAAGGATTTTGCCACTTCCGACCATTTCAGGTGTAATTTTAACAGCCACTTCTTCAGGGCTCTGGCCGGGTAGAGCCGGCAGGTGTATAGCGAAGCTACTTCCTGCCCCTAAAGTTGAGGATACTTCCACGGCGCCGCCGTGGCGTTTGATGATGGAGTAAACCGATGCGAGCCCAAGGCCGTTCCCTTCCAGCTTTGTCGTAAAATAGGGGTCGAAGATACTGACAAGGTTTTCCGGAGGGATTCCGCACCCGCGATCTTCAATGACAATCCCTACGTAATATCCGGGTAGCAACTGCTGCATGTTGTCAGGCCCCAACGTCTCATTCATGACACGTACCGTCACCTCACCCCCATCCGGCATTGCCTGAACCGCATTAATCAGGATGTTATGCAGAGCCTGGCTGATCTGTCCGCTGTCCACCTCCACACTCCAGAGGTCATCCGCCAGATCAACGACACTTCTGATGTTGGAACCCCGCAATACAAATGAAACGGTCTCCCTGGTCATAGTGGATGGGTCGATGAGCTTTTTGACCGGTTCACCACCGCGCGAGAAGGTCAGTAGCTGTTGGGTCAGCTTACTTGCCCGGACTGCCGCTTTTTCGCAGTCGTCGAGATATTTGGCAATACAGTGGGCAGGGTCAAGCCGGGCATTTGCCAGCGACAGGTTGCCGATTATGCCGGTGAGGATGTTATTGAAGTCATGGGCGATTCCTCCCGCAAGGACTCCCAGGGATTCGAGCTTCTGGGCCTTGAGTAACTCCTCCTGCAACTTCTTTTGCTCCCGGATATCACGGGCAACCACCAAAACAGCTTCACTTCCCTGATAATTGAAAGTGAGTGAGGTGACATCAACCGGAACAATTGAACCATCGAGCCGTACAAACTGCTCTTCGATCAATGGACTGGATATATTGTGCTGACGAGCGTGTTCGATGCGCTTTCGCACGATATCTTGACAGTCCGGATGCACAAAATCGAAGGCGAGCCTGCCGTAAAGATCTTCGGGCCGGTCTGCGCCGAGAAGCTTTGCTCCCATAGCGTTTGAATAGACGAGTATTCCAGCGGTGTGGATGTAGATTGCATCGGGAGACAGCTCGACGAGGATGCGGTAACGCTCCTCGCTTTCCCTGAGCGACTCCTCCATCTGTTTTTGCTCAGTGATGTCACGAAAATACCAGACTCGTCCGAAGTATCTTCCGTCATCATTCAACATTGGCGCCGAATATCTATCAAAAATTCTGCCATCTTTAAGAAGGATCTCCTCTCTGCTTTTCTCCTCCTTATGTTCATAGAGGTAGTGCACCCGTGCCATGAAGCGTTCCGGATCAGCTACCTTCGTTGTTACCAACTGCAAAACAGGTGCATCATCCGCTGCCTCTACTAATTCGTGGGGAATATTCCACAAGTCTACAAATCTCCTGTTGTAAGATTTGATGGCGTTACTCTCGTCAACCACCAGGATTCCCTCGATTGAGGTTTCCTGCTGAGTGGAAAGGATGACATTCTTGAAGGCCAGTTCCTCCTCGGCCCGCCTCCTTTCGGTGATATCTTGTACCGTCTCAATAACCGCAACGATCGCCCCTTCGGTATTTCGGATTGGCGCCGCATCAGCAAAAACGTAGTATTCACGGGCATTACATATTAACCAGCCTTCGGTTTGCAGTCCATCGGCAGTAAATGGGGATTTGTTGTACGTGCTATAGTAACGTGGCAAATCCTTGGCAGTGCCGTCAATGACGATGTCGGCAAGAACGGGGTGCACCTTGTGGTAAAATGCCTTCCATGAATCGGTTGTCCCAAGAATATCTACCGACTTTATGCCGGTCAGTTCCTCACAGGCCTTATTCCAGATAATTACCCGATGCTGGGTATCCAGAACAAAGGTCGGCACGGCGGAATTCAGCAGAAGATTTTCAGAGAATTCCTTTTGTATTTGAATGGCCGTTTTGTGCCCGTGTGTCTCTGCCATCAAATCATTGAATGCCTGGGCCAGGGTTCCAATTTCATCACGGGATGTTACCGCAATTGGGGCAGCTTCATCCTCTTTACCTGTAATTCCCTTGACATGATGGGTAAACAGTAACAGTGGAGCCATCAGGTGGTTCATGAACCACCGAGCGCTGATAATGGAGAAACACGACACTACGATCAATGCAGCCAGTAGATACCACTTCGCTCTGATGATTGGGGCATAGGCTTCGGCCTGCGGAAAGTTGGCAGCCAGTATCCAGGTGGTGGATTTTAGATGTTTGAAGGAACCGATTACCGGTTTACCTTTCGAGGTCACTGTCTCTCCAGTTCCCTCAAAGCCGTCAATCGCCCTGTCAAAGAGCCTGTTGGTGCCAAGAGGAACGTCCCGGCGAAGGATTCTCGTTCTATCGGGGTGAACGATCAATGTCCTGTTGGTGTCATAGAGATAGAGGTATCCATTTTCGCCCAATCTGATTGTGGCAAGTTTGCCCAGAAAATTATCTCTCGTCAGGTCCAGGCCACCGGTCATGATTCCGGCTATTTGACCCTTGGAGTCAAAAAATGGGGCAGTGAACAAGATTACGGGATGACGGTTGTGCGTAGAGTAAAACGGCGTAGAAATTTGAGGTTTTCCGGTTGATATTGTTCTTTTGATAGAGTCGCTGAAGGCACTATCTCTTTCTTGCAACTGCTTATCAGCCGGTGATATGGCTGTGAGTTTCCCATCAGGGGAAAATATGGAAATGCCACTGTCAAATAGTGTCTGAATGCCAGGCTGGGAATCGAGAAAATATTGTGCCTGACGAGAGTCATTTGCTTGTATTGCTGTTGCTCTTCCTGCAACTGCGATGAGATCCTGCTTTGCATTCAGTATTTTGCTGTCGATCTCTTCAGCCAAAGCCGATACCAAGGTAAACTGCTGTCTGGATACAGTATCCTTGAACTGGCTTGTAAAATACCAATAAGCGCAAAGCGCAAGCAAGCTGAGAACCACCGTCATCAAGAGGGAGACAGCGAGGCTCATCTTGGTTTTAAGGCTTACAACTGCCATTTCTGTGTACCTTGTTGTGATGGCTGGCATGTGAGTTGTCTTGCGATTTGACCATCATGAATTGTTTTTTCTTGGGTTGATTTCCCCTTAATCCATATCTTCATTAAATCTCTCCGGATTATATTCCCCGCCCCTTGGGGCGATTGAGCTTTGATCCGCCGACGCGAAGCGCGGCTGCATTGTCAGTAGATACCCCGTCCGCTTGCGGCGGGGTGATTCATTTACAATGCCGTGTCAACATGCAATGCGTCAAATTATATTCGATGAAATAGTTGTTTAGCTCATCATCCCGATGTTCCTTGATTGTCCTGGCCATTTTCTGAATAAGGCGGTTGATGATCTGGACTGCGTCATCGTGTCCCTTGCGGGTCAAGTGGAGATACATCATGTTGGTCTCGATCGACGAGTGGCCGAGATAACGCTGGATAACCCGCAGGTTCACCCCCTAATCCAGGAGGTGTACTGGTTTTTAATTTTCGTTCATTAATATTGTGCGCTACGAGAGCTGTTTCAGGAGGTTGACCGTTTCGATCGCAGTCATTGCGGCGTCAAGGCCCTTGTTGCCGGCCTTCGTCCCTGCCCGTTCTATAGCCTGCTCGATACTGTCTGTTGTCAGCACCCCAAAAACTGTGGGAATTCCGCTCTCCAGGGAAACATGAGCAACTCCTTTGGAGACCTCAGCGGAAACATAGTCAAAATGGGGAGTGGCTCCTCGTATCACCGCACCGAGACAAATAACCGCGTCATATTTCCCGCTTTCCGTCATCTTCTTGGCCGCGAGTGGTATCTCGAACACGCCGGGAACACGTGCAACGACAATTTTAGAATCTTCGGCGCCATGGCGCAACAGGCAGTCAAGAGCACCCCCCAGCAGACGCTCACTAATGAAACTGTTAAAACGACTGACAAGTATACCGAACGAAGTTCCTTCGGCATTGAGTTTTCCTTCCAGGTACGTTGGCATACAGTTACTCTCCAAAAACTATTTTAAGGAATTAATATATTTCAAGACAGTCTGTCTGACGGCAATCAGGATTACATATAGCAGTTTTCAGACATATTCGAGCAAATGCGGGTACGCTCTGAGAAAAACTATATTGGAATAAAGGTCACGCAAAACCATTTTCCGTAAGCAGTTCCAGTGAAACCCCTCTCATGTCTGTGAACATCAATTCTCCGGATAGCCTCTTTACCTCCCGCTACCATCACACCAACAACCTTCACCCAAATCCAGTGAGCAAATATCTTTGGTATTTCAACGATAACCATATCGATTCACCGGAAGACACACGTGGAAATCAAACAATGGAACTGCACCGACTGGGACCTGCCTATAAAAACAGGTCGTAAGACTGTCACAAGTTAAGGCTTCTGGTCAAGAGTTGATTAATTCATTTAGCTATTTTACCTGCGAAACTCAACAATAAAAGCGATTAAATCTCCACTATAGGTTGGAAAGTCTACCGGTTATTTCCAGTTATCCACAACATTATGTTGTATCAACCACAAAAAAAATCTGTTTTACATACGCGCTCCGTAAAACGCATATAGTTTAAATATAAAAATCTATAGGAGAAAATAAAATGACATTGTTTTCAAATCTTTCAATAAAAAAGAAACTCATTCTGTCTTTCAGTGTCCTGTTGCTGATTACAACTACTTTGAGCGGCATATCACTCTATGCCCTTACTCAACTTAATACTTTGGTGACTGAACTGCAACAGGTGTGCCTTCCCAGAGTGAAATATGCCACGACCTTGACTCTAGACATGAGCCGTTTCCGTTCCCTGGAATTCCAGCATATCCTGGCGTCTACCAAAGAAGAAAAAGAAGCCCTGGAAGGACCGATGCTGGAACTTATTGAATCCGTCAAACTTTACCATGAAAAAATAGCTCCTTTAATCCCTCCTGGTGACAATCCTCTGCGCAGGATTCTTGCGGCCACGGGTGATGCTGATGCGATATACTTGGCTCTCCATGCCCGGGCAATGGAACTGTCCTCGCAAAACAAGACTGAAGCAGCCGGAAACTTGCTCGCGAAGGGTCAAGGCTTGAACGCATTTACTCTGGGAATCTCGAAACTCTCTGAACTTGCCGATATTGCAATGTCTCAGAGCGAAGGTATTACCTTGAAAGCGAACAGGCTCTACGCAACGGTACGTATCGTCGTTTTTGCGGCGATTGTATTTGCACTTGTCATGAGCATTCTGTTGACGTTTATCTTAACCCGTAACCTGAGTTCGGCAATCAATTTGCTTATTGCGGGAGCACGCCAGATTGCCAACGGTGATCTAACGGTCATTGTCAACCGGAATGGTACGGATGAAATCGGAGATCTGGCTGATGTATTCAATCAGATGACCGAAAATCTTCGGCAGGTTATCGGACAGGTGTCGAATACAACCTCATTGTTGACTGGTGAATCCGCACAGCTTGGCACGGCATCCAACAGTATGGCTACGGCGATTGAAAAAGTTGCTGAACAGGCAACCGTCGCGGCTACGGCCAGCGAAGAAATGGCATCAACGTCTGCTGAAATCTCCCAGAGTTGCCAAATCGCCGCCGATGGCGCTCGTAAGGCGAACAATTCTGCGGAAGAGGGTGCCCTCGTTGCCAGGGAGTGCATTGACATTATGGCGAGAGTTGCCGACCGGGTTCGGGACGCTTCGGCTACGGTGGAACAGCTCGGCGCAAGATCGGACCAGATTGGAAATATTGTTGGAACCATCGAAGATATCGCGGATCAAACCAATTTGTTGGCCCTGAATGCAGCCATCGAAGCTGCAAGGGCAGGTGATCAGGGGCGTGGTTTCGCGGTCGTGGCGGATGAGGTTCGGGCCCTCGCGGAGAGAACGACAAAAGCAACCCGTGAAATTGGTGAGATGATTAAGACCATTCAACATGAGACCCGTGGTGCTGTTGTTTCCATGAAAGAAGGGTCTGTGGAAGTTGAGCGCGGTACTGTCGGTGCCGACCGTTCAGGTAAGGCTCTCGACGATATCGTGCAACAAATTTCCACTGTAACCATGCAGGTTAATCAAATTGCAACCGCTGCTACCGAGCAGACGTCAACCACACAGGAAATCAGTAATAGCATCAACGGCATCAACACCAATGTCAGAGATCGCATGCATGGTGTGCAATTAACGCTGGATTCAGCCCGTCAGCTTACCGGCTATGCGGAAATCCTGAATGCATCGGTTCAGGATTTCACGCTCTCGCCTTCGTGACGATGGACCTTCACCCGAATCCAGTGAGCAAATTTTCATTTTGAGCTGGAAAATCTACCGATTCTTAGCAGTCATCCACAACATTATGTTGTGGTAACCCAAAAAAAATCTGTTTTACATTTAGGCTCCGTAAAACGTATATATATCAAAAATAAATAAATTAGAACAGCATTTCAATAAAGTTATATTCTAAGTTTATATTTTTAAAAATACTTACATATTTAATTGTGATACTACAAAGTAATTAAACTTTAAAGTTTGTAATATATGTTGCAATTGATACTATCAATCTTATGGTAAAAACTTAAAATAGGCGTAGCTTCTCGACACCAACTGATTAAACTGTAAATTAAGTTGAATTATTCAACAAAATATATTGTATTAAAATTTATTTTTATCAACTAAAAAAACTAGAAGAGTTTGTCATGGCTTACAAAGATGATCCGCACATGTTTAAACCGATTCAAGTTGAAAATCTGACAATCAAAAATCGTATTCATTTCACCCCAATGGTTCCCTGTGTTACCACGGGTGATGGTGAAGAAAATCACGAAATGCTTGATTAGATTGGCATGCAAGCACGTATAGGTGTTGGATATGTCAAATATTACAGTTTAAATTCAAGTAAGATTCAATATTTATATTGAGATCAATTTTTAAACCTAAAAGGAGATATTGAAAATGTCAAAGAGATTGGAAAATAAAGTAGCTATAATTACTGGGGCAACATCAGGCATTGGGTATGCGACAGCTATTCTTTTTGCAAAAGAGGGTGCTGAAGTAGTTTTGGCTGGACGTCGTGAAAACCTTGGCAACGAACTGGTAGATAAAATTAAGAGTCAAGGCGGAAAAGCTGTTTTTGTCAAAACAGACGCAACGAAACTAGACGATCTCAAACATCTTGTTAAAACAGCTGCTGATCTCCATGGACGAATTGATATCCTTGTAAATAACGCAGGTGTCTTGACAGCATTCAACTTCACTGAAATGGATGAAGTGAAAGACTTTGATACTACTTTTAACCTCAATGTAAAATCATACTTCCTGCTCTGTAAAGAAGTTCTGCCCTACATGGTAGAACAAAGGAGCGGTTCTATCGTTAATACAGCTTCTATTGGCGGTATAATAGGTATACCTCACTGTCCCGCTTATTCTGCAAGCAAAGGAGCGATTGTTATGTTTACTAAATCCTTGGCTGGTGAATATGCCAAGGCAGGAATACGCGTAAACGCCATCCTTCCAGGTCTGACAAATTCAGAAATGGTTCCCGTCGGTAGTGACTTTGAAAAAGAGGCTATTGTAGGTGTACCGATTGGAAGAGCGGCCGCTCCAGAAGAAATCGCCGCAGGCACATTGTTTTTGGCAAGTGATGAGTCTTCATTCTGCGTAGGTACTTGTTTGGTTGTTGACGGCGGCGCCACATCCGTGGACCGCGTTTGCTGAAGCGGGGCAAGCCACGTCTGACCATCTCTCCGGCTTCAACCCGTAGGCGGCATTGGATCTGGAAGTGTCTGAATTTTTGTTGATGACTGTACCCCAAAGGAATTACTCAGTCTGTTTGTCATGGCACACCTCCATGTATACATCCCACGGAGGTGTGCCATTGGCAAACTGTTTCCAAGAGGATTACACAACGAAAGCACACTTCAAGCGACGCCCATCCCACTGTCATTTGATCCGGGGGAGATGCCTCCGTTTTACTGAATTTGATTTGGTTTTAAGTTGCCGAACAGCGGTTTAGTTCAACAGCGTTATAACACTCTTGTGTTGAACAGATTGATCAGATACACCACCTGCTCATCTCGAAATGGACTCAAGCTATGGATACGAAACAGTTAAAACATTTTCTGAGTATCTGTGATAACAAGAGTATTACCCAGGCTGCTGAAAATCTTTATATTTCACAGCAAGGACTAGCTACATCAATTATCAGGCTTGAAAATGAACTTAAATGTTCTTTATTCATACGTAACACAAAAGGAATTACACTTACAAAAGAAGGTAGTTATTTTAGGCTGCAGGCAGAAAAAATTATTGCTATACTCAATGAAAGTATTAAAAATATATCCCAAGAAAATTCTAAAAAAACTGATTTTGTACTCGGCTGTGCTTATGGGGTAGTAGCAGAATATGCTAACGATCTCTTTGAAAGCACTGAAGAAACCAGTCATGTCATGAATGTCTCCATCAAGGAGTTTCCGGACAAGCTTTGCGAAGCGGCCATACTGGATAATGATATTGAGCTGGGATTGTGTATCGGTCCCCTGGATAAAAGGAGGTTTGACTGCCATTTCCTCATTCAGAGACGATTTTGCTTTGTCGTCCATAGATCAAACCCCCTGTCCAAATTTGATAAAATTGATATCGGGCAACTCAGAAACGAAAAGATCATCATGATGAAACCCGACTTCAAAGTGCATAACATCCTCAGTTCTCTCTGCAAAAGCGCGGGGTTCACCCCCTGCTTCTCTTTTGAAGCCGGAGAGATCGCTCTCGTCCACAGCCTGGTAAACAATAAGCACGGAATCGGCGTGAGCGTCAGCTTCTTAGCCAAGGATTTGAATAAAGATGAAATCAAAGTTGTGGACCTTGACGAAAAAGCCTTCTTATGGTCAGTGTATCTCGTCCACAAAAAGAATCACACCCTTTCGAAAGAAGCTCAGTTACTGAAAACATCACTGCTCAAACACATTCCTCTCGAGTAGATGACTGCTTAGCTCCGAATTTGCCTGTTCCCCACATCCATAACAGCTGCCCGCCTCCTTCCCGAATCATCCCATACCTCTGCCCTGGGCTACGCACAATGTCCATCCATTGGCATGAAACCTCGACCGCGTAATGAAAAGCGAAGTGGTTGGCCTGATGGATGCCGCGGACAGAATCACCGTCCCCAGCCACATGGGTTTCCGCTGCATTCCGCTTTCAGTGATGATTGTTGGAGCATGTTTGTGTTTTTTTGTGGCCGTAGATAGAGGAGGATGGGGCTGATAGGCTATCAAATTGGGGAGGAAGGTGAGTTCGTTACCGGAAACGCCGTTAGATTGGTGTCATGGTTTCTTTTGCTCTTTGAAGGTTAGATATATTAGGCTGTTGACGTGCTTTAAAGCGCCTTGAGGATTTTCTTCGAGGCGCTTTTTATGTTCTTATTCTTAGTTGTCAGCAGGTTTTTGTGACAGCTTTATGTTGTTGTTGTGGTTGATGGATTGCTGTTTCAAATAATTTTGAACGTCAGGTATGGTTCAGTTCAACAAGGTGTTTTAAAAAAAATGCGTAAGAAAAGAGTCTTGAGATGGGAGTTTTAAAAAAATACCAGAATGTGTTTTCGCCATTGAAAGCGGGCAAGCTAACCATGAAAAATCGGATTCGGTTTACCAACCCTATGCGCATAACATCAGAAGGTGAGTGTTACCTTTAAATACCAAAGGAGGTGCATGCCGAGAACCGACCGGAAGATGACAGGTTCTGGTTCAAGCTGGTGTACGCCTTTTAGGTCAGTGATCCCCCCAGAGACAACATAACTTGTGGAGGTAGGTAATGAAAAACGAAAGCCCATATTCAAGTCATCGCTGGTTTGTGCTGCTGGCAAGCAGTCTGACGATAATGTCGCTGTATATCAACATGATCGTATTCGCCCCCATTCTGGGCTCGATCTCTTCTAATCTGAATGTTCCCCTTGAGCAGGCAACGAATCTGATGATGGGGTTTGTTCTGTCAGTTGCCCTTGTTCTCAGTTTCGGCGGTGTTGTCTGCGACAAGTACGGAATGACCTTTGCGCTGACTCTTGGTCTGTTGTGTACATCCATTCCGGCCGTGCTCATGCCTGTTATCGGTGTCAATTACGGTGCCGTTTTCATCGGTCGACTTGTTCAAGGGGCATCGGTCGGTTTTGTCTTTGCGACCATTGGACCGATTCTGGCCCTATGGTTCCCTCCCAAAGAGCAGGGAATGGCTTCTGGTGTTCTCTTTGGAGCTATTTCCATCGGGTCGGCCATCGGCGTCATAGCTTCACCCTATCTTTTCGAACGGTTTGGTGATTGGCGGATAATGGTGGCCATCATGTCCATCCCGGGCTGGATTTCCATTTTAATGGTGATGCTGTTTACCAGAAAAGCACCTTCCGTTGAAATCCTTCAGATGCTGCGGGAATCCACGCCTTCCGGTGAAGAAACCCTGACCTTTGGTAAGGCCGTCAGGCTGCCCAGAACCTGGCATCTTACCGCCATTGTTGTCTGCAATTCGTGGGGTCTCTACTGTTTGTATAATCTTGTTCCCGCCTATCTGGGGGCTCCGGCACCCATGGGGGTCGGCTTGACTGCGGTGACGGCGGGTAATCTTTCGCTGGCGCTGATCTCGGTCGGAATCTTTGCCCCATTTGTAGGTGGCCTGTTCTTCGACAGGGTTGTCAAGGGTGATCCCAAACCGGCTGTTATTGCGGGCTTTCTTATGACCGGGGTTTTTACCTTTATGGTCCTGCTGCCATCAGTGTTTAAGCAACCGGTTATGCTGACTGTCTGCCTCATGTTGGCGGGGGTGGGCATTCCATTTATGAATGCGTCCCTGAGCTCAACCATTGCTGTCAGCTACCCCCCCGCCATTATTGGCAGAATGATGGGCTTCTGCTTCGGGATAGGTACCCTTGGCGGCGCTTTGGGGCTTCTCATTGGTGGTATTACCATCGGCAAAACGGGGAGTTTTTTCACGGCACTGGCATTTATTTCCGCTGCAGCTCTTGTCGGTATCCTCCTCATTGCCTGCTTTAACAGGAAGCAGCCATGTGTCAGCCAGTCATTGCCTGATGGAGCTTCTTCTACATGATACGCGGATAGACTTGGGAATATGCGGTTGCAGTTGGAACACTAATTCGGAGGATTCAATGCTTAAATCATCACTTTTAGCAGTAATAGTAATAATTATTTCATCAACATTTGTATTTGCCGATGGAAACACCAACGTAATAAATAAGAAACATTTGGATAATTCATTGACATGCAAAAGTTGCCATGGGGTTGATAAGCCTTCAGCCTCACCAGGCAAAGACACATGCATTGAGTGCCATGGTGAAGTAGTAAAAACACGTGAAATTAATGTACATGATGATGTCAAAGTAAAAGTACATGAGTCACATTACGGAGAAATAGATTGTCTCGAATGTCATAAAATCCATGGAAAGGGTCAGCTTATGTGTAACCAATGCCATAAGTTCAACATTGATGTGAAATAGGTTTATGTCAATCTCTTCTGGTTCCTCGGGAGAATGGCTGATCTTTCCCTGGCGGAATGTGGATGCCATCTTTAAAGGAATACACAAAATACAAAGGAGGATTCGGGTATGGGGTCAGGCGATGATGTCAAGAAGGTGATGAGCAGAAGAGATTTTTTTAAAGGGACTTCGGTTGCTTTGGCCGGTGTGGCGGTCGCTTCCGTTCTGCCGACAAAGTCGAACGCAGGCGATCTTCCCGCCGCCTATGCGGAGCCGAAGTGTTCGGGCTGGAGTTGGGAAAAACCGGTCAAAAAAATTGGCAAAAATGAAATAGTCAAGGTTGTTGACAGTGATGTCGTTGTTATTGGCGCCGGACTGGCAGGTGTTGTTGCAGCTCTTTCCGCGGCAGAACAGGGGGCAAGTGTTCAGCTTATAGAAAAAAACAATAGCTGGGCAGCACGTGGCGGCCATATCGCGGCATTTGGCAGCAAACTTCAAAAGCAAATCGGGGTCAAGCCCGATTATCGTCAGATTATCCGGGCCTGGGTCGCCTGGGCGCAGGGGCGGGTTGATGAAAAGCTGTTATGGGATTTTGCCCACAAAAGCGGTGCCTGCATGGACTGGATGATGGATATCTGCAAAAAGAACGGTCTCTCGGCAGCCTTGTGGGAAGGCTATTACAAGGGCCCTGATTATACCGAATACCCAGTCACTCATTTTTTTCATGAGGCGGGTGCAAACCTCGCCTACGTTAATGGCAGCACCAAAGGGGTCGGCAATATCATTTTATTGCCTGTACTGGAAAAGACGGCTAAGGAGAAGGGGGTCGTCTTCAATTACAAGACGCCTGCCGCCCAGATCCTGAGAGAACAGGATGGCAGGGTAACCGGTGTGATCGCCGGTAAAAAAGGGCACTACACCCAGTATAACGCCAAGAATGGCGTTATTATTGCCACGGGTGACTATGCCTCCAATAAGGAAATGGTTCAGCGATACTCTCCTTTCAGTCTGCGGGCTGATGCACAGATATATTTTCCAAACAAGTGCAATACGGGTGACGGCATGGCGATGGCAATGCAAATTGGCGGTTCCATGCAGAAACATGAGCCGCATGCAGCCGTAATCCATCTGGAAGCGGGAGCAGCCAGTTATGGATTTCTGCATGTAAACGCCAATGGTGAGCGTTTCAAGAATGAGGATGTCAATACACAGTCGAAGAGCTGTACGAAGGAGTTGCAGCCACATGGGATCGCTTGGTCTATTTATGACCGCGATTGGGCCGAACAGGTCAAGCAACAGGTGGATTCCAATACCGCTGGCGGACTGTTTTACGGCCAGACGTTTCAGCCATGGGGACAGGGCTGGGACATAAAAATGGAGAAAGCCACACAGCAGGTTCATCTTCAGCAGGGCAAGATTGTTGAAGCCGGCTCCATAGAAGAACTTGCGAGAAAAATGGACGTTCCCGTTGAAAATCTCAAGAAAACGATCAAGCGCTATAACGAACTGCATGAGATGCAGGACGATCCGGATTACGGTAAGCGGTCCCAGCTGCTGACGAAGATCAACAAGCCCCCCTATTATGCAGGCAAGCTGCAAAGTACCGTGTTGACCATGTGCGGCGGATTGCATACTGACAGTAGTCTGCTGGTTCTGGATAAGGATGACAGGCCGATCGAAGGCCTATATGTGGCAGGCTCGGCGCAGGGCGATTTTTTTGCCAACGATTATCCGACAATCTGTCCCGGCATCGGCCACGGTCGCTGCTTGACCTTCGGAAGGATGGCCGGAATCAAGGCGGCCGGCGGTGACGTCGACAAACTGATCCCATCACTCAAAATGTGACAGTTCTCCGCTGCCCGGCCTGTTTTCGGTCGGGCGGCGGTGTGACGCGACCGCTTGCCTGAATGTTTGTCATTGAGCTCTGGCTGTCCTCAAAATGGACTGCCAAGAAGAGGAGACACCTTATGTTTGGTTTTGGAACACCGGAACTCGTTATTATTGCAGTTATCTTCATGATGGTATTCGGAGTGGGCAAGCTGCCTGAAATAGGAAGCTCTTTCGGCAAGGCAATCAGCAATTTCAGGAAAACCGCCAATGTGAACGATCACACTGAATTGGACCGGAAGCAGGATGCATGAATTGAGCAGGCCTCTGCATTTGGCGGATGCAACTACTTTACCTCTGTCGCTTAAATCTACTTCACCATGACTGCCATGAAAAATGCTGCATATTGCTCTTTCCTCGAGCATTTGGTGGAACTGCGCAGACGTCTCATTATTATTGCCATTGCCGTTACTCTGGGAATGGGGGTCGCATGGAACTTTTCGACGGAAATTCTCTGTTTCATCGAAAAACCGCTGACCGGCAAAACGTATCTGTCTGAGATTAAAAAGCGGCTATACAGCCAGGTCAAGGTGATTTCTCCTGCTCTGTTCAGTCATTATAAGCTGGACCAGGTTGTTAATACTCAGGAAAAAAGCCATTCGCTCAATTACAGTGCGCCCATGGAGCCGTTTTTTGTGCAGTGCAAAATATCCATGCTCGCAGGTCTTATACTGGCCTTGCCGGTGGTCTTTCTGCAGCTGTGGCAATTCATGTCGCCAGGGCTGACGCAAAGGGAACGTCAGCTTGCCTTTCCGTTTGTTGTGTCGGCAACACTAACATTCTGCTGCGGAGCGACATTCTTTCTGACTATTGTTTGGCCGGTGATCATCAACTTTTCTCTTTCCTATGAAGTTGTCGGGTTGCAGAGTTGGTTCAATGTCAGCGCCTACATTGACTTTTGTCTGCGCCTGATACTGATCTTCGGGTTGATTTTTGAACTGCCCGTATTAACGTTACTTCTCTCCCGATTTGGTGTTGTCGGTTATCCGTTCTTGGCTTCAAAGCGTAAATACGCCTTGCTGGCCAGTTCCGTTATTGCTGCTTTCCACGCAGACCTGATTACCATGTTCGTCATCATGGTTCCCCTGTATGTAATGTATGAGCTTAGTGTCTGGGTGGCATTTTTCTTTGGAACGAGAGAGGGGGCCGTACCGGCGGGCCTGGATGTTCAGGATCTGGAGTTGGAAACATAGGCAACTTGCGTACAGAGGTGATGTATCTTCATGGCGTCAGTCTGGAATGCGTTTAGTGCGCATAGGCTGTGATGAGGGAGTAATTCTATGTTTGGAATAGGTGTGCCAGAGCTTTTGGTCATTTTGACATTGGCACTTATTGTGATCGGTCCGCAACAACTTCCCCAGATCGCACGTTCATTGGGTAAGGCTTTTGCCGAATTAAAGCGGACAACGGAAGAATTTAAACAGAATTTGACCGTTAATGTGGAAATGGGTGAGGACGCTGCTACCACGCCCCCAAACCGTGTTGATGAAGTAATCGTGACAGAGAAACGGATACATTCAGAAAAACAAGTCTGATCAGCATATTTTTGATCTGTTGTCCCGTTGTATGGGCAATTTTCGCGGAGAAGGCACTGATTTGAGTACGTGGCGCGAAAGCACGCCGTAAGTAGCGGTTGCATGGTAATGAACGGTGTTGAAGAGGCACCTGGAGATCTGCTTACCAAGCAGGCCAAGCTGGGACACCTTCTGGCAAACCTGTGACGGTTGAAGGAAAAAAATATGGAAACCTGTCAGACGGTTCGCGGCTTCAATTTCATTCCTTGCCAGGCGGAGGAACTGAATACAGAGGCAGTCAGACGCGCCGACCGGATGCGATTCTATCGGAGTATCACCAATCGGCTGGATATGCTGCTGGATCATGTGCATTACCAGCCGTCAGCCCCTCTGACGGAAGGTTTGGATCTGGTGCTGGAGGAGCTGGATAGCTACATGGGTGAGGAATATGAGTGCATGCAGATCCATGATTTTCCGCTCATCAGCCTGCATCGCCTGCATCATTCTTTTCTGCGTGACAACACGGCGGATCTCTGGTGCCGTTCCCGAAGAGGGCGAATGGTGCTGGCTGAAGATATCAAATATATCCGTCTGCTCTGGCTGAATCATATTCATCTGCATGACCAGGTATTGGAGGACTATCTCCGGACTAAGGTGGAGCGAAAAGCGCCCACCATAGAGATGCCGCAGGCCTGACCGGAGATGAAGAAGAGAAGCCCCCGCAACCGTCCTCACCGGAACAGATCCCATCCCCCCGCCGGTCCCTGATAGTGCCCCCCAGAAGCGGCTCCAGTCCCAAGGTGGTATAGAAGGAGATGTCAAAGGTCGGGCACTGGCCATTCCACCCTGATGCTGTCTCCCCGACGCCGATCGCTGGTAATGGCGTGCTGCTGTTCGGAGCCTGCCTGTTATTAATAAAAAAGGGAGATGGAATTGCCTGCGGATAAATACTGCTCAACACATGGAGCCTTTCGCATAAATCCTGAGTATGAAATGCCCATGCTGCCTATTTGTATCCTAAACGTCTGGAGATGAAATTCATGCTGTTCCGTCTGCTTTGTTTATTGATCCCCTTACTCCCACTTCTGCTCCACTCCGGTCCCGTTTTTGGCGAGCAGGGTCTTTCCATCGATCCGATCAACTGTCTGGGCTGCCACAGCGACAGGATCCCCATCAAGACCTTTGCCGCCTCGGTACACGGCAAGAACGGCTGCACCAGCTGCCATGCCGATATCGTCGATCTTGCCAGCCACATGCGCCACG
The DNA here is from genome assembly GCA_013377095.1 of Desulfuromonadales bacterium. Taxonomy (GTDB): domain Bacteria; phylum Desulfobacterota; class Desulfuromonadia; order Geobacterales; family Pseudopelobacteraceae; genus Pseudopelobacter. Next base: position 19,474 of record JACAAY010000047.1, read on the forward strand.
AGTTCAAGCCGGCAAAAGTGCGGTGCGAATCGTGCCACAAGAAGGAAACGGCCGAACATTACTCCAGCGCCCACATCAACAGGGGGGTCCGCTGCGCCAACTGCCATACGGACATCCACTCCCTGACCCCCTGGAAGGGGGATAAACGGCGCGTGGTGGCCACCTGTATCCAGTGCCATGACAAAAACAGCGCCTACCGCAACTCCGTCCACGGCAGGGGGGTGTCCGCCGGCCGGCCTGATTCCGCCGCCTGCAGCGACTGTCACGGCCTGCACAATATCAGGTCCCTGGGGGAGGTGGCCAACAGGGACCGCAAGGAGTTCCACACCCGCGCCTGCCTGAAGTGCCATGGCGACGGAAAGATGATGGCCAGAAACGGAGTCACCAACCTGGCGGTCAACTCCTACCTGGAGAGTTACCACGGCAAGAACTTCCGCCTAGGCTCCCCGGAACGGGTGGCCGGCTGCGCTGATTGCCACGGCTCCCACGCCGTCCTGCACCCCGAAGACCCAAAATCTAGCATCAATAAGGCCAATCTGGTCAAGACCTGTGGCGCCTGCCACACAAAGGCCACCCCACTCTTCACGAAATACTACGCCCATGGCGAGCACAAGGACCGCAAGAACTACCCGCTGCTCTACTACACCTTCATGGTCATGACCGTCCTGCTGGTGACCACCTTCGCCGTGTTCTGGCTGCACACACTGCTCTGGATGTTCAGGGGTTTTGTCGAGAACCGGGAGAAGGCGGCCCGCCTGATGGAGGAGAAGCATCCCCACCACATCCCCGGAGCCAACAAACAGTACCGCCGCTTCACCCGCCGGCACATCATTCTGCACATCCTGGTCATCACCAGCTTCCTGGGACTCTCCCTGACCGGGCTCCCCCTCAAGTTCAGCGACCAGGTCTGGGCCCAGGAACTGATGCGCCTCTGGGGCGGCACGGCCAACGCCGGCCTGATCCACCGCGGCTGCGCCGTCGTCACCTTTGTCTACTTTGCCTCGGCCCTGGCCATGAGCTTCCATTTCCTCTTCATCAGGAAGGACCTCAAAGGCAACTTCATCGAACGGCTCTTCGGACCTGATTCCCTCTGTTTCAACCTGCGCGACTTAAAGGACGTTACCGCCATGATGCGCTGGTTCCTCTTTAAAGGGCCCAAGCCTACTTTTGAGCGCTGGACCTACTGGGAGAAATTCGATTTCATCGCCGTCTTCTGGGGCATGTTCGCCATCGGCGGCTCGGGCTTGATGCTCTGGTTTCCGGAATTCTTCGGTCAATTTCTGCCCGGCTGGGTCTTCAACATGGCCACCATCGTCCACTCCGACGAGGCCCTGCTGGCCACCGGCTTCATCTTCTCGGTGCACTTCTTCAACACCCATGTGCGCCCGGAGAAGTTCCCCATGGATTTCGTCATCTTCAACGGCCAGATCTCCAAGGAGGAGATGATGGAAGAACGGGGTGACCAGTGGCGGCGCTATCAGGAAGAGGGGATTACGGAGCGCTTCGCCTGCCCAAAACCGAGCGGCGTGCTCTACGACTTCCTGGTCAAGGGCTTCGGTTTTACCGCCGTCTTCATTGGCGTGACACTTCTCTTGCTCATGATCTACGCCTTCCTGAGTTGAGGGGCCTGGCTTAAGAAAATGCGTAAAGGAAGAACCATGACCCTTCAGGCGCTGGCCAACGGGACCGGTTTCTCGCCAGCCCTGATTTCTCAGATTCTTTGACCGCCGTCAGTGAAAATCTCACGGTCGCTTGTGGTGTGCCGGAAGGTATCATTTCAATTTTTAAAGGAAATGCCACGTGGTTGGAAATATGAAAAACAAGAGGTATTTTGGTGCAATGAAGTGCTCACAACGATGCTTTACCCTGCTGATGCTGCTCTTTTGGGCAGCTTCCGCCCTGGCTGTGGAAACAAAGGAAATAACGTTTTCCCTGAAGCATGCCGCACCGGTCATTTTCAGCCATGCTGCCCATCTGGCCGCGAACGGCAATAACTGCAGGGTCTGTCACACAGCTCTCTACAACATCAGGAACCGCCGCCATTTTACCATGGCCGATATGGCGCGGGGCAAATCCTGCGGTGCCTGTCACAATGGAGGCAAAGCCTTCCGTGTCACTTCCGGCGAAGATTGTGTTCGCTGTCATAAGGGTAAAATGCGTAATCTGACCTACATGGTCAGAGGGAGCGGTGATGTCCTCTTCAGCCATGACAGGCATCTTGCTGTTTCCAAAGATGGCTGCGAAAGCTGCCATAACAGCAAAGCCATAACGAGTAACGCTTCACCCGTGAGCATGGCCGCAATGGAGAAGGGGAAGACGTGCGGCGCCTGTCACAACGGCAGGACCAGTTTCTCTGTATCTGGTAACTGTGCTACCTGCCACAAGGGGTATAAACCGCCATCCATTTCCTTCAAGACTGAAGCCGGTGATGCTGTCTTCAGCCATGACAAGCACACGGCCAATTATGCGTGCAAAGAGTGTCATCCCGTTGTTTTTCCCTATCGGTTGGGTACCGGGAAGCAGACTATGGCGGCCATGGAACAGGGCAAATCCTGTGGTGCTTGTCACAACAGGGGCAAGGAAGCCTTCCCGGTTCAGGAAAAGTGCGGCACATGCCATAAAGAGAGCCACTGAATTCAACTTTTATCAGGAAAATATCTATGACCATAAAGAGCGATGAAGAAATATTTCGAATGAGAGAGGCAGGACTCGTTTTATGGGAGGCCCACCAGAAGGCCAAAGAATTGATTAAAGAAGGAATCACAACGTATGAAATCGATAATGCCGTCGAGAAATACATTCTATCGCATGGGGCAGTGCCATTATTTAAAGGTGTTCCTGGAAAGATTCCTTATCCGGCAGCAACATGCATTTCGATTAATGAGGAAGTTGTTCATGGAATCCCATCGAATCGAAAGCTTGTTGCCGGAGATATTGTTAGTATCGATATAGGGGTTAAGTTGAAGGGCTGGTGCTCTGATGCCGCAACTACGTTGCCCGTTGGAAATATATCCGATGAAAAAAGACGATTATTGACTGAAACAGAGAATGCGTTACGGTTCGCCATTAAACAATTATCAGTAAAAACACATTGGAGCTTGATCGTCAAAGAAATGCAAAGGCGTATCGAATCAAAAGGTTTTTCAATAGTAGAGGATCTTGTGGGTCACGGAATTGGTAGAGAACTGTGGGAACATCCGCAAATCCCGAATTACTTTAGCAGCAATAATGAAGATTTTAGGACTCGTCCAGGAACCACCCTTGCTATTGAACCTATGGTGAATTTGGGCAGCAAAGAGGTGAGATTGAAAAATGATCATTGGACCATTGTAACTGAAGATGGAAAGCCTAGTGCTCACTTTGAGCATACCGTTGCCATTTCCCGTAGTGGCCCCGTTGTATTGACTTGCGGACCAAATGGGGAAGGGTGGGCAATGTAATGTGCCTGTTACCTTCCAGTTAAGTGCAATATCTATTCAAATCTGTGAGTCGGCGTGTAAAAAAGCCCCACCTTTTGCCATAATCGGCGTCCAAAATTGACCCGCCCCAGCACCTTTCTCCCTCCAGCGGACATGCCACTTGTACGGTTCGATGATTTCCTGATCGGGGAGATCCAGGTTGGTCCACAATCCTTCAAGTTCGATGTCCTGCACAAGAAGCAACTTCCCCTTTTTGTCGATGCTCCGCTCCGTAACCCGCATGATCCGGCGAAGGATGATGGCTCTCTCAATCTAGTCGGCATCCCTGTCGCATAGGAAGAAAAGTTGACTATTACCCGGATTTTATAGTGTCGTTGTAGGGCTAAATCTCCACTATGGGTTGGAAAATCTACCGGTTCTTGACAGCCAGCCACAACATTATGTTGCGCAAACCAAAACAAAAAACTGTTTTACATTTAGGCTCAGTAAACCGTATATATTGTCAGAGACAAAAATTATAACAACATTTCAATCAAGTTACATTCGGTGATGATCTTTTAAAAGGCATGCACATATAATTATGACGCAATAAATAAAGTCATTATAAAATTAATAATGTGTTTATAATATATTTACTATTTATTGTATACGCAACTACTAAAGAGATGTGCAGCTGCTCGACACAAAATGATGTAAATATCTACTGTATTGCACCATTAAGCAAAATGTCTTGTAGTTAAATTTCTTTTTAGCAACTAAAAACACAAGGAGAATATGTCATGGCTTACAAAGATGATCCGCACATGTTTAAACCGATTCAAGTTGAAAATCTGACAATCAAAAATCGTATTCATTTCACCCCAATGGTTCCCTGTGTTACCACGGGTGATGGTGAAGAAAATCACGAAATGCTTGATTAGATTGGCATGCAAGCACGTATAGGTGTTGGATATGTCAAATATTACAGTTTAAATTCAAGTAAGATTCAATATTTATATTGAGATCAATTTTTAAACCTAAAAGGAGATATTGAAAATGTCAAAGAGATTGGAAAATAAAGTAGCTATAATTACTGGGGCAACATCAGGCATTGGGTATGCGACAGCTATTCTTTTTGCAAAAGAGGGTGCTGAAGTAGTTTTGGCTGGACGTCGTGAAAACCTTGGCAACGAACTGGTAGATAAAATTAAGAGTCAAGGCGGAAAAGCTGTTTTTGTCAAAACAGACGCAACGAAACTAGACGATCTCAAACATCTTGTTAAAACAGCTGCTGATCTCCATGGACGAATTGATATCCTTGTAAATAACGCAGGTGTCTTGACAGCATTCAACTTCACTGAAATGGATGAAGTGAAAGACTTTGATACTACTTTTAACCTCAATGTAAAATCATACTTCCTGCTCTGTAAAGAAGTTCTGCCCTACATGGTAGAACAAAGGAGCGGTTCTATCGTTAATACAGCTTCTATTGGCGGTATAATAGGTATACCTCACTGTCCCGCTTATTCTGCAAGCAAAGGAGCGATTGTTATGTTTACTAAATCCTTGGCTGGTGAATATGCCAAGGCAGGAATACGCGTAAACGCCATCCTTCCAGGTCTGACAAATTCAGAAATGGTTCCCGTCGGTAGTGACTTTGAAAAAGAGGCTATTGTAGGTGTACCGATTGGAAGAGCGGCCGCTCCAGAAGAAATCGCCGCAGGCACATTGTTTTTGGCAAGTGATGAGTCTTCATTCTGCGTAGGTACTTGTTTGGTTGTTGACGGCGGCGCCACATCCGTGGACCGCGTTTGCTGAAGCGGGGCAAGCCACGTCTGACCATCTCTCCGGCTTCAACCCGTAGGCGGCATTGGATCTGGAAGTGTCTGAATTTTTGTTGATGACTGTACCCCAAAGGAATTACTCAGTCTGTTTGTCATGGCACACCTCCATGTATACATCCCACGGAGGTGTGCCATTGGCAAACTGTTTCCAAGAGGATTACACAACGAAAGCACACTTCAAGCGACGCCCATCTCCCTGACACTTGATGCTCCCGCATACAATGCTTTTATGTACAGACTTCTCCCGAGAAGCTACGGGAGTCCTGCGGGGTTGGCCGGAACTACCTTTTATCAATACATTTTATTGAGGTTTACATGCACAAAATACATCTAAAAAAAATGCTAATGGCGCGGACGTGGCAGATGAGGGTTTCGGCGCCATTGATAGCGCGGAAGTGCCAGCCGGGACAATTCCTGATGCTGCGCATCCATGAGGACGGGGAGAGGATACCGCTCACTATCGCCGACTGGGACCGGGAAGCCGGGACCATCGACATCTACTTTCAAGAGATAGGCGCCAGCACGGAACTCCTGGCAACTCTTGAGGTTGGTGACAATATTCTGGACGTGGTTGGCCCCCTGGGCAACCCTTCTGAAATCGAAAAGCTGGACGGCACCTTCGTCATGGTTGGCGGGGGCTTCGGTATCGCCGCCGGATACCCCGTGGCCCGCGCTTTCAAGGAAGTGGGAAATCGGGTTATTGCAGTGCTCGGGGCCAAGACTCGCGATCTTTTGATCTGTGAAGAGATGCTCAAAGCCGTGTGTGATGAAGTCCATGTTGCCACCAATGATGGCAGTTACGGGAAACAGGGAATGGTTTCCGATGTTTTGCAGGGTCTTCTTGACAGAGGGGAAGACATCAAGCTTGTCTTCCCTGTTGGCCCTCCCATTATGATGAAAGTTATCTCTCAGATGACATTGCCTCTTAACATAAAGACAATCGTTTCGCTTAACTCGGTCATGGTGGACGGCACCGGAATGTGCGGCGGGTGTCGGGTCACCGTAGCGGGCAAAACCCGTTTCGTCTGTTCCGAAGGAATCGATTTCAATGGCCATGAAGTGAATTGGGACGAGATGATGTCCCGGCAGAAGATGTATGGCCAATTCGAGGTTGAAGCCCTGAATCACTACCATGAACACGGCTCCTGCTGGGGAGGTGACCGGTGAAAGAGCTAACCATAGCCCAGCGCTGTGCCATCCCTCGTCATCCAATGCTTCATCAGGATCCTGTCGAACGGGTGCAGAATTTTAACGAAGTAGCTGTCGGCTGGGACCGGGGGACCGCCATGGAGGAAGCCCAACGCTGTCTTTTGTGCAAAAATCCCCAGTGTGTCGTCAACTGCCCAGCTGAAATTGATATCCCAGGTTTTGTCAAAAAGATTGCAGACGGAGAATTCCTGGAAGCCGCCCGCATCCTGCGGGAAAACTCCGCATTACCTGCTGTCTGTGGTCGGGTTTGCCCCCAGGAAACCCAGTGTGAGCTCACCTGTGTTATGGCCAAGAAGTATGAACCAGTGGCTATTGGACGCCTGGAGAGGTTTGCCAGCGACTACGCACTGTTTGAAGAAGAGCTTCCGGTTCCCATTCTCGCGCCTCCAACCGGCAAGAAGGTCGCCGTTGTGGGCGCTGGTCCCGCCGGCATTACCGTAGCCGGAGACCTGATCAAGCTGGGTCACGACGTTACCCTCTACGAGGCTCTACATCAACCTGGTGGCGTCCTTGTCTACGGCATTCCTGAATTCCGGCTTCCCAAGGAGATTGTTCGGCTTGAGGTTGAGGTTATCCGCAAACTCGGAGTAAAGATTGTTAATAACTTCGTGGTGGGCCGTACCGCCACCGTGGACGAACTACTGGAGGAATTCGACGCAGTCTTTCTCGGCAACGGAGCTGGAGCGCCCAGCTTTCTCAATATTCCCGGAGAAAACCTGAACGGCGTTTACTCGGCCAGCGAATATCTGACCCGCTGTAATCTGATGAAGGCCTATAAGTTTCCCACCCAAAACACGCCTGTAGCACAAGGCAAGAAGGTGGCGGTCCTGGGTGGCGGCAACGTGGCCATGGACGCGGTGCGCATGTCTCTAAGGCTGGGAGCGGACCAAGCTACTATTCTCTACCGTCGGAGCCGCAAAGAGATGCCTGCCCGCATCGAAGAGATCGAGAACGCTGAAGAAGAAGGCGTGAAATTCCACTACCTGGTCAATCCGGTTCGCTTTATAGGCAACGAACACAACTGGGTAACTGGCGTGGAGTGCCTGCGCATGGAACTGGGAGAGCCGGATGATTCGGGACGCCGTCGCCCCATTCCCGTCAAGGGGTCTGAGTTCGTTGTGGATGTGGACATGGTTGTAGTGGCCATCGGCCAGAACGCCAACCCCATTGTTGCCTCCACTGCTACCGGAGTAAAGACTAACAAGTGGGGCTACTTCATCGCCGATGATGATGGCCGCTGCACCAAGCCAGGTGTTTTCGCAGGTGGTGACATTGTCACCGGGGCCGCTACCGTTATCTTGGCCATCGGTGCTGGAAAGAAGGCCGCACGGGCCATGCATGAGTACCTCAATGATGGTACATGGCCAGTGAATGCAGCCTAGCTCATGGAAATCGCGTAACGGGAAAAAATGTGCAGACGAGAAAATGCTTCTGCAATCGACAGCCGACATCTAATCGAAAATAGATAGTAGTAGGTTGATACTGCTTGAGCTTCACCAAAATCCAAATAGTCGGATCATATCGACAGGGAGTAATACAATGAAGATCACAGGTTTTTCTCTGAAAAATCTTGCCGTCCTTACCTTGTACGCCTGCAGCGTGCTCTGTGCGGCTAATGCTGGAGCTACCGAAGGTGGCGGAGGGAGCTCTCCACTCGGAGCTGAGGGTGTTATGTCCGCTGCCCTGCCCCCTCCTGGATTCTATTACCTCAACTACCTCACACATTATTCTGCTGACCGCCTCAACGATAAAAACGGTAACAAACTGCCGGTTGATTTTCATGTCGGCGCCACTGCCGATGTTTCCCGCTTTGTGTATATGACCAACTATCACCTGCTGGGAGGTCTTTTCGGTGTTTATGCTGTTGTTCCCTTGGTCCATGTCAGCGCGACGATTGGTGGTGTTGGCAACACGACAAGTGGTGTGGGCGATATGACGTTTTCTCCGTTTATGCTTTCCTGGCACGGAAAAAGTCTCTGGCATGCTGCAACCGCAATTGAGTTTACTGCACCAACAGGCTCTTACGACAAAAGCAGACTTGCAAACGTAGGCAGAAACTACTGGACGTTTCAGCCAATTGTGAACGTAACTCTGCTCACTGAAAGTGGCCTGGATCTGACTACTAAGATTATGTATGACATCAACACCGAAAATACCGACACCCACTACACCTCCGGTCATGAATTCCATTTTGACTATGCAAGCACCTATCACTGGGGGGCGTGGAATATAGGGGCAACTGGATATTTTTATAAACAGGTAACGAAAGACCATGGTGCTGGTGCAGGCGCCAATGGCGGCAATAAAGGGCAGGTATTTGCTGTCGGCCCTACTGTCAAATATAGTTACAAGAACATGAGCCTGGAAGCCAAGTATCAAAAAGAAATGCTCGCTGAAAACAAGGCTGAAGGCGACAGGTACTGGCTGAAACTGATCTGGGCTTTTTAAGATGCTTCAACCAAAGGCTTACTCACGTGAGCCGCCTCCTTGTTATCGGGGGGGGAGCAATCCCCCCCCCTTTTTTTAACAGATTCAGAAAGAGAGACGATCATGGCATGCGCATCCATAGAACAAGCGATAGTTGATATCCGCCAAGGCAAAATGGTCATTCTGGTCGACGATGAAGACAGGGAGAACGAGGGCGACCTGACCATGGCAGCCGAGATGTGCACCCCGGAAGCGATCAACTTCATGGCCCGCTTCGGGCGAGGCCTGATCTGCCTGACCATGACTGGTGAACTGTGTGACAGACTCGATCTGCCTCCGATGGTTGCCCATAATAACTCCCCCTTTGAAACCGCCTTCACTGTTTCCATCGAAGCCCGCCGTGGTGTCACCACTGGCATCTCCGCCGCCGATCGGTCCCAGACCATTCTGACCGCCATTGCCGACACAACCGGTCCGGCGGACCTTTCCCGTCCTGGTCACATCTTTCCCCTGCGGGCTCGCGAGGGGGGAGTGCTGACCCGCACCGGTCAGACTGAAGGTTCCGTTGACTTGGCCCGTCTGGCAGGACTCAAGCCGGCCGGCATCATCTGCGAGATCATGAACGAAGACGGCACTATGGCCCGTATGCCGCAGCTCAAGGAGTTTGCCCTGCGGCATGGCATCAGGATCTGTACCGTTGCCGACTTGGTGGCCTATCGGTTACGGCATGAATCGCTGGTTCACCGGGCCGCCGCGGCTTCTCTGCCTACCCGTTTCGGGGAATTCAACGTAATTGTCTATGAAAATGACGTGGACGGATTGGAACATTTAGCACTGGTTAAGGGTGAGATCAGATCTGAAGATCCGGTGCTCGTGCGGGTTCATTCCGAGTGCATGACCGGTGACGTCTTCGGCAGTCTACGATGCGACTGCGGCAGTCAGCTTGGGCGTGCGATGGAAATGGTCAGCAATCAGGGAAGTGGCATTATTCTCTACCTGCGCCAAGAAGGACGCGGAATTGGCCTAATCAATAAATTAAAAGCCTATGCTCTCCAAGACGATGGAAAAGACACGGTAGAAGCAAATATGGAACTGGGATTCAAGGCGGACCTCAGGGAGTACGGAATCGGTGCTCAAATTTTATCAGACCTCGGCGCCCGAAAAATAAGACTTATGACCAACAACCCCCGCAAAATAATTGGTTTGCAGGGCCATGGCCTTGAGATTGTTGATCGGGTGCCTTTGGAGATGGTGGCTAGTGGAACCAATATTCGCTACCTCAGAACCAAACAGGAAAAGATGGGCCACCTGCTGGTGAATCTGTAGCACACAGCTGACCTGGATTATTCAAATGCAACCTGTGCGAGAAGGGTGGCGATCATCGTTTTGCTTGTAACTTTGTTTTCACCATCATTCTAATTAAATGTTGTTTCAATAAGCTCAACAATATTTTGGAAAATTGAGAGGCCTATAAATGGAAAATCAATACGGTAGTACGCTTGCAGTGACACTTGAAGGATCGGAGTTTGGTACGCCGATAACTAAAACCGCAAGTATATCGCAGCTGGCTGTTCTCTTTATGATCCATGCGGCAGCAAGCTGGTGTCTCATGTATTTTCTCCCGTCTAAATTTGTGTTCACACTCATTATCCCGGCTACATTTTATTCATTATTTGGTTTCATAGTTTTCTCGCCTCTTATATCAGGTGGTTGGCCTTTTGCACCTCCATTTGGAAACTGGAGGCCTGAATCTGGTTTTTGGAAGCCAGGACTTTTAACAACGTTACTCGTATGTGTTCTTACCGTCCTCGGACCTATTCTAAGTGTGAATGTGTTTCCTAAAATACCTCTTTTTCCCGTTGGGATCTGGTGGGGTATTATATTGTTTGCAGTCACCCTCTGGTATGGTTTGACGTGGAATGGGTGGCCTTTAAACCAGATTGCGTCTCCTGCTATCCGTTGTTTTGGGGGAGCTGCAATAATTATTATCATCTCCGTACTGCTCTGGACCCAGGTGAACTTGAGTGGCACTCCATTCGCTGGTAAATCCTATGACCCAAAAGGACCTTTACAGGCTGAATGGCTATTCGGCTGCTTAGTTTGGATTATTGCGTGGATGCAAATATTCTCAAATGCAGCGTGCTTTCAACAGTGGCCCTTTTATAAGATGAAAAAACCTTGGTGTGAACTGGCCACGACAGCTGTGATAATCACGCTAGGGTATTTTACGTGGACAATTAGCTTGCGATATTTATCGCCAACCTTCTCATCCGCAGCAATTGCTGGTTCATTGATTGGTGTAATTTATTTTCATGGCGCTGTCTTCGGTCTCTATCCATTTGGGAAATATAAACAACCTCTGCGTGGAATCCTCTGTCTTGCATTAAATCTTGTTTGTGTCTGTCTTTGGATCCCCCTTGTAAAACTGATGATGCAACCAATTTTGCTTAAAGTTCAGGCGCTTGGACTTCCATTTGATTCTAACGTACTGGCCGTCATGTACACTCTCCATTTTGTTGCACTGACAATTACGGCTCATCTCTTCTTTTTCCTTCGTGCACCATTACCCCCAGCGGGTCCTCCTCTTCCACCAGAAGAAATTATTTAGGGACTCGAAATTATTGATAACGTTTTTGATCGTAGGGGCGAAGCATGTTTCATCTGCTTCGCCCGCCTTTGATCTCCGTGGCAAAAGGGCGAAGCAGGTTATGCGCTTGCTTCTCTCCTGCAGGTATAAACGCAAAGTTGACAATTTCCAGCTTCCTTAGTTCGTCAACGTGGAGAATGAAGAATTGCAGCGAAGTAAGGAATGAGAAGAAAGTTCAAGACAGAAAAACACTTCGCCTCTTTGACCATGAAAAAGGATAGAACCAAAATCCGATCAAGAGGAAGCTGTTTGAGATTAAGTATATGTAATAACTTTAGAGGTTAGGCGCTCGTACTAGACAGAACCATCTACTGTGTCACTAAAGCATCAACACGTTGTCAGGTAAATCATGCATTGTAAGATAGTCGCAATATTCGCAAAAACCCACGATCCTCGCTGTCAGGATGTTGCCAACGAGTTAATCACTTGGTTGGAGCGGCGTAACCATATCCACCTGATCGAGAAAAGTCTGGCCCACCATCTGAAGCGTTCGGACGGCATGACCCGTGAGGAGATGCTTATTCAAGCTGAAGTGGTGGTGGTACTGGGGGGTGACGGCACCCTGCTCTCCGTTGCAAGGCTTTTTTACGGTAAGGACATTCCGATACTGGGCATTAATCTGGGTAGCCTCGGTTTTCTGGCCGAGGTGACAGTTGAAGAACTCTATACTGAATTGGAACGTTGTCTGGATGGAGCCTACAACATTTCTCCCCGGATGATGTTGGAGGTAACGGTAATTCGGGAGGGGAAAGCAATTAAGAAATGTCCGGTCCTCAACGAGATCGTGATCAACAGGGTTGGCGTTTTGGCCCGTATTGTCAACCTGAAAACAAAAATAGACCAGCACACCCTCACTAACTTCAAGGCCGACGGCCTGATTATAGCCACTCCCACCGGTTCCACTGGCTACTCAATGTCTGCGGGTGGGCCGGTAATTCACTCTCAGGTGAACTGTATTGTAATAACCCCCATCTGTCCCCACACCCTGACGAGCCGACCTATAGTGGTAACAGATCATTCCATCATCTCCATCATCGTCACCTCGTCTCTGGATGACAAAGTCTGCCTGACCCTGGACGGTCAGATTGGTTTTGATCTGCTGGAGGGTGACACGGTGGAGGTTCGCAAAGCCCCAACTTGCACCAATCTGGCGGTTCCCAAAAATTGCGACTACTTCGAGGTATTGAGAACCAAGTTGAAGTGGGGAGAGTGCTAAGGTTGCGCCCCTCAAATGACTCGACTTTTGTGAAGCGGTATCAACATGAAAAATGGTCAGTGTTCTGGATATGATGATAAGGGGAAGGTTATGGTACAGGATAGAATTGCTGTTATTACAGGCGCATCGCGGGGCATCGGGCGCAGCATTGCGTTTGCACTTGCAGCTCGGGGTGCAAAGATTGTTGCGGCGCATACCAGCCCGGGCGGAGGACAGGCACTCGTTGACGAGCTTGCCCAACTGGGGATGGAATGTCTTGCCGTTCAGTGCGACGTTACGTCTAGTAAAGACGCCCAGCGTGTGATTGACGCTGCAGTGGAAAAATATGGACGGGTTGATATTCTGGTCAACAATGCCGGCATTACCCATGATGGTATGCTTATACGCATGACGGATGATGCATGGGATGACGTGCTTTCCATTAATCTCAAAGGCGCTTTTCTTTGCACCCGTGCCGTGTCCAAAGTCATGATGAAGCAGCGCAGTGGCAGAATAATCAACATCGCCTCTGTCGTGGGGCAGGGGGGTAATGCTGGACAAGCAAATTACTGCGCCAGTAAAGCGGGACTGATCGGGTTGACAAAATCCAATGCCCGTGAACTGTCACGTCGTATGATAACCGTCAATGCGGTTGCACCTGGTTTTATTGCAACAATGATGACAGACACGTTGTCCGAAAAAGTACTTCAGGATTTGGCTGTACAGATACCGATGAAACGACTAGGAAGCGTGGATGACATCGCTAATGCTGTTCTTTTCCTGGCTTCTGACAATTCTTCCTATATTACAGGCCAAGTATTGGCCGTCAACGGTGGAATGTACATGTAAAGTTTGAGCCTCATGGAAAAGCATTTGCAAGAGAAATATTTATTATGGAGATAGCATGAACACTTTGGTCATTGATACAAATATAAAGAAGCTGCGCCAAGACAAAAAATACAATTCAAGTAATAAATTGCAGGTCAGTAATGTGAATGATCTCAACATTGGCGCGAAAATCAAAAAATTACGTCAGGGAAAAAAACTAACCCTTCAGACTGTGGCAGATAAAATTGGATTTTCACCGGCTCTTATTTCGCAGATTGAAAATAACAACGTATCGCCCCCAATCGCCACTCTATCCAAAATAGCCAGTTTCTTCGAGGTCAAGATCGGCATGTTTTTCGTTGAGGACGAGAATGAAAACCGTTTTGAAGTCGTACATGCAAACGAACGAAAGCCCATCACCAAGACTTTTACCCCTGTCGATAATGCCTGTGGTTATTCTTGTGAGTCCCTTTCATTCCGGATGCATAATAAAAAGATGGAGCCATTTTTGTTGACCGTAAATGAAAGCTCATTGGAGGAGGCTACCTATAGTCACACTGGTGAAAAATTTTTATTCATCACAAAAGGAAATGTCGAGCTGATTCTCGATAACAAACATATTTTGCTCTCTCAAGGAGACAGCATATACTTTGACTCGACGATCAAACATCGATTGGTTTCTAAAGATAATAATGTCGAAGTGTTGACAGTGATTGCACGTTAAGCGTAGGTGTCTTGAAAAGAGTAAAAATTGTAATCGTAAAGATTTTTTGTCTTAACTAAACAGAGCACTAGTGGCTGGTGACGTAGTTGTGAGTGACGACATCCCCATCTCCGAAAAATGTATTATTCAAGTGGGTAATCAAAATAAATGCAGGTGGTATGCAATCATGTCGAAAATAGCTATTGTTTATCACTGCATTCTCGGCCGCACCGAGGCGCTTGCGAAATCCGTAAAGGCAGGGGTCCAGAGGGTCAGTGGTTCGGAAGGGAAGTTGATTCCTGTAGCCGATATTACGAAATACTGGAATGAACTGAGCAGTTCAGATGCCATTATCTTCGGGTGTCCGACTTACATGGGCTGCGCTTCGGCAGACTTCAAAAGGTTTATGGAGGTCACTGCTGGGTTCTTGATGGAGCAAAAATGGAAGAACAAACTAGCCGCCGGCTTCACCAATTCGGCCAGTCAAAGCGGTGACAAACTCAATACACTTTTCCAGTTGGCACTGTTTGCAGCACAGCACGGGATGCTCTGGGTTAACCTTGGCATGCTACCTGGTAATAATGCATGTACCACCAGTATTACTGACCCCAATCAATACGATTCCTTCATAGGGGCAATGGCGCAATCTCAAAATGGACAAGAGCTGAACTCGGCCTCTTCTCTCAATGATCACGAAATAGCAGCGCTACTTGGCCAGAGAGTTGCCGAGGTGGCACGACGTTTTACACCGAGCATCTCGTTAACATTTCCAGATAGTTCCAATGAGGGTGGCTACTCGCGCGAAATGCAGTTTAAAATTGAGGAAATTGAAAAGGGATTGAAAAAGTATTCTGATGAAAAAGCATCAGTAGAAAATCACCTTGAAATATTTGATACACTGGCTTTTCAGGTATTCAGTAACCAGGAGTGGGTAAGATTACATGAGAGCCATTCAGATAGCATAAAAGTGAATTGGCCTGATGGTCATCAATCCTTTGGAATCAATACGTACAATGAAAATCTTAAAGCGTTATTCGTGTATGCTCCCGATACAAAAATAATTTCACACCCGATGAAGTTTGGTTCAGGCGAGTTCACTTGCGTGATGGGTATTGTGACCGGGACATTCTCAAAGCCGATGCCGATTGCAGGTGGCAAGTTCATTCAACCGACGGGTAAGAAGTATTCGATCCCCATGTGTACTGTCGGGCATTGGAAAAATGGCGTGATTGCAGAAGAATGGCTGTACTGGGATAACGCAGCCTTCATGAAACAGATCGGCTTGACACCATAGGACTGGACTTTAGACTTTCGCATCCTTTAAAAAACGCAGCATGCCCATGAAAGGAAAATTTATGATTCATGACACGATAATAGTGTGTATCCGCATGTCCTGCCCTTATTGCCATACTCGGATGATGCACTGAACCCCGCTATACCAGAACCGACGCGCTGACTATGTCAATGCAGTGTTGGATAATTTAATCGGTGTTTAGGGTAAATTCCCCGCCGCTTGCGGCGATGCAAGAATCAACAAAAGTTACAGATACCCCGTCCGCTTGCGGCGGGGTGATTCATTTGATTGGGATTTTGCGGTTGGGAATCTGCTCTGATGATATACTGAAGCGTCGCCGTTGTCGTGAATTTCTGCTTGAGGAAAAGAAAAAGGCCTGGAAAGGCCTTTTTTAATGCACTGAAATTTTGAGTGATTTCAACCAACTCAAAATCTATAAAATATGAAGTTACTCGATGATAAAGTGCCACCTTAGTGGACTTAAGGCGCTACTGAGTAACATTATGTTTTTGTTAATTGTATGGCAAAGATTCAAGAAGGTAATTTTTAAATATTTCGGCTTCGTTTGATAAACGCTGATGCTTTTTGGTGACAAGATAAACTGTCCATACAAAAGCAGGGTCCTTGACATTGATCACTTTAATGTCATGTAAATTCATATCCTTTGCAAGGAAATCAGTACTAATACCAATTCCATAATTCTTGCTTACAAGGTTATGAATCATAGCAATATCTCCAGTTTCATATGCAAAAAAAGGTTCAATTCCTTTGTTTTTACAGAGCGCACGTAATGTGTGGTACACCTTGA
This sequence comes from Desulfuromonadales bacterium, assembly GCA_013377095.1. GTDB lineage: Bacteria > Desulfobacterota > Desulfuromonadia > Geobacterales > Pseudopelobacteraceae > Pseudopelobacter. The sequence continues at coordinate 35,827 of JACAAY010000047.1, forward strand.
AATCTTTGTTCATTATAATTATTTTTTCGTTCGCAAGTTGTTCTATCCCGATGATATCAAATTGAGCTAAAGGGTGATTTTTATGTGCAATAAAGCATAATTTTCTTTCGAAAAGAAAAAAACTTTCAAATTGTCTTTTGTCAATTGGTCCAAGGGATAATCCAACTTCTATTTCATTGCTAACAATAGCTGTTTCACATAATATATCTGGGTATTCTTTAATTTTTAAACTAATTAATTGATTTATTTTTGCTGTACTATCAAATAACTTATTAGCAAATTCTCCTACTACTCCATATGCGCAGCCTATAAGTAATTCTGTTTTTTGAGAATTTTTATTTTTAAAATAAATAAGACTTTCATCAACAATACTGATAATTTTTTCGGCTTGACTACGAAAGTATATGCCGTCATTGGAAAGAGAAATACACTTTGATGTCCGTAAGAAAAGAGTGCATCCGATTTCGTCTTCCAATCGAACAAGTGATGTGCTTAAGCCTTGTTGGGTAATATGCAACTTTTCAGCGGCTTGTGTAATGTTTAAGTCCTTACAAACTTGTAAAAAAAATCTCAATTGTCTCACATCCATGTTTTAACCCTGTGATGGTGGATTTTTTAAAGACTATGATTCGAGACTGTAAAAAACTGGGTGCTGGAACAATATCATCATACTCCCCCGACACCCTGCCTGTTCACTTAACCACCTGCTATTATTAATGGCAAGTAGTTTTTTAACGGTGCTTTGTTAAACGTGTACCATGATGGCAAACGAAAACAGCACCGAGGTTTACCGGCTCCACGTATGGATTCGCCGGATATATTTTGCGCTGGTCCCCAGACAGTTTTAAGGAGTTCTTGATCTCAAAAGTTTTGGGAGATTATGGCTATTTAACCTGCTCCAGTAAAGCACTTGTACAGGACGGTTATCGATATAAGTGGTCTTTCGAAAAGCCGATGACTAACATCCGCCAATCATGTCAATGGTGTCATGTGTAGGGTGAAAATTCACGGGAGAAATGTGGGGATCATATGAAAGTTGAAGGGAATATAGAATTTCACGTGGTGGAACAAATGCCGGAGCGGGTAGTTTCCGAAATGCCCATTCAGCCTGGCATAAAGAATCCATATGGTGTGGTCAATGCGGGTGCAATCCTGTGGTTTGCGGATGTCACTGCCTCAATATTGGTATTGGGATCATGCCTTCCTACGGAAGGCATGGCGGGATTTCCTCTTGCCATAACACTGAATGCGAACTTTGTCAGCAACCAGAAGGAGGGGACGTTCAGGGCAGTCTCTTCCTTCATAAAGAAGGGAAAACGGGTCAATGTCGTACGGACAACTGTTTTTGGTAAGAGCAACCGGTTGATTGCCGATGTGACAACGAACCATGTGGCAGCATAATCAATGGACTTCGTTCGAACCAATTTGAATGCCGATTCTGAAGAGTGTTAAAGGGGCAATTAGGGTAATCGGAATTCCAGCCGCGGAACCCATTGTTTCTCAGACCACTGCTGATTCGCCGGACTTCATAGATATTCCTGATTGGCGAAACTGATCTATTGTTGAGTGAAACCGGGTTCATGTTCCTCGAACTCCTCCTTCAAGGGATTCACGAACCCATAGGGCGGCTTGTACTCCCTCCCCAACTCCCGGCACATCTCGGCATTAAGCAGGTTGAGCTCTTCCTTGATCCTTTCCGCTTCTGCCAGGAACCGGGCCGCCTTGCTCAGCTCGATCTTTCCCTTGCGGCCCATATTCGGCCGGACGAGACTCAGCATAAAGTCGGTGGTGCCGAACAGACGGATGAAATCGGTGGAATCCAGGGTCCTGCGCGAGACGATCCCCATATCGTCCCGCTGGGCCAGTTTCAACTTCCGCTCCAGGAAACGTTGCTGCTGTTGTTCCCATTCTTCCGGCGATATTCTTTCTTTTCTTCCTTCTTTCTTGTCAGTCATACCTTCCTCCTTCAGCGGTTTTCAACGATGGCCTTGATCCTTTCCAGTCTCTTGTTGCGGTTGGAGACGAAGATCATGGTTATGAGTGGCAGAGCGATAAAGACGAATGTGGTCAGTACGATCAGGTAAGAGGCAGTTATCAGCACCGGCCTGAATTCCTTGATCCATCCGTAGGCGGCTATGAACGTTTCGGTCCTGATATGCCTTCCGAACATCAGCAGCAGCCTGATACTGTTCGTTTCTGTCAGCAGCACCAGACCGAGGAAATGCAGAAAGATGAAGGCGATGATCATCTTGCCGACCGCTCCGGTGACCACCCCGCCCACGAAATTGCGGATCATGCTTCTTGTGTACGGTCCGATATAGAGGGAAGCGGCCCGGGCAATGAAGCTGGCGTAGCAGAGCCAGAAGCCGAAGGCGAGCATGAAGACGAAGAGCTTGTCAAAAGTGCTTGGAGAACTGGAACCGAATACCGGGATCAGCCTCTCCACCACTGCAATTGCCAGCGGTGTGATCATGGCGGTGATCAGGCCGGAAACGAACGCCCCCCTGAATCCCACCTCGAAATACTCGATCTTTTGCTTCAGGGTAAAAAAGCCGGCCGACAGGATCGCCCCCCGCTTCTCCTGGGCGTGGTAATACTCGATGTTGGAGATGGCCTCGATTAACCCCCTCGGCCTGGTCTCTGCCGCAATCGACTGGACGGGGACGATATCGCTGCCGGTGTTAGCGCTGTTCTTGCCTGTCACGATTGCCTCCCTATAACAGCCCCAGGAATATCAACAGCGGTGCGCCGAAGGTGTTCAGCCCAGCAGCCACCGATAGAGCGGCACACCCCTGATCTCTTGATATTTT